>CAZIBV010000031.1:20123-25856 GCA_964537345.1 uncultured Flavobacterium sp. | reverse complement strand
TAGCTGCCGCCGCCAACGAGTGCCGAATTTGAAATCGTATGATGCGGGCTCCTGAACGGCCGACGGTTCATCAACCCAACTTCCTTGAGCTTTCCGGCCACGCTGTGGATTTTGGTGGTTTCCAGCGCTTCCCGCAGCGTCATCGGCGGTAAAATTCCAGGCAACCGCTTGGCCAGCATCGTCTTTCCGGCTCCGGGCGGCCCGATTAAAATGATGTTGTGTCCGCCAGCCGCGGCGATTTCCATACAACGCTTGATGCTCTCCTGCCCTTTTACATCGCTAAAGTCATGCTCAAAGTCCTGTGTCTTATCAAAATCAGCCGAGGCGTCAAAAACCGTAGGCAAAAGTTGTGAGGTTCCATCAAAAATCGCCACGACATCTGATAAATTTGACGCACCGTAAACTTCGAGATCCGTGACAATGGCGGCCTCCTGTGCGTTCTGCGCGGGCAAAATCAGCCCTTTGAAACCTTCCTCCCGCGCCTTGATGGCTATGGGCAAAGCGCCGCGAATGGGTTTGAGCGTTCCGTCGAGCGATAGTTCGCCCATGATCACAAAATCGGCCACGTTGCAGGACGGAATCTGCCCGGATGCCGCCAATATCCCAATGGCCAAAGGAACGTCATAGGCCGATCCCTCCTTTCGCAAATCAGCCGGAGCCATGTTGATGATGATTTTCTTGCCCGGCATCGACAGGCCGTTGTTCTTAATGGCAGCGGCAATACGGTAGCTGCTTTCCTTTATTGCATTGTCAGGTAAGCCCACCAGGTGATATCCTATTCCTTTTTCAATGTTGACCTCGATGGTGATCGTAGTCGCTTCAATCCCAAAAACGGCGCTTCCAAAAACTTTAATCAGCATGACGTGGCGTATTGGACTAAATTACGCACGGGCAAAATCACATCGGATACAGAAAATCTGCCGAAAATCTAAAAAAAATTGTCAATTCTTTTTGTCTATATGTAAAACATGCTTTACATTTGGTCAAAATATCTTTACAATGGAAACAAAATTTCTTTTTCCGCATTCGTTTAAAAAGATAGGTTGGATGATCTTGGTGCCCGCTATTCTTTGTATGGCCTGGATAGCCTGGAACGGAACCCTCGAACTGGGACTGAACGCACCCACATTTGCCGTCATGAGCGACGAATTCCTTGGAAACAAACAGTACTTTGCCATCGTCAAGAATGACCTGACCGATGAAATCCTGATCACGCTCATTGTTACGGGCTGTATGCTGACCGGATTTTCAAGGCTGACAGATGAAGATGAGTTCACGGCCAAAATCCGCTACGAAAGCCTGGCCTGGGCGCTTTGGTTCAATTTTGTGCTGCTGATGCTGGCAACCTGGCTGGTTTACGGAATGTTCTATTTGCAGGTGATGATGCTCAGCATGTTTTCAATACCGTTGTTTTTTGTGGCACGATTCCACCTGATGCTTTACAAACTCAAAAAAATGCAACGGGATGACCAATAACCTTCGCGTTTTGCGGGCCATGGCCAACATATCGCAGGCACAACTGGCCAGTGCGATCGGGGTAAGCCGACAAACCGTCAACGCCATCGAGACGGCACGTTATGTTCCGTCAACCGTTTTGGCGTTAAAGATTGCGGCCTTCTTCAAAAAGCCGGTCGAGGAAATTTTTACGCTTGAGTCAAGTGATTAAAAGGCAGAAACTCCGGCGCGAAGCCATTTGAGATACTCGGCGGCATCGGGCGTGTAACCAATCGGATCGATAAGGTTTTGCTCGTCGTGGCCCATCATGACATAGAAGGGCTGGGTATTGGTCTCGTATCTGCTGATCATAAAATCAGCCCATTTATTGCCGATGGATTTGATTTTTTTGCCGGTAGTGGCCGATACGAACTGTTCGCTTTCAGGCAGCAAACGCTTGTCGTCAACGTAAAGTGAAATCAGCACCACGTCATTCTGAAGCACCTTGAGCACCTGCTCGTCGCTCCACACGTTGATTTCCATTTTGCGACAGTTGACGCAGGCAAATCCGGTAAAATCCAGAAGCACCGGCTTGCCAACCTTTTTGGCGTGTGCCAGCCCCTTTTCATAATCGGTAAAGGTGACGATTCCGTGCTCGCCAAACTTGGCGCCTTCCGGCAGCGTTTGGGTCCTATCGGTGACGGCAGCGCCAAATCCACCCGGACTTTCACTATAGGTTTGCGGCGGCGGGAACGCACTGATCAGCTTGAGCGGCGCGCCAAACAATCCCGGAATCATGTACACGGTAAACGACAGCACCAGCAACGCCAGGATCAATCGGCCCACCGATATAAACGGCAGCGGACTGTCGTGCGGAAGCGTAATTTTGCCCAACAGGTACAAGCCCCAGGTTCCAAAAATCGCAATCCAAATCGCCAAAAACGTTTCGCGCTCCAGCAAGTGTGCCTGAAGCACCAAATCAGCATTAGACAAAAACTTAAAGGCGAGCGCCAACTCCAAAAATCCAAGCGATACTTTAACGGTGTTGAGCCAGCCGCCTGATTTTGGCAGCGTGTTGAGCCAGCCCGGGAACATGGCAAAAAGCATAAACGGAAGCGCCAGTGCCAGCGAGAAGCCAAACATTCCGACAACCGGAGCAATTCCGCCTTTTGAGGCTGCAATCACCAAAAGGTCACCCACGATGATGCCCGTGCACGAAAACGACACAATCGCAAGGGCAAGCGCCATAAACAAAATGCCTATGATCCCGCCGCGATCAGCCTGACGGTCGACCTTGTTGGCCCATGAGTTGGGCAGCATAATCTCGAACGCGCCCAAAAACGACATCGCAAAAATGATCAGCAACAGGAAGAAAATCACGTTGAACCAAACATTGGTCGAGAGTTCGTTAAGCGCTTCGGCACCAAAAATCGCGGTGATGATCGAACCCAGCAAAACGTAAATCAGGATAATCGAGAATCCGTAGATAAACGCATTCTTGATTCCGGCCGCGCGCGTCTTGCTCTGCTTGGTAAAATAGCTCACCGTCATGGGAATCATCGGGAACACACAAGGCGTCATAAGCGCGGCAAATCCGCCCAAGAAAGACAGGAAGAAAATACCCCAAAGGCTTCCTTCGCCCGTGCGGGGCTTAGATGGCGTCACCGCAGCTTTCTTGGCGGGTGGCGCATTGGGCGCAGCAGCCAGGGTGTCAACGGTGGGTGATGCGGTTGATGCAGTGTCCACAGATACAGTCGCGACTGCTGGTTTTTCAACCTTGGGAATGGCAAACTCAAAGTCTTCGCTTCCGTTGATGCAAGCCTCCTTGCACACCTGATAATCCACGGTAACCTTGATGGTCTTGACCGACGGATCCAGAATTTTTACGCGCTGCGTCAGCTTAAAATCCTTTTCAAAGTAATATTCGTCAACCTCAAAAATGTCGCTGTACTTCTTTTTATATGGTGTTTCCTTGGTCTTTCCAACCAGTTCATATTTTCCTTTTTCCCAGCTCAGCGTCAACGGCAGCGGACCATTCTCGGGCGTGTACTGCGAGTATACAACCCAATCGGTCTGAATAACGGCGGTAAAAATCAGATTAAATTCATTGTCGTTAATCCTCTCAACCTTTGACGACCAGGTAACCGGCTTGACAATCTGGGCAAAAACAGCATTAAGGAAAAAAAGCGCTACTAAAGCAAAAAGAAGTTTTTTCATGGTATAAAATCAATCCTGATAATGTTTTGGGTGGCATCGGTTACCTTGAACAAATCACTCATACGGCGGCCAATCACCCATAAAATGGTTTCGCCTGAACACAACACCCAAACGGCGTCCTTGTCAGGCAGCGACACCTTTTCATCCTTGAGGAATTTGGACACTTTTTTCGAGCCACGCATCCCAAACGGAACAAAGACATCGCCTGCTTGCCACCTTCGCAGCGTCAATGGGAATTGCAGCAGATCGGCATCGGCAAATATACGATTATCGCCAGCATCTTTAACGGCGTCAACCATCGAAAATTGCAATCGCAAAGGCGACGCAACTTCATTGGTTCCGACATCAATCAACACCACTTCATCACTTGGCTGCTTCAAGGTTTCCAGGATCAAAACCTCCCGGTCCTTGACCAGCCGGTGCGTGGCTGAAAGGATCTGCTTGCCCGATGTCGCATCCACCAGCGCATAAATGTCGTTCCAGGCCGTAAAACCGTATGGCGCGAACCAATGGTGCAAATATGCGGCGTAATGTTCCAGGCGCGTCAGTTCGGCACATTTAAAAAGCGTCTTTCCGGGAAGTTCAACCGCCACCTCCTTGTACACCAAGTGCGCGGCATCGTCGGCCATCCGCCTGGCCATATTGAGGTTTTTAAGGCTTTCGCCGATGGCATCCGCAAAACCCGGAACCGTGTCGTTTAAAACGGGAATCAGCCGCTGCCGGATGCGATTTCGCAAATAATCGCCGGATGCGTTGCTGCTGTCCTCGCGCCATTCAATCCGTTGACTGCGGACATATTGCTCCAGATCGTGCCGGTAAAAAGGCAAAAGTGGACGCACGATCTTGCCGTTTTGCTCCGGAATGCCCGACAATCCGCCAATTCCCGAACGGCGCGACAGGTTGATCAAAAAAGTCTCGATGTTGTCGTCGGCGTGATGGGCCGTCAGCAGATAATCATATTTGAATTTCTCCAGCAATTCATCAAACCACATATAGCGCAATTGCCGGGCAGCCAACTGAATCGACAGCCGGTTGTCGGCAGCAAAGGCGCGGGTATCAAACCTGGTGTGGTGAAGCATCAGCCCGTTGCGTTGGGCATAATCGGCTACAAAACGCTCATCGGCATCGCTTTCATTGCCCCGAAGTGTAAAATTGCAGTGCGCCAGCGACACATCGAATCCGCTTTTCAAAAAAAGATCGCACATGGCCATGCTGTCAAGACCACCGCTAACGGCCAGCAACAGCCGGGACTTCCGCAAAAACGGAAAGCGCGTGTCCAAATGATCCTGAAAAGATTCGAGCATCCTCAAAAATACGCAAAACTAGCCTAACACCTTGTGCATCGCCCGGGCTTTAAGCAGGCATTCTTCATATTCCTGCATTGGGTCTGATGCGGCCGTGATGGCGCTGCCCACGGAAAAGGAAACGTACTCATTTTTGGAATTGTACAAAATACTGCGGATGACAACATTAAAATCAAAGTCCCCGGCGGGCGTAAAATACCCGATGGAGCCGCTGTACAATCCGCGCTTGGTGGCCTCGAGCTTTTCAATGATTTGCATGGCCGATACTTTAGGAGCGCCCGTCATACTGCCCATGGGGAAAGTGGTTCGCAAAACCTCTACCGGACGGATTTCCGGCCTTACTGTAGACACAATGGTCGAAATCAAATGGTGAACTTGCCGGAAAGTGTAGGCGCCGCACAATTCCTCAACCTGCACACTGGCGCGGCTGGCAGTACGGGAAAGGTCATTGCGCACCAAATCAGTAATCATGATGTTCTCGGTGCGTTCCTTGAGCGATTGGGTCAAGCTGGATTTGATTTGCGCATCAGTTGCGGGATCTTCGCTGCGCCGTGCCGTTCCCTTGATGGGTTGCGAGATGATTTTGTCGCCTTGCTTTCGCAGATACCGTTCAGGCGAGGCACACATGGCAAAATGTTGGTTGCTTTTTAAAAAACAGGCAAAAGGCGGCTGTGAAATGGCGTTTAGTTTTTGGTAAACCGGCAGCGGATCAATCTGTGCATGGGCGTAAAACTCCATACAAAAATTGGCTTCGTAAATGTCGCCGCGGCTTATGTGC
>CAZIBV010000031.1:0-20023 GCA_964537345.1 uncultured Flavobacterium sp. | reverse complement strand
TGCGTATGGGTGACGTACTCGTCCAGACGATCAAACGCGCCATCGGCACCGGTAACGATTTGCGTAAAAGCATCAACAGCCAGGACGGCGTCAAAACAGGAATAGGTTTGATCAAAATTGTTGCTGTCGAGCCAGACGCATTCGCGGAACCGGCTTCCCCAGGCGGGCAAAAGCTGTTTTATCTCCGGATCGACCGTTATCGTGCGGACTGTCCTCAAGAAAAATCAATTTAGTTTAAGCAGCCAAAAGTCGTTAAAGCCCTTGTTGTCGGGAACGTTGCCATCGGCGCTTTGCGAATCGCTCAGCAGGTAGAGCGCTTGACCGTGTTGGATCACATCGGTTGCCATGTCAATCCCCGATCCGCCAAAAGCCTTTTGCCAGTGCATTTTGGTGTTGGCGTGTGCGTCGATGCAAAACAGCCAGGCGTCGTTCTCGCCGTGGTTGGAAAGTCCCGAATAAGATCCGCGGGTATTGCCGGCCACCAGGAATTTGCCGTCTCCGGTATTCTTTACGGTTGCGGCCACATCATAATCGGCGCCGCCAAATGACTTTTCCCAAAGCAATTTTCCGTGGTCGTCAATGTGAATGACCCAGGCGTCAAAGTTGCCCAGCGGATTCTTGACGTCCTGATCGTCGCTGTTGGAACGTCCGGCTATGATGTACGAATTGTGCGCCGTACGGGCAATGCCAAACGCCTGATCGATGCCCGATCCGCCGTAACTGCGCTTCCAGTGAAGCATTCCGTCGGCGTGGAGCTTGATCACCCAGTAGTCATAACTGCCTTTGCTGTCGTCAATGTCAAAATTCTCGCTCTCGCTGTAGCCCACCATGATGATGCCGCCATCGCGCGATTCGACAATGTCGTTGACGCGGTCGTTCATCGTCCCGCCAAAATATCGGTACCACATAAAATTTCCGGCGCTGTCAACCCTGATGCCCATGTACTCACCTACTCCGTGTTTGGCGGTGTTGCGCATTTGGTGGCCCTCGCCGTTGTTGCCGTCGCCGGCCGTACCCTCAATTCCGGCATAATCGGCATATCCTGCAATAAAGAATCCGCCGTCGGAAAGTTCAATGACTTTGTGCGCGTGGTCGTGACTGGTAAATCCGTAGTTTTTGGTCCACAAAATATCGCCCTGCGGGGTAATCTTGCAGAGCAAAAAATCATGCATGCCCAGGTTTTCCTGTAAATCGCCGTCGCTGCTGCCGCTGTAACCGGAAATCACGTAGTTGCCGTCGCGGGTGGTAATAATTCCGGTTCCGTAGTCGTCCTGGCTGCCGCCGATGGTTTTCTTCCAGACGGTGTTGCCGTCGCGATCGAGCCTGGCTACCACGATTTCCAGATTTGGATGTGCCGGATTGATGTCGCCGTCCGCGCTGTACGAATGGCCGACCATGATCACACCGCCGTCGGGAGTGCCCACAAGCCCTCCGCTTACCTCATCCTGCGATCCGCCAAAGGTTTTACTCCACGCGATATCGCCGGAAACAGACGAAGATTCGTTTCTGTCACTCGAACAGCCTATGGCGATAAATGCGGCGAACAACAGGAGTTTTTTCATCGGATGACGAGTTTTTGCACCTGTAACCCATTGACGGTTACGGTGTAAATTCCTGATTCAAGACCGCTGACGTCCAGGGTGTAATCCTGCGTGCCGATAACCGGAACGCTTAATACGCGCTTGCCCAGCAGATCCGTCACCACAACCGATTCCATGACTTCGCTGCTTTGAAAATACACAGTTGCGCTGGCCGGATTGGGTGACATTGCAAAATTCTTTTTCGCAGCATCGGCCGAGGAAAGACTTCCGCTTTTTTTGACGATAAAAAGTCCGGCGTCAATATCACTGATGATGATGTTTCCGCTTGGAAAATACGGATAGTTGCTCCACGATCCATTGAATACGGCGTTGTTGTTTTGCGGATAGGTGTCAAAATAGCCCACCTCAGTCAGCACACCGGCGCCTACTTGCTCCGTACTCAGGATGCGAAGGCCGGCGGTGTAATTTGACAGGAAAAACTCATTGCCCAAAACAAATCCGTTGTGGTCAACGGCGGGCGTCGGGCCAAAATAGTTGGCGGTGAGCACCGGATTGTCAAGATCGCCAAAATCCAGAATCAGAGTTTTGGAGTTAAAACCAAAGTCAAGTTCGTCAATCTCGTCACCCAAAAGCCAGTAGCGGTGATCCTCAGTAAACCATCCCTGGTGTGTGTAAGAAGTGTTTGGATAGGTAAATGTTGACAACAACTGCGGATTGGCCTTGTTGGTAACGTCTACAATGACCACCTTGTCTTCATTGGCTCCGACAAAAATTTCCTTGCCAACGTGCTCGCTGTCCGGACCGTTGTAAGTAACCACCTGGCCGTCATGCGTATAGCCTTGTGCGCTGTAACCACCGGCAAAAACCGGAGCGGCCGGATTGGCCAGGTTCAGGATGTGCGGGCCACCTGACTGGGTGTTGGTTCCCATGGCGTATAAGTATCCCGTATCTTCATTGATGATCAGCGTATGGCAGTTTCCAAATCCGGTGTAAGTGGCGTCAGGCGCAAAAGTTCCCGGCACCGTTACATTTCGCAAACGGGTCAGGTCAAAAATCTGGAGTCCGTGACCCGGTGCTTCACTGGTGACGTAACAATAATTGTTATAAGTCTTGATCTCGCGCCACAAACTCGATGAATTGTTTGTACCGTTCATCTTGCCTTTGTAGACGGGATTTACGGGATCGGTAATGTCTACAAACGCCAGGTGCGTCGAGCAGCCCATCAGCGCGTATTCGCGGCCGGTGAGCGGATCAGTCCAGCCCCAGCAACTGCTGCCTTCCGTAGTAAAATTGTTGCCGCCCATCTGTGAAAAGGTCACCAGCGATTGCAAGTCGAGGTTTGAACAGGCATAACTACCGGCAAAACCGCCGGAACACGGTGTTTGTGATTGAGCCACATAGGTAAACAGCGCGGCAGTAAGCCAAATGAGCTTTTTCATCAGGAGTGGATTGACCGGTTATCGGTTGCTGCCAGGGCAGCTTCTTTAACAGCCTCGGCATACGTAGGGTGAGCGTGCGACATGCGGGCAATATCCTCGGCTGATGCGCGGAATTCCATCGCCGTTACGGCCTCGGCAATAAGGTCGGCGGTGCGTGCCCCAATCATGTGAACGCCCAAAACCTCATCCGTTTTGGCGTCGGCCAGGATTTTGACAAAGCCGTCAGTGTCCATACTGGCGCGTGATCGGCCCAAAGCCTTGAATGGGAAACTCCCTACCTTATAGGCCACGCCGGCTTCCTTGAGTTGTTCCTCGGTTTTGCCAACAGCGGCCACTTCCGGCCAGGTATAAACAACACCCGGAATCAGGTTGTAATCAATGTGCGGTTTTTGTCCGGCCAGGTATTCGGCTACCAAAACGCCTTCTTCTTCGGCCTTGTGTGCCAGCATCGCCCCGCGAACCACATCGCCTATGGCATAAATGTTTGAGGCAGCGGTTTGCAGATGGTCATTGACTTCGATTTGTCCGCGGTCGGTCAATTTTACACCGGCTTTCTCGGCATTGAGTCCATCGGTATACGGACGACGGCCCACGGCTACGAGTGTGTAATCGCCTTCCAGGGTTAGCGTCTCCCCTTTTGCATTGTCAGCCTGAACCGTGACGGTCTTGCCTTTTCGCTCAACAGACTTCACTTTGTGCGACGTATAGAATTTCATCCCCTGTTTTTTGAGGACTTTGGTCAGTTCCTTGCTGAGTGCGCCATCCATTCCCGGAATGATGCGGTCCAGATATTCCACCACCGAAACCTGTGCCCCCAGACGCAGGTAAACCTGTCCGAGTTCGAGGCCGATGACGCCGCCGCCAATGATGATCAGGTGTTTGGGAACTTCAGTCAGCTTAAGAGCTTCAGTAGAGGTGATGATGCGTTCTTTATCGATTTTGATGAACGGCAGTGTAGACGGTTTTGATCCGGTGGCGATGATGGTGTATTTGGCCTCTATCGTCTCGGATTTTTTGCCATTGGTGATTTTGATGTGCGTGGCATCTTCAAATGATCCGACGCCTTCCAGGACCGTAATTTTGTTTTTGTCCATCAGATATTTGATACCCGACACGTTTTGGTCGACCACCTGTCCTTTGCGGGCAATCATTTGTTGCAGGTTCACTTTGATCTGTCCTTCAATGTCGATGCCGTGCTCCTTGAAATGGCGTGTGGCCTCGTCATAGTGGTGCGATGAATCCAGCAGCGCCTTTGACGGAATACAGCCAACGTTGAGGCACGTTCCTCCAAGGGTTGGATATTTTTCAATCAAAGCCGTTTTAAAGCCAAGCTGCGAACAGCGGATGGCGGCAACATATCCTCCGGGGCCGGAGCCGATAACCGCAACGTCAAAAGTATTCATGCCTATAAAATTAGTTTTTGTGACACAAACTTACGGTTTTTAGACTGACAAAAAAATGGACTACTTCAAATAAAATCGGGTGTTTTTCAAGCGCTTATTGCTTAGGGTTGACGGCATGCAGTTTTGCGGCTTTATCGGCCTGAAAAAAAATTGAGATATGTGTTGCAAGAGTCAATCTTTTCATTTTACTTTGCAATTCAAAGTTCTTTTATGGATAATCAAAAGTATCTGCAGGATTTGAGCGACATACGCCAGATGATGTCGCGTTCTACCCAGTTTATTTCCCTGAGCGGACTGTCGGGCGTGATGGCCGGTATCTATGCCCTTGCCGGCGCCTGGATTGGCCATAATTTGCTGGAGAATCACGAAACACAATACGTCACACTGGAGAGCAATACGTTTAAGGCGATGCTGGTCACGGCCCTATGCGTAATGGTTTTGGCCATTGCGACCGCCCTGGTCATGACAACGATCAACGCCCGAAAGCGCGGCGAAACCATTTGGAACGACACCTCAAAACGATTGGCCATAAACTTTTTGATACCTCTTGTCACGGGCGGTGTGTTTTCAATCTTACTTTTGCGTCAGGAAGTTTACGGGCTGATTGCGCCGGTGACGCTTATTTTTTACGGGCTTGCCTGCGTCAACGCCAGCAAATACACCTTCAGGGATGTGCGTTACATTGGCCTGACCATGATTATCCTGGGGCTGCTGTGTACCGCGATTCCCGGTTACTCGCTGGAATTCTGGGCGTTTGGCTTTGGCGTGTGCCATATCGTTTACGGCGCCATCATGCATTTTAAATATCAAGTCAAAAATTGATTTGTCTGAAAACAAAGGCGTTCATTTGCTTTTTTTGGAAGCACTAATTGTTAATTGTTAATCGTTCATAGTCAATTGAAAACCATCATCCAAAATATCAACAAAGCTTTTGACCACCGCATCCGCCTTGGGATCATGAGCGTTTTGATGGTGAATGAATCGGCTGATTTTACCACACTCCGCGAACTGCTTGGCGTAACCGACGGCAATCTGGCCAGTCATGCCAAGGCGCTTGAGCTTGAGCAATACATATCGGTTGAAAAACAATTTATAGGTAAAAAACCCAACACGCGTTACAAAGCAACCACCGCCGGAAAGGCTGCGTTCACGGCGCATATCGATGCCCTTGAAGCCTTGATTAGGAAAACCTGATTTTTTTATCTATGAACTTTGAAATACAGAGTACTTTAATAAATAAACCATCACTATGAAAAATTTCCTGCAATCCAACACCGCCCGGCTGATCATCGTCGGAATGTTAACCCTTATTTTGTTGATTCCCCTTGCGTTGGTTCGCGACCTCATTGGAGAACGCGCCGTCCGTCAGCAGGAAGTCAAAGATAAAATCACCGCCAGATGGGGCGGGCCGGTCAACGTCTACGGCCCTATCCTGAAAATTCCCTACATCACCTTTGAGGAAACCGTCGCCCACAACCAGAAGACCAATGAAACGGTCCGTCAGCGAAAGGCCGTTACCCAGTACGCCTACTTTTTTCCGGAGACGCTCAACAACAAAACATCGGTCAATACGGAAAAACGCCACTACGGTTATTTTGAAGCCGCTGTTTATACCGCCACGCTCAATTTTGACGGCGTGTTTATCCGCCCTGACTTTGCCGCGCATGACGTAGATCCGCAAAACGTACTGTGGGACAAGGCTACCGTAATGGTAAAAAGCAGCAACCTGAAAAGCATTCAAAACGCAGTGGTTGTCAACCTCAACGGAACCCCACACGGACTGGAACCGCAATTTGGCGAGGGCATGCACGACGTTTTGGAAAGCCGCACTTTTGACGCCTCGTATCTGAAAAACAACCAGACGCCATTTTCCTTTTCAGTTTCGTACCGCGGATCAGACCAGCTTTACATGGTTCCGATAGGTAAAACGACAACGTCTTCCATGAGCGGAAACTGGACCTCGCCCAGCTTTAGCGGCCACTTTTTGCCCAACACAAAAGGCGCGGGCGACGGATTCCCGGCCACGTGGAAAATCCTGCACGTCAACCGCCCGTTTGGACAGCAGGCTTTTGGCGACCTTCCTGATTTGAGCGAATTTGCGTTTGGCGTTGATTTTTCAATCCCCGTTGACCAATACCTGCAAAACGAGCGCGCGTCCAAATATGGCTTTTTGATCATCGGGCTTACGTTTTTGATATTCTTCTTGATTCAGGTGATGAGTAAAATCCGAATCCACGTATTTCAATACACCATGATTGGCCTTGCGCTCATTATGTTTTATACGCTTTTGCTGTCGATAACCGAACACAGCAGTTTTGCCCTCGCCTACCTGGTATCGTCGGTGGCGGTGGTTGTGATGATTTCGGCCTATTCCATCACGATTTTAAAGAACAAGAAGTTCCCCGCCTTTATTGGTGGTGCGTTGGGCGCGCTGTATGCTTTTATTTATGTTATTATCCGCATGGAAGATTATGCACTTTTGTTTGGAAGCATCGGGTTGTTTGCCATTTTGGGTACGGTTATGTACGTATCCCGCAAAATTGACTGGGGAAACTAGTTTTGCCATCAGGCTGATTGTAACTACATTTACGTATGAAGATTATCAAACACTCAGGCCATGTCGTCGATTTTGACCGCCGAAAATTAAGGCACTCGCTCCTGCGTTCGGGCGCCGATCCGGCCATTGCCGACGACATCCTGTTTGCCATAGAAAAGCATTTGTACGAGGGCATCACGACCAAGAAGATTTACAAACTTGCTTTTTCCATGCTCAAAAAACTCCCCGGTTCGCCGGCTGCGCGCTACAACCTGCGCACGGCCATGCAGCAACTGGGTCCGGCGGGTTTTTTCTTTGAGAAATTTGTTGCCAGACTTTATCGGGCCCAAGGCTTCCAAACGCGCAACAACCTTAACTTGCAGGGAAAATGCGTGAGCCATGAGGTTGACGTTGTGCTGGAAAAAGAAGGCCGGATCATCCTGGTTGAATGTAAGTTTCACGCCCGCCGCGAATCGACCTCCGACGTCAAGGTGCCGATGTATATCCTCTCGCGGTTTAACGATTTGAAAGTTGTACCAAATACTATTTTTGAGGATGGTCAGTACTTTGACGACTGCATCATCGTGACCAACAACCGCTTTACCGCCGACGCGCTGGCCTTTGCCTCGTGCAGCGGATTGCAGACCCTTAGCTGGGACACGCCCGACAAAAACAGTCTTCGGCAGCTTATCGACCATACGGGGCTTTATCCCGTCACTTGTTTGACAACGTTGTCAGGTGCCGAAAAAGACCAACTCATGATACTGGACATTATCCTGGCGCAGGAAATCCCCGCCCGTGTCGATGAACTTTCCAGCATCGGCGTAAGCCAAAACCGCATAAAAAACGTACTTAAAGAAGTATCTGAACTTTGTTACCTGTTGTGATATGAAAATACAATTCCTTGGAGCCGCCGGCACGGTTACCGGTTCCAAAACACTTATTGAAACCGGCGGACTGCGCATTTTAATTGACTGTGGCATGTTTCAGGGCATCAAGCCGCTGCGGGAACTCAACTGGCAGCCGCTTCCGGTAGTGCCTTCCAGCATTGACGTGGTGCTGCTCACGCACGGCCATCTGGATCACTGCGGATGGCTTCCGCGGTTGGTGCGCGACGGCTTTAAAGGCAAGATTTTTTGCACCGGCCCCACGCGCGAAGTGGCCAGACTGGTGTTGCTGGACAGCGCCAAAATCCAGGAGGAAGAGGCCGAGGCCGCCAATGCCGGACACTATTCCAAGCATCAGGTTGCCGAACCGCTTTACACCACCAAACAGGCCGAACAGGTATTTCCGCATTTCCGGGTTGTGAAACGCAACGAGGAAGTGGCGCTCGACGCCGAGATTCACGCAAGGTTTTTCCAGTCAGGCCATATCATTGGAGCGTGCAGCATCGAGCTTGTGGCCGAGGGGAAAACGCTTGTATTTTCAGGCGACATAGGTCGCGATGAGGACGTGCTGATGTTCGCTCCTGAAAAACCCAAACGCGGCGACTATATCTTTATGGAGAGCACCTACGGCAACCGTCTGCATCCCGACACCGACGTCATGTTTGAACTCGAAACCTATATCAACAATGCGGTCAACCGGGGCGGGACGGTCATCATTCCCGGTTTTGCCGTTGAAAGAGCCCAGGCGCTGATGTATCTGCTGTGGAAACTTCGTCAGCAGGAAAGGATTCCGGACATTCCCTATATCATGGATTCTCCCATGGGCATAGCGGTTTTGGATATTTTTTACGAAAATGCACGTTGGCACAAACTTTTGCCTGACCAGTGCGCCAAAATGAGCAAAATGTTCCATTTGATTACAGATTACCGCGATACCATCGAGGCGGTTTTTGACGACCAACCCAAGGTGGTGATTGCGGCCAGCGGCATGCTTACCGGCGGGCGCGTCCTCACCTATCTGGAACGCTACATCGGACGCGAGGAAACCACCGTCATCATGGTGGGATTCCAGGCCGAGGGCACGCGCGGACGAAAACTGCTGGAAGGTGCCGACGAAATAAAAATCCACGGAAAATATTATCCGGTAAAGGCAAACATTCTGGAAATCCAGGCCATGTCGGCACACGCTGACCAGGCCGGACTGCTCGATTGGCTGGGCGAAGTGCAAACCAAGCCCAAGGTTTTCCTGATTCACGGTGAAAACGAACCGGCCGACGAACTCCGTATCAAAATAGCCGAACGCTACAAATGGGACGTTTGCGTGCCGCTGTT
The DNA here is from genome assembly GCA_964537345.1 of uncultured Flavobacterium sp. Taxonomy (GTDB): domain Bacteria; phylum Bacteroidota; class Bacteroidia; order Flavobacteriales; family Flavobacteriaceae; genus Flavobacterium. Next base: position 10,885 of record CAZIBV010000031.1, on the reverse strand, counting down.
GTATCAGCAAATAGAACTATGAGGTATTTGGTCATCCTTTTAATTGTTTTTGTTCTGGCTTGCGCCGATGACAAACCGCCCAAAAACCAACCGCCCGCAATTGAGGAAACTTTTACATCGCAGGGTTGGAAGCAAGTGGTTGACGGGGAATTTCCCAACCGCGAAAAAATGCTGGGAAGCCTTATGGCATCGGATACGTTAAGGGGCATGAACCGCGGTGATATCCTTGAACTGTTGGGCGATCCGCTTCGCGAAGAAAACAACCATATGTTTTACCGCATACGCGAAGATAAAATTGGTTTGATGACCCTGCGAACCCGGACACTTGTCATCGCCTTAAAAGATGGAAAGGCGCAGCGGATTCTGGTGCATCAATAAAAATTTTTCTAACCTGTCAAGGGAAACGCCGTTGTATTCTTGACCTCGGCAATGACAAACGAGCTTTGGGTACTCCCGATGTGCTCCAATGTGGTGAGTTTTGTAACGAGGAACTGACGGTATTCGGCCATGTCGCGGACGCATATCTTAAGGATGTAATCATAATCGCCGCTTACGTGAAAGCACTCGAGGACTTCGTCGAGGCGGATGACTTGCTTTTCAAACTGCACCACGAAATCGCGCGAATGTTGCAGGAGTTTGATATGACAAAACGCCACAAAATCCCTGTCGACGCGGGCGCGGTCAAGCAAGGCCACATAACCGCGAATGACGCCTTCGCGCTCGAGTTTGCGGATGCGTTCATAAACTGCGGTGGCCGACAGTCCGAGTTTTAAAGAGAGCGCCTTGGTTGTGGGCGTGCTGTCGTGTTGCAAGAGCTGCAGGAGTTTTTTGTCGATAGCGTCCAGGGTCATCGGATAAATTTTCAGTACAAATTCAAAAGTACAGAATTAAATAAACATTTTATCCGCATAAAATACTTATTGTAGATTATTTATCGGCAAAAGACAATGTGCTATTGATTTTTATCAGCGATATGGCGTATTTCGTTAAAAATTCAATCACTATGAGCTTTAATCCCGCCGATCGCATCCAGGACCTGCAATACTTTGGAGAATTTGGAGGCGTCAACCCGTCCATTTCCGACTCGTCAACTTATACGTTCCTGTCGGCCAAAACCATGTTTGACACCTTTGAAGGCAATGCCGACGGATGCTACCTTTATTCGCGTCACTCCTCGCCCAGCAACCTTTACCTTGACAAGGCGCTGGCCAGCATGGAAGGAACCGAGGCGGCTGCGGTTGCGGCTTCCGGAATGGGTGCCATCACCACAGCGCTGATGCAACTCTGCGGACAGGGTGATCACGTGGTATCGAGCCGCACGATCTACGGTGGGACGTATGCCTTTTTAAAGAATTTTGCCCCGCGTTTTGGAATCTCGACCACATTTGTCGACATCACCAAAGCCGATGTGGTCGAAGCAGCCATTACGCCCGATACCAAGGTGCTTTACTGTGAAACGGTGAGCAATCCGCTTTTGGAAGTGGCGGATATTGCCGCGCTGTCGGCCATAGCCAAAAAACACGGGCTGAAACTGGTGGTCGACAATACATTTTCGCCGCTGTCGGTAGCGCCGGCACAACTGGGCGCCGATATCGTCATCCACTCGCTGACCAAGTACATCAACGGATCGAGCGACACGGTAGCCGGTGTGGCCTGCGCCAGCCGCGAGTTTATCGATTCCCTTAAAAACGTCAACTCGGGTGCGAGCATGCTTTTGGGCCCTACGATGGACAGTTTGCGATCGGCCAGCGTGATGAAAAACCTGCGCACGCTTCACATCCGCATCAAACAACACAGCCACAATGCGCAATATCTGGCGGAGAAATTTGACGCGCTCGGACTCAAGACCGTTTATCCCGGACTTGAAAACCATCCCGGACACGAAACGTTTAAGCGCATGATGAACCCGGAATACGGCTTTGGCGGCATGCTGACCCTGGACGCCGGATCACTGGATAAGGCCAATGAGGTAATGGAACTGATGCAGCAGCGCAACCTGGGTTACCTTGCGGTGAGCCTTGGGTTTTACAAAACCTTGTTCAGTGCGCCGGGAACTTCGACTTCGTCCGAAATTCCGCTGGAAGAGCAGGCTGAAATGGGACTGACCGACGGACTGATCCGCTTCTCGATAGGGCTTGACAACGATATCGAAAGAACTTTCGAGATGATGCGTCAATGCTTTGTGGATACCGGGGTTTTGAAAGGTTAAAATCAGTCGAACCCGACCAAAAAACTCTTAAGCTATAGACAAGCCCCGCGAAAGTTGGGGCTTTTTTTGGGGTGTTCGCGTTGAATTAAAGCGTAATGTTCACGCTCGCCATCAGGTAACGTTGGATCAGGGTCTGCGTCGACGCCGAACGGGAAAAATCGGTAACCCGGACAATGGAAAATGATTCGTGGTTAAAAATGTTTACGGCGGACAAAGAGTATTCAAAAGTATTGCTCTTTGAGCGAACCGTAACCTGAGCGTTCCAAAAATAGTACTGCTCATCGCCCTGCAGATTAGGTTGCATAAAGTTCAGTGTGGTATTGGCGTCAAATCTTTTTTTGTTGGTAAACGCCAGTTTTATGTGCTGCCGGAAAGCCTCGGCACGGGTATCCGCCCTTCCTAATGCTGAAAATTTTGAGAGGTGAAACAAAGATTGCGCTTCAAGATGGATTTGTGTTGTGAGTGCACGCTTAACAGTTAATTCTGAACGGAACAAATCGCCTTGAACCTGACGAACCTGCGTGCTGTTGACCAAGTTGACAAACCTGTTGATACTGTAGCCCAAATCCAGATCGATCGTGGCCTTTAACCTGTGAACGTAGGCCGTGTTGAAAAAACGGAACTCGTACATTTCGCGGTCGCGGGCACTCATAAAGTTTCGGTAGAAAGTATTGTCCAGGCTGACGTCGATGGCAGTGACGTAACCATTGGTGTGAAGCGTATAATCGGCGGAGACTGAAAAATGGCTGAACATGGCGTACCGATGACGAAATCTAAGTCCGGCCCGATGCGATTCGAGTAATTGAAGGCTGGCCTCGTTTGAGACGTAATCCCGAAAACCGGTTTGAACAATTCCTTGCAAAAAATAGTTTTCGCGAGGATCTTCATTATCCAGTGTATACGTTGCCGACAAACTGTTTTTGGTGTTGATTTTATATGTAACCGAAACGCTTGAATTTACTCGGAACTTACTACTCGTCAACCTTGACGCCTGCCAATCGCGATAGTCCAGATCCAGATAGTTCAAGCCTAAGGAAACCTCGGTATCAATCTTTTTCGAAAGATAATTGAACCGGAATTTTGCATATGGGTTTGTAACCGAATACGTGACATCATTCGCGAAATCGTCACCTTCGGGCAAGTCGGGCGCCAAGTCGGGCGATAAAAAACTCATCAGCTCGTGTTCTTTTTGCAGGAAGCCCAGACGTCCCATCCACCGGAAGCGTCCGCGGACACCGTAAAGGTCAGAAGTGATGTGAAAAACTGACTTTTTAAAATCCAACGACTGGAAATTGCGCGCGCCATCCTGTGCGGCTATGCGATATCCTTGAGCAAGGCCGTCATGTGAATACATGCCATTGCTTATCCAGATCAGGCTGTCCCCCAGGCGCATGGACAAAAAACCCTCATGGTTTGTGTATAGGTTTTTTGTATCGAGCTTGTTTAATAGTTGCTCGAAATTATTGACGCTGGCATTCCATAAATCACTATTTGTAGCCTGAAGTTTACCCAGATATTCCCAAACGATTTTTTTATTTCCCTTGCTTTCGAGTTTAAGATTCGCATCAAAAATCCCCGGCTTGATTTTAAGGTTTTCTTCCTGAAACAAACTGATGGTGTCGGCTTCCGTCCTTACCAACGATGATTGCAAAAGATGTCGCGTCAATCGATCCTGATAATAGCCAAGGTTGAGTCGCGCGGAAACAGCCGGTGAGATCTTTATTATGGAACTCAGGCTGTTGAATAAGTTTCGGTTGAAATTGCTGTGTTTATTGTCGACCGTCGAATAGATGTTGCCGGGTTGCAGATACTCCTGAAGACGGGTTGCAACTTGGTCTTCTTGAAACTCGCTCTCAAACTGCGACTTTAAATCATACGGGCCGGGGTTCTCTCCGATGTTGTTGATTTTGGACACCGCAAAGGTTTTTGCCAAACCATTTACCAAAAGTCCGGACAAGCCTGCCACATAACGATCCTTCACACCGTAACCGCCATAAGCATTACCCGAGAAATCTGACTTGTTCTTTTTCAGGGTGATGTTAAGTGCCACTTCGCGCGAGGCGTCAATTCCCTTTAAATGTGGGTTTTCGTGGAAATCTTCGATCGCCTGAACCTTGTCTACGATGTTGGCGCTGATATTTTTTGTACCGATTTTATACTGCTTGTCAAACAGGTCGTCACCATCGATCAACATTTTTTTGATAAGCCGGCCATTATACCTGACATCACCCGTAGCTGATACAGAGATGCCCGGGAGCTTTTTAAGTATATCCTCGACCGCACGCTCTGAGCCATCTTTGAATGAATCGATATCATAGGTGACGGTATCGCCCTTTCGTGTAATGGCCCGCTTGGTGGCCTCAACGATGACTTCATCAATGACTTGGTTTTTTTGCGACAAGCTAAAATTCCTGACCACGTCCCCGGTCGATTCATTCCAGGCCAACCTGATGCGGTGGCGTTCGTGAAACGGCGAGCTGACTTCGACAATGATCGAATCCTTGAGCGGCCCGATGTTCAATTGATAGTTTCCGTCTGAATCGGCGGTGGTGAACTTGTAGATATTGCCGGGCAACAAAGCCTTCCGGATGACAATGCTGGCAAGCCCCACCGGACCTTCATCATCCGTAACACGGCCTGAAAGTTTCTGCCCGCTGGCGGATGTAATCGGCAACGCGCCAAAGACAACCAAAGCAAAAAGCAATCTCCTTAGTCGACGTAGCATTCCAAAAAGCGCTTGGGTATTCCACCGTCGGCGTTTTGACTTTGCATATAGGCCTGCATTTTTTCATATCGCAACTGATATTTTTTACGCGACGCTTCAAAGTCAATGAGATTAGCTTTTCCGGTGAAGGTATTTTCAATTTTCTTGTCAGACTGCGAGATTTTCGTGGCGTTTATGGTAACCGTACCATCATCAGAAATGACTTCAAGGATCAGTCCGGGTAAGCCGTCAAACTTATAAGGTCCGTCGGATAATGGAATATCCAATGCAAAGTATGCAGTATACTCGCGACAGCCATATCGGCCTTTTGCTTCCTGACAGCGGTACCCGAGAATTTCCTTTACATTATCGGTCAGGCTCCACTGAATCCTGTAATTTTTATGACTGATAACTTGCTTAATCCCTCCCTGGTTGCGATCCTGATAAAGCACCGCCTGCGCCTGAAGGTCTTTGTACATTTGGTAGGTCATCTTGCCCATGTCCTGCAAATGCTCTACGCCGTTCCGGCCCACAAAGCTAGTGTCGGGCAGGCGCTCGGTATAAATGCTTTCTTTACCATTCGTGGTAAGTTGCGACACTGCAAACTCGGTTGCGCCATACTTTTCCAAGTAATCGTCAATCAAGATATGATAGGTCACGGTTATGCTTCGATCTTGTGAAAATACATTGTCGGCAGCAAGCAGAAATAGGCAAGACAACGCGAGGCCCGTCATCCTGAGACTGAACTTACCCATAAGGCATCAGATTAGAGTTGAATCAAAAATATACTAACGCCTTGAATTTGCGAAATATTATTAGATCAAAAAAGCGAATTTGGCTAAAATCCAATATATCAACTCTGGGCAAGCCTACTCTTCCTATACCCATACGCAAAGTAAATCACCAGGCCTACAACCAGCCAGACGCCAAACCACATCCAGTTTGAGACCGCCATTCCGGTGAGCAGGTAACAGCAGGAAATAAGGCCAAGCAGCGGAATAAGCGACAGGTTTTTGACATAGGCCACAACCGACATCACAAGGCACAAAACGATAAAAACCGTCATGGGAATGCTGGTGGCGCAGTTCCCATCTGAATAATCGCAGGCCTGGGCAAAGAAATCCGGGAAAAGCCAGGCGATGAGCGCACCCGAACCCATCACCATGGCAGGAAAAATATACTTGCCGTTGATGTACGGGATTCGGAATTTACCGCGGGTTTTGCCCTCGGCTACCTCTTCCGGACTTTGCGGGGAAAGCATCAGCACGCCGCCGCACACCAGCACAAAGGCAAACAAGGTCCCGATACTGGTAAAATCAAGCACAAAATTCTCGTCGGTAAAAAAGATCGGCAACCCTACGACAAGGCCGGTGACAATGGTTGCAAATCCCGGCGTTTTATATTTTGGATGGATTTCAGAAAACTTCTTGGGCATCAGTCCGTCGCGGCTCATCGTCATCCAGATGCGCGGCTGGCCCATCTGAAAGACCAGCAAAACCGACGTCATGGCCACAACCGCCGCAATCGAGACGATAAAAAGCATCCATTTGACGCCTTTAAGGGCAAAAATCTCGGCCAGCGGATCGCTCACGCCCAGGTATTGGTACGATACCATTCCGGTAAGCACAAGTGCCAGCAAAATGTAAACGACGGTGCAGATGACCAGCGAATAAATCATCCCGCGCGGAAGGTCGCGTTGCGGGTTTTTGGCTTCCTCAGCCAGTGTCGAAACGGCATCAAACCCAATATAGGCAAAGAAAACCGCCGATACACCGCCCATCACGCCCGAGAATCCGTTGGGCATAAATGGCGTCCAGTTGTTGATATCGACATAAAGCGCACCGACGATAATCACCAAAACGATGATGGCGAGCTTGATGTAGACCATGGCATTGCTGAAATTGCGCGATTCCCTGGTGCCGCGAAACACAAGATACGTAATGAGCACGTTGATCAAAACCGCGGGAAGGTCAAAGATGATGCGCAGGCCGCCCAGTATTGGTGCCGAATTCCAGGCGCGAAAGCCCTCGCTGTCGGTACCGCTTTTAACGGCATCGTGCGCCGACTGGTAATTAATCGTAAGCCATTCGGGCATGGTGATGTGAAACGCTTCGAGCAGGTTGGTGAAATAGCCGCTCCACGAAAAAGCGATATAGATGTTGCCGATGGAATATTCCATGATGAGCGCCCAGCCGATGATCCAGGCAAAAAGTTCCCCAAAAGAAACGTAGGCGTAAGTATAGGCGCTGCCCGATACCGGAACGCGTGAAGCAAACTCGGCATAGCACATAGCCGTGAATCCGCAGGCGATACCGCAGATGATGTACAATAACGTCACACCCGGACCGCCTGAATAACAAGCCTGCCCGATGGCGCTGAATGTTCCGCCGCCAATAATGGCCGCAATCCCAAAAAAAGTAAGGTCTCTTACGGTTAGAACTTTGTGGAGTCCGTGCGGTTCGCCGTCGCCGCCTTGTTGCAATATGGTCGAGATTGATTTCTTGCGGAATAAATTCATATTTTGTCTATTGGTTCACAAATATAAAAAAGTGAAAATTCCCGATGCGATTTACGAAAGGTTTGTTTGAATTATTTGACAGATTTGCATGATTTTTCAAGGCCGATTGGCATATTCTCAGCCATCGGACACAAATAATAAACTGCTATAAAGTAATTGCGATTTGCAATGATAAAAGTCATTTGAAAACCTTGGGGTAGGCCGTATCTTTGTGCCACGAAAAACGCAATACTTAATATTATGGCATTAGTAGGAAAAAAATTTCCAAATATCGCGGTTGACGCCATCTCTGAAATGGGCGACAACCTGAAAATCAACATTTTTGAAGAAGCGGTCAACAACAAGAAAAAGGTTCTTTTGTTCTGGTATCCAAAGGATTTCACTTTTGTTTGCCCAACTGAACTTCACGCTTTCCAGGCTGCACTTCCTGAATTCAACCGTCGCAACACTATCGTAATCGGAGCCTCATGCGACACCAACGAGGTACACTTTGCCTGGTTGAACACGCCCAAGGCAAACGGTGGGATTGAAGGTGTAACCTATCCACTTTTGGCTGATACCAACCGCAACCTGTCAGCTATGCTGGGCATTTTGGATATCGAATCGACTTCATACAACGAAGAGACCGATACGTACATCCTGGAAGGTTCAAACGTAACGTACCGCGCCACTTACCTGATTGACGAAGATGGGAAAATCTTCCACGAAAGTGTAAACGACATGCCGCTGGGCCGCAACGTAAACGAATACCTGCGCCTGATTGACGCCTACACCCACGTTCAGACCAAGGGCGAAGTTTGTCCGGCCAACTGGGAAGAAGGAAAAGAGGCCATGTTTGCTACCCGCGAAGGTGTGGCCAGCTACCTGAACAACTAATAACCATACACGGCGGTTGACAACGGGCTTTCTGTTGTCAACTGTCTTGTAATCATTTTTTTTTAAATGTATACTGAACTTACAACCGATACGCTTAAGGATATTGTGGCACAAAACGAAAAAGTTGTTGTGCAATACTCGGCGTCGTGGTGCGGAAACTGCCGGATCATGAAGCCAAAATTCAAAAAGCTTGCGCAGGAGAACGAACAAATTGCATTTGTTTATGTCGATGCGGAAAACGCTCCCGAATCGCGCAAGCTGGCCAATGTAACCAACTTGCCCACCTTTGCAACCTTTGTAGGCGGAGAGCTCAAGGGCGAAACCCAAACCAACAAGGCCGAGGTTTTGACTGAACTCGTTTCAGAAATTCTATAACCGCACGACATGAAACTTCCGGTTATCAAACAACTTGTACAATTTGCCCAGGACAACGACAGGGATTATCTCATTGAGACAGCCGAGGTTTTGGAAGCCCTGACCGAGGTTTCGTCACTCAAGGACGAGGAACTCGACGTCATTGCCGAACTGATCTCCAATGTGTACGGCGCGATCGAAGTCGAGAAAATGATCCGGCAGGGAACCCCGCAAAAAGAAGCGCTCAATGCGTTTATGCAGCGGGTCGTGGGCTCGATTGACAAATAAGACAAAGGCCTCTTCGTGAGGCTTTTTTTATTGAGAAACCAAATGGTGTTGCGCTTTTTAAATTGATATATTAGCATCGATGAAAAAACGCTACTACCTTTTGGCAGGCTTTGGTGTGCTTTACGCGCTGCTATATTTCACAGCCTTAACTCCGCAATACATTGAAGGCGACGACGCCACAACCATTCTCTACCATCTCTGCGGACGCAACGCCGACATCCAGACGCCCTATGCGCCTTACCATTCGGGGTTTGATTTTCTCTTGTCTTTTCTTCCAGCCGATGAAATGACGTTACGGCAAGTCGCGATAGGATTGTCCTTTGTATTTGGATTTTTATCGCTTGTTGGTTGCGCAGTTTTTTTACATGAAGTTTTCCCCAAACGGCGCGCGGTGTGGGCATTTTCGGCACTTTTACCGTTTGCGCTTCCGGACATGCTTTTTCACAGCCTGATCCTGAACGCCTCCAACATCAGTCTGGCATTTGCCCTGGCAAGCTTGACACTGTTCGTACGATATCTGCGAAAACCAAAGCCGGCATTTTTAATTGCGTCGGCGGTTTGTGTGGCCATCGCAATCCCATTCCGCTGGTCAATGCTGACGATATTCCCGGTTTTTTACGCCATCGTGCTGGGCCTGCCTGAATTTTCGAGTGTTGCAAATTTTAAGCGAACCATGCTACACAGTGCTATTTCACTGTTGTTGGCGGTGGGGGCGATAGCGTTATCGGGATATTCTCCGGTGGCGGTTTACGAGATTATCTTATGGGGCGGAAGTTTTATGGATAATGCCGAAAGGTCGATGCTGAGTATGCTGGCGACGGGATCGGCGTTTTTGACTCCGGTTTTTGGACTGTTACTGGCGATAGGATTCTGGGCCATTTTTAAAACTGACCGGCGTCACTGGCGCAACCACCTGGCGTTGATAGGACTATCGGTTTTTCCCTTTGTCCTCCTTGGGTTTTTCCCGGCACTAAAATTCTTCCTCACACTACTCCCGATGCTACTCATTGTGGCCTTCGCCGGATTTGAGGCACTCTCCGCCAAGCGTTGGGCCATGACGGGTATTGTTGCGCTCACCGCAATGATATGGCTGGTGGGTATCCAAATCGAGGCGACGGGCACATTGGCCGGACCGGGATTTTCGCAGGAGTTCGCCCAAAAAAGCAACACGCAATCGGCAACGGAAAATGCAAATCCAGACGCCCGGGTTAAAATCAATAAAGTTTATCCCGCGTTTGGAGGCGGATTTTATATGCCGATGCTGGAAGGTCCCCGCCCTCTATACGGATATGCCCATGTCCTTTTTGGCGGCGAATGGAAAAAGCACCTGCATGACTTTGCAGCGGAAAGAAACCTGATGCTCGAAAAAATCCAGACGCCGGGTGTCCGGTTCCTTCAGGACCGACGCACCGCATTTGTACAGTGTGACCTTTACCGATTGGGCTACGCAACAAACCAACCCTACCAAACTGGTCAAGACCTCCTGTATCGCGATTTTATACGCAATGGCGATACGCTGCGGGTGTACATCGTACCGGACGACGTTTCAAAAGCTGAATTTGCCAGCGATTATCTCAAAATGAATCCCAACACAGTCTACCGCAGCGCTTACTCAAGCTCTGTATTGGCGCTTACACAGCAAATTCCCGGGCTCGAGGTTATCGGTCCTTATACCGTATTTAGCCCGCCAACTAAAAAGTCACAACCCTAATTTGCTAGATTTCAGCCTTTAAAATATCCCCCATTTAAAAACCCAAAAATATTTTTCATAATTAAAAATCCTTGCTATATTTGCATCCGCTACGGCAAAGGAGGAATGGCAGAGTGGTCGATCGCGGCGGTCTTGAAAACCGTTGACTGTAACAGGTCCGGGGGTTCGAATCCCTCTTCCTCCGCAAAGCAAAACCCGAAACGAGAGTTTCGGGTTTTTTGTTTT
>CAZIBV010000030.1:24502-26235 GCA_964537345.1 uncultured Flavobacterium sp. | reverse complement strand
GTAGTTCGCGAAGAACTTTACAACAACAATACGGTAGTGCGCCAAAACGAGCAGTCGCTTTCCTTGCGCATTCGCGGAGACGGTCTTGGAATGGGTGGTCTGGAGCCGGGCGATGTGTCGTCAACAGGTGATGCGCGCGCCGTGTTCAAGAACGTGAGCGTCGACATGCGTCAGTTTAAGAAACTCAAGATGTTCCTGCACGCCGAGGCGCTTCCGAATGACGGAACCCCGCTTCAGGACAACGAGATGATGGCGTTTATCCGTTTTGGAAATGACTTTACCCAAAACTTCTATGAGGTTCAGCTTCCGCTAAAGGTATCGCCGCAAACCGCTGTGACCGCCAGCGAAATCTGGCCGGATGAAAACGAACTGAACATTTCGCTCGATTTGCTCACCAAACTCAAGATTCTGGCTTTGGGTGCCGATGCGCCGCCAGCCGATATCAACGGGATCCGCTTTGTCAACGAGGGTGATCTGGATGCCTCGCGCGCCGGTGCGTCAAATGAGACGCGGATTGGTATTAAGGGTAATCCAAACTTTGGACTGGTGCGAACGCTGATGGTGGGCGTCAAAAACAACACCCGCAATCCGAGTGTGCCTGAAGATTTTTCGACCACGCCAAGGGACATCCGGGGCGAAGTGTGGTTTAACGAGTTGCGCATGGCCGACATGGACAACAAAGGCGGTATGGCGGCAGTCATCAACGTCGACTCGAATATTGCCGACTTTGCAACGCTATCGGCTACCGGTAGGATGAGTACCATTGGTTTTGGCGGGCTCGAGGAAGGTCCAAACGAACGCAGCCGAGAAGATGTCAAGCAGTACAACGTGGTGACAAACCTGGCGCTGGGCAAACTGTTGCCTAAAAAGTGGGGGCTGAACATTCCGTTTAACTATGGCGTTGGCGAGGAGATCATCACGCCGGAATACGATCCGTACTATCAGGATATCAAACTGGAGCAGATTCTGGACAACACCCAGAGTGAAGCAGCCAAGGAAAACATCCGCGAACGCGCCATTGATTATACCAAGCGCACCAGCATCAACTTTATCGGTGTAAGAAAAGATCGCGCGCCCGAGCAAAAACAACGCGTTTACGATCCGGAAAACCTGACACTTTCCTACTCGTACAACGAGGTGGAGCACCACGACTTTGAGGTTGAGGAATATCTTGACCAGCAGGTTTCGGCTACAGTTGATTACGCGTACACCTTCCAGAACAAACCGGTGGAGCCGCTCAAGAACGCCAAGTTCATGAAGAGCAACTACTGGAACCTTTTGAAGGACTTTAACTTTAACTACCTGCCGTCGAATATTTCGTTCAACTCGAACATTTTGCGTCAGTACAACCGACAGCAATTCCGTCAGGTTGACGTGGCCGGTATTCCGCTTGAGCCGCTTTACCGTCGCAACTATCTGTTCAATTACCAGTACGGACTCAACTACAACCTGACGCGGTCGCTCAAGGTGAACTACACGGTTTCCAACAGCAACATCGTCCGGAATTACATGGACGAGAACAATGTGCCCGACAATACCGTCACGGTTTGGGATGACTTTTTTGACATCGGACAATCCAATCAGCACACCCAGCAGATTGTGGTGAACTACGAACTTCCGCTCAACAAACTGCCGTTTTTGGCGTTTGTCAAGTCAAATTATACCTATACCGGCGATTACAACTGGCAACGCGCATCGCTGGCTTTGCAAAGCATTGACGGATTCAACCTGGG
>CAZIBV010000030.1:7894-24402 GCA_964537345.1 uncultured Flavobacterium sp. | reverse complement strand
ACCGACAACCAGGGCACGGTGCTTCCGGGTTACCTTCCGGGCGTCGGGTTTTTGGGAACGACCAAGCCGTCAGCCTGGTTTGTTCTTGGATCACAGGACGATATCAGATTTGAAGCGGCCAAACGCGGCTGGCTGACAACCTATCCGGAGTTTAACCAAAACTTTACGCGCGTCGAGAACAAGTTGCTGGATTTTACGGCCAACGTCGACTTGTTCCCGGATTTGAAAATTGATTTGGTGGCCAATAGGGCTTACGCCGAAAACTATTCGGAACAATATAGGGTTGACATGTCGCTCGATCAACCGTATCAGTCAGAGTCGCCGTATACAACGGGTAACTTCTCGATTTCGACGGTTTTGATCAAGACGGCCTTTATGAAGAGCGATGAAAGCGGATCGGAAGCATTTGACAATTTCCGTGAAAATCGTCTGACCATCGCCAACCGACTGGCCGAGCGCCGCTACGGAACCAATGCTTTCCCGACTGACGCTGACGGGTTCCCGGTAGGATTTGGCAAGAACAACCAGGCAGTGCTTTTGCCGGCGTTTATTTCAGCCTATACAGGGTCGAGTGCATCCAGTGTTTCAACCGGAATCTTCAGGGACATCCCGATTCCAAACTGGACCATCAAGTACAACGGCCTGATGCGTTACAAGTTCTTTAAGGACCGATTCAAGCGTTTCTCGCTTCAGCACAACTACAAGGCATCGTACACGGTAAACTCGTTCCGTTCGAATTTTGAATACGATCAGAATCCAACCGGAACCGATACAGGCGGCAATTTCTACAACAAGATCATCGTGGCCAACGCCAACCTGGTCGAGCAGTTCAGCCCGCTGATCCGCGTGGATTTCGAGATGAAGAACTCGTTTAAGTTCCTGGCCGAGATGAAGAAAGACCGTTCCATGTCGATGAGTTTTGACAACAACCTGCTTACCGAGGTTCAGGGTCAGGAGTATGTTTTGGGCCTGGGTTATCGCATCAAGGACGTTATCATTTCATCGCAATTGGCCGACAACCCTACGGGAATCATCCGCAGCGACATCGACATCAAGGCCGATATCAGCTACCGAAACAACAAAACCATTGTGCGCTATCTGGATTATGACAACAACCAATTGGGTGGCGGTCAAAACATCTGGTCGGCACGATTGACGGCGCAGTATGCCTTTAGCAAGAACCTGACGGCCATATTCTATTACGACCACCAGTTCTCGAAAGCGGTGATTTCGACGTCGTTCCCAATGACCAACATCCGCACAGGATTTACCCTGCGTTACAACTTTGGAAATTAACGCCCAAACATTTTAAAATACCCCGCTTAAATTTTACATTTGTCAGTATAATCAAACCTTTTAAACATGAATATTCCGGCCCATCTTAAGTACACAAAAGACCATGAATGGATTAGCCTTGACGGCGAAATCGCAACTATTGGCATCACTGATTTTGCCCAAAAGGAACTTGGCGACATTGTGTACGTTGAGGTTGAAACGGTTGACCAGACGCTGGATGCCGAAGAAGTATTTGGAACGGTCGAGGCCGTAAAAACCGTATCGGATTTGTTTTTGCCCGTGGCCGGCGAAATCATTGAATTCAACGAACACCTGGATACCAATCCTGAAACCGTCAACAGCGATCCGTACGGAAACGGATGGATGATTAAGGTTAAGGTAGCCAACCCCGCCGATTATGACAGCCTCATGTCGGCCGACGATTACAAAGCGCTGATTGGTGCGTAAAATCTGGCTGATGCTGGCCCTGGGCTGGACGTTCGCCATTGGCGTCGCCTGCCTGGTTCAGTTGTCCGGATTGCCCAGCGTGCCAGTTGAAAATGCCGACAAAGGCGTCCACTTTGCCATGCACTTTGGGTTTGCGTTCCTTTGGTTGATGTACCTGCAGGGAAGCCCGTTAAAAAGGCTCTCGCTGGTGTTGATTGTCATGGTGGCTTCGCTGGTTTACGGATCAGTCATTGAATGGGCGCAACAGGAATTCACCGCCAACCGCATGGCCGATGCGCGCGATGTGCTGGCCAATTCACTGGGCGCTTTGGCTGCATCGGTGGTGTGGCTGGCAGGCAAGCAAAAAAATAAGTAAAAAGTCCTGCCCCGCGGGATTTTTTCATTTTAAACAAAACAATTATGGACATCCGACAGTATCTGGATTCAACCTATCTTAAAACCGCCGAACAAGCCGGCCTTTCGCCGCAGGAGAACCAGGAAGTAGTGGCGCGTTTTGTAAAGGAAGCCATCGACGAAGGTTTCAAATTGATTATGATCAGGCCAGATATGGTAAAGATGGCACGGCAAATGGTCGACCGTGAAAAGTCATCACTTTTGGTTGGGACGGTCATTGACTTTCCAAATGGCAACAGCGCTCTCGCGGACAAACTTCGCGAGGCGGCCCAGGCCATCGAAGACGGTGCCGACGAACTGGATTTTGTCTGCAATTATCGCGCGTTTATAAACGGGGATGAAGATACCGTCCGCCAGGAAATCCTTGAGGGAACGCGCCTCGCGATCGATCACCTAAAAGTTGCCAAGTGGATCATTGAGGTGGCCGCACTGACGCCCGCTGAAATTGCCCGTCTCTCCGCGCTTATCAAGGGCGTGGTCGTGCCTAATTTTGAAGGACATTACAACGAGATATTTGTCAAGTCATCTACCGGTTTTTACCAAACGCCCAACGGATTGCCCAATGGTGCCACGGTTAAATCGGTTACGATAATGTTGGAAAATGCCGCCCCATTGCCAGTAAAAGCGGCAGGTGGCGTTCGTACCTTAGATGAGGCGATCCAAATGATTCAACTTGGCGTTAAGCGCATCGGAACTTCTTCGGCCAAGGCCATTGCTGCGGGCGGCGCGTCAACCAACGGATATTAGCCATGAGAAAAATCCTGTTTTTAATCTTGTGTTGCTGGGGAGCGACCGCCCAGGTAGGTGATGAATTTCCGGTCTTTCCGGATTGCGCGGGCCAGGCCGGACCGATTCTGGAGCAATGTTTTTACAGCGAGGTTCAGGATTTTGTTTTTGATAATTTCAAATCGGATGAGTCGCGTGCTGATGTGATCGTGGTGTTTGAGGTGAACCGCGAAGGCCGATTTGTGGTTCAGTACGTCGATGCGCCAAAGCCTGAATTGGAGGCCGAGGCCCGCCGGGTGTTTTCGCTTTTCCCGGTTATTTCGCCTCCCAAATTTGAGGGGCGCCCCACTTATGCCCGATACACTTTCAGGATTAAAATCCCCTTTGACCGCACCGAGCCCGTTGCCTTGAGTTCGCAACAGCAAATCGTCGTCAATATGAATCCGTACGCCGCCGACCAAAAAGATGGAAAAACAACTGTCGGCAATCCCGACGACTACCGCGAGCTGACTGAATACGACAGCATTGTACGGCACAAGTTTTCGAATCCGCAGTTTAAGAGCCATCTCAACATTCCGTTTTCGCATAGTTTTTACGCCCAGTTTGACCGCGCGCTCAACCAGCTGGGTGCCAATAACCACACCGGATCGAAGCCTTTTACATACGCTGAGGTTTCAAAGTACTACGATTTGGATGGCGCTTACGCGGGCCTTTATAAAAACCGTTCGGGTTGGTCGGGCCGCAAGTTGTGGAACGAGAATCTGGTGGAGTTTCAGGGTGATGGCTACTGGTTTACATTTAACCCGATTTTTGATTTGCGCCTCGGAAAAAACACGCCGGGCGATGTCAAAAGTACTTACGTGAACACCCGGGGCATTCAGTTTCAGGGAGGGATTGGCCGTATGGTAAATTTTTCATCGACGATATTTGAGAGTCAGGGTCGCTTTGCTGACTACTATAACCAATACATTGCTTCACTTGCGGCTGCGGGCGGAACTCCGGGAATTGTGCCGGGCATTGGTATAGCCAAAACGTTCAAAACGGATTCCTTTGATTTTCCGCTGGCAGAGGCTCAGGTTACGTTTACGCCTGATTCATTTTTTGACCTGCAACTGGGATACGGCCGCAATTTTATTGGCGACGGCTACCGTTCGTTGCTCATGGCAGATGGCGCCAGCCCGTATCCGTTTTTTAAAATCAATACGAAATTCTGGAAATTCAAGTACACCAACACTTATATGTGGATGCGCGACGTGCGGCCGGAAGTTACCGAGGACCGAACGTACGAAACCAAGTATATGGCCAATCACTACCTGAGCTGGAATGTCACCAAGCGCCTGAATCTTGGTTTTTTTGAATCGGTGGTGTGGGCCAATACAAACGGCCGCGGTTTTGATGCCAACTTTATCAACCCGATTATTTTTTACCGCGCCGTGGAATTTTCGTCGTCGGCGAGGAGCGGAAACGCCTTGCTTGGCTTGACCGGGAAGTATAAAGTGAGCAACCGTATCAACCTTTACGGGCAGTTTTTGCTGGATGAGTTTTCCCTGAATGACGTAAAAGAGGGCAACCAGAGCTGGAAGAATAAATTTGGTTATCAACTTGGCGCCAAATATTTCGACGCATTAGGAGTAAAGAATCTTTTGCTTCAGATGGAGTACAACCACGTCCGGCCTTATGTGTATGCGCACAGCGATCCACTTACCAATTATGCGCACAACAACCAAGGTGTAGGGCATATGTGGGGTGGAAATTTTCGCGAGGTGATTGCCGTGGCGCGCTACTGGAACGGCCGCTGGTTTGCCGATGCCAAGCTGACTCTTGGAACGCGCGGGCTTGATTTTGACACCGATGAGAATTCTTTTAATTACGGAGGCAACATTTTTAAGGATTACGAAGAAGACCGACCATACGACACCAACGTAAAAATAGGGCAGGGCAACAAGACGCAAATCCTGATTGCTGATTTTCAGGCCGGATATCTCATTAATCCGCAGACTAATCTGAAACTTTTTGCCAGTGTCATCCATCGCAACTTTGACCCGAGTCAGGAAACCCTTACCGCGTTTTCAAACGCTACAACCTGGTTTCAGATTGGGTTGAGGAGTGATATTTTTAATTGGTATTTTGATTACTAAGGGGTGCAGGGCAATTGATAATTGACAATTGATAATTGCTAATTGTCGATTGGGATTGCGATTTGTTGGGGAATTAACGCCGAGATTGCATAGCGGAAGATTGCGAGTCTCAGCCAGAACCGCTCGGAATATGGTTGGCGACAGCAATTGAAGAAATCCGCAGATCCGGTAACCCAATACTTTTTTGAAGCGGTTGACTGTGGGGCCGTGGAATGCCCTTAACTTTAACAATTTTTACAGAAAATCTGCAGCCAACCTGTAGGTTTTTTTCGTTTGGGATAATCCATTGTTCCCCTACCCATTGGTGCGAAGTTAGCCGGATTTTCGATTGGTTTGATACAGAAAATCTGCCGGAAATGTTAAAAGGTGCAGGGTATAGGGTGCAGGGTGCAGACCAATTGATAATGGACAATTGATAATTGACAATTACACCTAAATTGTTGCCAATTAGATGGGCGCGTTTTTGTAGATGGTTACAGGTTACAGGGTTCAGGGTTGATTGCGGGCGTAGTTCAATGAACAATTAACAGTTGGATTGTTGTCATTAGACGAGCGCGTTCTTGGATAAAGTGCAGGGTGCAGGGTACTGGGTTGTTTTTCATAACATTCATATCTCCTTCTAAACGGAAATCTTCTTGCGGTAATGAAACCAATTGTTCATTGTTAACTGTTAATTGTTAATTGAGTGCAGGGTGCAGGGTTGATTGCGGGCGCGGGGAGAGTCAGGTAGTAGATTAACGGCTAATAGTTTGGAGATGAGTTCTAGATAGCCGGACGTTTGCCACATCAGAATCCGACAGACATCCTACCATGAAAACTTAATTGTTCATTGTTAACTGTTAACTTAGTTGGCGCTTGCGTTAGGGATGGAAGCGGCATCCTTTTGCGATCCCGCGCTTTCGGGACGCAAAAGATATAGCGGACAGCCCGACGGCGCTTTTGGAATTAAAGTTTGGCTTTGAATTTCGGTTTGTGCGAAAACGGCGGTTAAATCCTGATTTTAACGCGCGCCGGAACGCCCATATTATCATTTTGACATTGGCGGATGTTGTGGGAAAACGTATCTTTGCCACGATTTTTTAAACCTAATGCTGACTTCTTTGGACACCGCGCGCACGATTTCGCTCAAGGCCATTTTTACCGATTTTAAGGAAATTACCAAGGCGGGTCTTGCGGTCAGCGTGCTTTTTAGCTCTATTGCCGGCTATTTGCTGGGCTTTGACGATGCCAATCCTTTTAGTTGGACGGTCTTGCTGATGCTATGCGTTGGCGGATACTGTATGGTGGGCGCGTCGAATGCGTTTAATCAGGTGATTGAAAAGGACTTGGATGCCAAGATGAACCGAACCCGGAATCGGCCGGTTCCCTCAGGCAGGATGTCGCCCAATATGGCGCTGTTCATTGCGTCGGTGCTTACTATCATAGGACTGGTTTTGCTTTACCTGATCAATCCGATCACGGCCATGTTTGGGGCCATTTCCATCTTTATGTATACCAGCCTGTACACGCCGCTCAAGGGTGTGACACCACTGTCGGTTTTTGTGGGTGCTTTTCCCGGTGCGATTCCGTTTATGCTGGGCTGGGTGGCCGCTACCGGCGATTTTGGCATTGAGGCCGGGACGCTTTTCCTGATTCAGTTTTTCTGGCAGTTTCCCCATTTTTGGGCCATTGGATGGTTTTTGTATGAAGACTATGAAAAGGCCGGGTTCTTTATGCTGCCAACAGGCAAGCGCGATACGTCGACGGCGCTTCAGACAATTTTGTACACGGTTTGGCTGGTAGCGGCATCGCTGTTGCCGGTTTTGGGTTACACTGGGCAATTGTTCCTTACACCCATAGCAGGTGTGCTGGTCTTTATATTGGGCGTTTGGATGTTGGTTCACGCGGTTAAACTCTACAGGCTTAGAACGGCTAAGGCGGCCAAGTCGCTGATGTTGGTGAGCGTATCTTACATTTCGCTGCTGCAACTTATTTATATAATTGATAAATTTTTACGATGATGGCAAAACCTGTAATGTCGTTTGAGGAACACAAGGCGCGGTCGGCCCGCTCCTACAAGTTGTTGCTGGCTTTTACGATGGTCAGTATCACGATGATGTTTGCCGGATTGACCAGTGCGTATGTGGTGAGCCATTCCCGCGGCGATTGGTTGCGCGACTTTTCACTCCCCACGGCCTTTACCATCAGTACCGTCTTGATTTTGCTGTGCAGTGTAACCATTCATATGGCCAAGGTGCGCATCAAGGCCGATGACCGCAAGGCTACGACAATGTTGCTGTGGGCGACGCTGGCTCTGGGATTGGGGTTTGTGTTTTTTCAGTTTCAAGGGTTTGGGCAGATCGTGGAATCCGGTCACTTTTTTACCGGAAGCGCGAGTTCCATTACGACTACCTATATATATGTAATCGCAATTGCCCACCTGGCGCACTTGGTAGGCGGAATCATCTCGCTGCTGGTTGTAATTTATAATCATTTTAAAGAAAAATACAGTGCAAAGCAACCGCTTGGAATTGAGCTGGCTGCGATGTACTGGCACTTTCTGGATTTTTTGTGGATTTATTTGTTTTTATTTTTATCTTTCTACAAATAAGAAAAAAGACTAAATTTGGGAACTTTTTAACGAACTGACTCTTTATGGAAGCGACAACTACGGTAACCGGCGAAAAAGTCTGGGGTGGAGGTAATGAGCCGATGGGTGCCAGCTATGGCAAACTCATGATGTGGTTCTTTATCGTATCGGATGCCCTTACCTTTTCAGGATTTTTGGCTGCTTACGGTTTTTCAAGGTTTAAATTCATCGAAACATGGCCGTTGCCTGACGAAGTGTTCAACCACTTTCCGTTTCTGCACGGTGTAAACGCCCCGATGTACTATGTGGCGTTGATGACATTTATCCTCATTTTCTCATCGGTAACAATGGTACTGGCGGTTGACGCCGGACACCAAAAGAACCGTTCGAAGGTGGCCTTTTATATGTTCCTGACCATTATTGGCGGTTTGATATTCGTTGGGTCACAGGCCTGGGAGTGGAAAAACTTTATCAAAGGCCAGTACGGAGCTGTTGAAACCAAGGGAGGAAGTCTATTGCAGTTTGTTGACACCAACGGAAAGCGTCTGGCTTTGGCTGATTTTGCCGTTGAACTACCTGAAGAGCGCCAGCAGCTAACCCGCAGTGGAGGTATGTGGTTCCAGAACGAAAGTTCATTGCCGTCTTATTCACTGGCGGAAGTGCAAGCCGGATTTGCAGCCAATCCTAACGTATTGGTGCGCACCGAACGCATTTACATGGATACTGATGCCGATAAAGCCGACAAACGTTTGCAGCCCGGTCTCAACAAGAAAAAACACAAAGAGGTCCTGACCCGTGAGGAATCGGCCAAAATGCTGGGTAATGGTGTGCTGGTCGTAGAGGGTGCCAACCTCGTCCGAAACGAGTACGGAAGCAAGTTGTTTGCTGACTTCTTCTTCTTTATCACAGGATTCCACGGATTCCACGTATTCTCGGGTGTTGTCATCAACATTATCATCTTTTTCAATGTCGTTTTGGGTACTTATGACCGTCGCGGCAGTTATGAAATGGTCGAGAAGGTTGGTTTGTACTGGCACTTTGTAGACTTGGTTTGGGTATTTGTATTTACCTTCTTTTACCTGGTATAATAATTATTTAAGAGCATCATGGCACACGGACACGAACACGTTTCAAATACAAAAAGAATCTGGTGGGTTTTTGGTATCCTATCGCTGGTTACCATTGTAGAAGTAATCCTGGGTATTGAAAAACCTGCGTCACTCTACATGACAAACTTTTTGAGCATGAACCTGCTCAACTGGATTTTCATCATCCTGACCATCGTAAAAGCGTACTACATTGTTTGGGCGTTTATGCACATGGAAGGGGAAAAGGCTAGCCTTCGCTGGTCGGTTGTGGGAACACTGGTTTTCCTGGTAATTTACTTGATATTCATTCTGCTTGTTGAAGGAGATTACGTATATGAGGTGTTTAAAAATTCAACTATCAAGTGGAATTTTTAATCATATATTAATTCAAGGAAAAGGGCGGTTTTAACACCGCCTTTTTTTATTTTTGTATGCTGATTAAATGCCGATATGAAAAAGAACATCGTGCTGTTTGTTTTGTTCGTTTTGCCCATCGTGGCGTATTTGTTTTTCGCTTCGGGAGTAAACAGTTTCAGCAAATTACCCACACTTACACCTTCAATTCCTGAACTCGGCAACTGGCAGTCACTCGACAGTACACCGGTTAAACTCGATGGCAAAATCACCGTATTGGGTTTTGGTGGCGATGAGATTCTCGACCGTCGCGGCGGGCTGTTCAATCTTAATCAGAAAGTCTACCAGCGCTACCACAAGTTTAACGACCTTCAGTTTGTTTACGTTTGTCCGATTGGTACCGAGGCTGATGTCAAGCGGATCCTGACCCAGTTTTCCGGTTTTACCGATATCAGTCAATGGAAGTTTGTCTTTGCCCCAAAGGAGGAAATCATCGCCTACCACAAGCAACTCAAATTGGCCGGCGGACTGGATGCTACTGCCGGAACTTTTAACGTGTACCTGGTTGACAAAATGCGAAACCTGCGCGGCCGAAAGGGCGACGACTACAAGGAAGGATACGATGTGTCTTCGCCGGCTGAACTAAGCAATGAAATGCTCGATGATTTTAAGATTATCCTTTACGAATATCGCGCAGCCCTTAAAAAGAACAACAACGCTTCACGCCGACTCTGATGAAGAATAAAAGTTATATCGGGATTTCCTTTATCGTCCTCCTTTTTGGTATTTGGGCGGTCCCAAAAATTGTAGATCGGGTTAAAAATTCGCAGGTCGTCACGGGAAAAAACCTGGACAATGTCACCGGGAATACCTCTTCAAGCTTGGTAACTATCGGCAAGGCACCTGATTTTTCACTTGTAAACCAAGACGGCAAAACCATCAGCCAAAAGGATTATGAAGGAAAAGTCTATGTGCTGGAGTTCTTTTTTTCCACCTGCCCGACCATCTGTCCTAAAATGAATGCCAACATGCTGGAACTGGAAAAGACTTTTTTTGGAAATTCTTCCTTTGGCATTGCTTCCATTACCATCAATCCTGAACACGACACGCCAAAGGTTTTAAAGGAACATGCGCAGGCTCTTGGTGTCCAGTCGTCAAACTGGCATTTTTTAACCGGCGATTCTGATTATATCATGAATATCGCCAACAAAGGGTTTAACCTTTATGCGGGCCAAAATAAAAATGTTGCGGGAGGTTTTGAACATTCGGGCTTTTTTGCGCTGATCGACAAGCAAGGTAACATCCGCAGCCGCCGCGATACCTACGGAAATCCAATCGTGTATTACGACGGAATTGAAAAGGAAGGTATCAAACAGTTAACCCAGGACATTAAACTTTTACTCAATGAGTGAAGCATCAATCAACACCGAAAAAAAGTTCCGCAAATTTATCATTGCAGTATCAATAATAATCCCACTGGCCGTGGCGGTTTTGTTCAGCGTCAAGTTGCGCGATTTTGGAATCGATGTTGCGCCGCTGTCATTTTTGCCTCCCATCTACGCCACCATAAACGCTGTGACTGCCATTGTGCTGATTGTAGCTGTTTGGGCGATCAAGAATGGTAACCGAAAGTTGCACGAAAGGCTGATGAATCTGGCCATCATGTGCTCGGTGTTTTTTTTAGTGATGTATGTAGCCTATCACATGACGGCTGATTCAACGGTTTACGGCGATATCAATGCCGATGGTGTCCGCAGCGCCGATGAAAAGGCTGAAGTGGGCAACATGCTCTACGTATACGCATTTATACTGCTGACCCATATCCTGCTTTCGATTGTCATCATCCCGATGGTGCTTTTCACCTATGTACGCGCATTGGCCCAAAGGTTTGACCGCCATAAGAAGCTGGCTAAAATCACTTTCCCGCTTTGGTTGTACGTGGCCGTGACGGGTGTTGTGGTTTACCTGATGATTTCACCCTATTATGCCCACTAAAATGACCGCCCGAAATTTCCTTACGCCTATTGCTTTGTTTGTGCTTTTGCTGTTTCCGGTTCTGGCTAACGCCCAATGTGCCATGTGTCGTGCGGCGCTTGAAAGTGAAGGCGATGTGTCGCGGGGCGAGGCCATGAACAACGGAATCGTCTACCTGATGGCGGTGCCGTATATCCTGGTTGCCGTGGTTAGCTATTACGTCTATCGGACGCGATTCGCCAAAAAGAATTGATTATTTTAATCCGTCGATGGTGATTTTCACCGTTCCTTCGCCTTGGATAAAAGCAATGATGGCGCGGTTGGTAAGCTGAACTTTCTCAAAGGCCAATCCGCCCACTTTTCCATCGACAAATACGCCTGGCATGGGCGAATAATGATTTAGGTACTGCGCAATATTGTTGCGCGCTTCTTCCAGATTGGGCTTGATGGAATACCGGCAGTTTTCCTGAAACTTTCGCAACACAACTCCGCTGGCCAGCCAGTTTGCGGTACGCATCAGGGCGCTTTTGGTGTCCAGCACATAATCAAGTTGATCAAAGTATATTTCCTGCGTTTGCGCATTGTACTGCGGAAATCCTGTCAGATAAATAGTGCCGTTGAGGCTTCCACTCAAACCCAAGGCAATCACCATCTTTTTGTCCTTGTGCCACATGTTGACGGTTTCCACTTTCACCTTTCGGCTGCCAGATCCAAATTCCTGTCCTGCAAAATTTTTGGCAACCACCCGTGAGGCGTCTTCATAGGTTGAGACGGCGGCAATGTGTGCGGTAACCTGATCCGGCATTTTGGTCACCGGTTTCAGAACAATCTGATTGCGGTTGAACTTGTTTTGCGGAGTGGCGCCCACAACAGTTTCAATGATGCACTTCATTCCCATCTGAAGGGAAATCGCATCCTTTTCCAATTGCGCCTTGGTCGTGTAGAGTTCCATCGGCACCAGTCGCAGCCAACTTTGGTAGGCCTCGCTCATCAGCATGGGCGTGGCAACTTTTTCCAGTGCATCCAGTACATTTGGTTTAAAATCCATCGACTTGGCAATGGCCTCGTCAATGCTTTTTTCAATAGATTTTTTAAAAAGTTTGATGGCCGGATTCGCCAAATAAGTGATGGGAACCTGCTTGCCCATGACCGTCGTGCTCGGACTCTCTTTCCAGTCGAGGCTTTTGAGGGTCGTGGAGGTTTCCAGTTTCCAGTTGGTCAAGCCAACGTCACTCACCAACGTAATGACGCCATTCAGGTTAAATTCCTGCACATTGTACAAATCAATTCCCAGCTTGTTGGTACCTATCCTGTATTTGACATTCATTTTAAGCGGCAGTATCGTCTTGATTTTGCCTTTTTCATTTTCCAGGCTGATGGGACCCTGCTTCCAGATTTTCATTTCCAGATCGTCGTCGGTAATGTCCTTGTCTTCATAGATCAAACCTTGCATGTACTTGTTGGTCTGGCTTTCAATATCCTTTAATTTGATCGATACCGGAAGGCTGATAAACGACGGAACGTTTTCATAGACGATAGGCGCCGCGGGAGTGGGCTCGGGTTTGAGCGCGGATATTTTGTTGGACGTTGCGCATCCCAGCATCAACAGTGTGGCAATCAGGAAAAAAATCAGCCGGGTTTTCATCAAAAAAATTATTTTTTGTCAAAAGTATAAAAATGGGCGTAACATTTTTTTGGTGTATCAGTCTTATGGCTTTTGTAATGCCGTCCTATGATACAAATCAGTAACCTTCACAAATCCTATAAAACCGGAAACACATCGCTCCACGTTTTAAAAGGGATCGACTTTAACGTAAATGAAGGTGAGCTGGTCGCAATCATGGGGTCGTCAGGGTCGGGCAAATCAACGTTGCTCAACATCTTGGGAATTCTCGATGAGGCCGATTCCGGAAGTTACGTCCTTGACGGCGTACCCATCAAAAAACTCAACGAAACCATAGCCTCGCGTTACCGAAACCAATTTTTGGGTTTTGTGTTTCAGTCGTTTAACCTGATCAACTACAAATCAGCACTCGACAATGTGGCGTTACCGCTATACTATCAGGGCGTTGGCCGGAGTGAACGCAATGAAATCGCCATGGAATACCTTAAAAAAGTAGGCCTCGAAACCCATTCGCATCACTTGCCCAACGAACTTTCGGGCGGACAAAAACAGCGTGTGGCCATAGCAAGGGCTTTGGCATCGCATCCAAAAGTGCTGTTGGCCGATGAGCCCACGGGCGCCCTCGACACCAAGACGTCGTATGAAGTCATGGAACTCATCCAGGCCATCAACGACGAAGGAAAAACCATTTTGATCGTCACGCACGAATCAGACATTGCCGCCATGTGCAAACGCAACGTTTTGCTAAAAGACGGATTGATTATCGACGATCGCGAAATTGTTCAACAACGAGCCACACTCCATGTTTAATATCGAACGCTGGCAGGAAATTTTTGAGGCGATGGCCAAAAACAAGCTCCGGACAGCGCTTACGGGAGTGTCGGTTGCATCGGGAATTTTTATCCTGGTCATCCTGTTGGGCGTGGGTCAGGGTTTGCAAAACGGAATTGAAAAGGAGTTTGAGCGCGACGCCGCCGGCATCATCGAGGTTTGGTCCAATGTGACGACCAAGGAGCACAAAGGCCTCAATCCCGGCCGCCGAATCCAGATGCGCAATGAAGATTACCAGCTCTCGGTAAGTCGTTTTGGCGATAATCTGGATCGCAAAGGGTCGAGTTACAATTTCTGGAATGGCAACGTCGCCTATAAAAAGGAAACGGGCAACTATCAGTTTAGAGGCGTTTATCCCGATTATCAGTTTATCGAAAACGCAACCATGATCAAGGGTCGGTTTGTCAATGACAACGACATGAAAAATTATGAAAAGGTCGTGGCAATCGGCAATAAGGTGGCGCTCGACTTGTTCAAGGACGAGGATCCCATCGGCAAACAAATCACCATAAACGCCATTCCGTTCAAGGTGGTCGGCGTCTTTACCGATCCTGCCGGCGAACGGGAAGAAGCGCGTATTTACATGCCTATCACAACGACTCAAAAAGTGTATGGTATAGGCGATAAGATTTCGAACCTCTTTTACACGCTTAAAAAAAAGCCGACATACGAGGAAGCGCTGGCCGATGCCAATGCCTTCGAGGCCGGGCTCGGAAGCCTTTTGCGCGGACGGCATACTGTGGCTCCCGACGATGAAAGCGCCATCGGGATTTTTAACTCGGTCAAGGAAACCAAACAATTTTACGATCTCAATCTTTACATCCGACTGTTTTTCTGGTGGGTGGGGATTTGTACCATCATTGCCGGTGTCGTGGGCGTGGGCAACATCATGCTGATTGTCGTCAAGGAGCGAACCAAGGAGATTGGCATTCGCAAGGCCTTGGGTGCGTCGCCTTTTTCTATCGTGACGATGATCTTACACGAATCGATTTTCCTGACTACCATCGCGGGATTTTGCGGTTTGCTCTTTGGGCTTTTGCTGCTTGAACTTGCCGGACCGCAAATCGACAGCGAATTTTTCCTGAATCCATCGGTTGATTTTGGTGTCGCTCTTACCACACTTGTTTTGCTGGTTGTTGCCGGAGCCGTCGCAGGATTTTTCCCAGCCTATCGGGCCGCCCGAATCAAACCCATTGTAGCACTTAGAGACCAATAGTATGTTTGACCGCGATCAATGGGCCGAAATCCTTCAGGCATTAACCGCCAACACCTTTCGCACGCTGCTGACGGCCTTTGGTGTGTTTTGGGGAATTTTTATCCTCGTGATTTTGCTCGCAGCCGGTAAAGGACTCGAAAACGGTGTCAAGCAAGGTTTTTCGGGCATTGCCACCAACACCATGTTTATGTGGACACAACCCACGGGCAAGCCGTACAAGGGATTGTCGCAAGGCAGGAATTTTAATTATCGCAATGCCGATGTGCCCGCGCTTAAGGAGAATTTTCCCGATCTGAAATTCGTATCACCAAGAAACCAGCTGGGCGGATATATGGGCGCCAATAATGTAACCCGCGGA
This sequence comes from uncultured Flavobacterium sp., assembly GCA_964537345.1. GTDB lineage: Bacteria > Bacteroidota > Bacteroidia > Flavobacteriales > Flavobacteriaceae > Flavobacterium. The sequence continues at coordinate 9,388 of CAZIBV010000030.1, read as the reverse complement.
ACCAAATCCGGCGCGTTTACCATTTACGGCGATTATCCCGAACTCACCCAACAGGAGTCGATGGACATTGTGCAAGGCCGTTTTATCAACCACAGCGACATCAGCGCCAAACGAAAGGTTGTGGTAATTGGTGAAGGCGTAATCAACAATCTGTATACGCCCGGAGAGGATGTAGTGGGCACATACATTACCGTAAATGGCGTTAATTTTATGGTGGTTGGCGTTTACAAGAAAAAAGGCAACAACAACGGAAATGCCGAGGAAGCCCAAAAAAGCATTTTTATGCCGTTCACCACGTTTCAGCAGGCGTTCAATTATGGCGATGTGGTAGGGTGGATGGCCATCACAGCGCGGGACGGCGCCTCCATCACGGATTTAAAGGAAGATATTTTCCGGTTTATGAAGTCCCGTCACGACATTCATCCCGACGACGAACGTGCCATCGGGCATTTTGACCTTTACAAGGAATTCTCAAAGGTAAACGGATTGTTTTTGCTGCTCAAGGTGATTGCGTACTTTGTCGGGACATTGGTTTTGCTTTCGGGCGTTATCGGGATTTCCAACATCATGCTGATCGTTGTCAAGGAGCGAACCAACGAGATAGGCATTCGGCGTGCTCTGGGTGCTACACCCGGAAAGATCAGACGTCAGATTCTAACCGAATCCATCACCCTGACCATTTTGGCTGGAATGGCCGGAATTGCAGCGGCAACCGGTGTTTTGGCGCTGATCAACATGGCGCTTGATGCGATGCCGGCTGATGGACGAATGTTCACCAATCCAAGTGTCGATTTGGGCGTGGTGTTCGTGGCGCTGATGATTTTGGTGGGATCGGGGTTGCTGGCGGGTTTGATTCCGGCGCAAATTGCGATTAAAGTAAAGCCGGTTGATGCGTTGAGAACAGAATAATTGACAATTGACAATTGATAATTGACAATTGCCACCGGATGAGTGTCCATACAAACCGATACTAATCAAGGAATTAAAAATAAAATAGTTTAAATTCACCATAAAGTCCATGAAAAGAGGGATCACCATTTTTGTTTTAATTTTTATTGCCGTTGTTTTTTTTGGCGCGCTGTATTATCTGTATGCCAAAAACCAGGAATCGCCGGTGGTTTTCCAAACCGAGCTACCTGAAACCAAGACCATCGTGAAAACGACAATTGCAACCGGCAACATTGTACCTGACGAGGAAGTCCTGATCAAGCCCAACATTTCCGGCATTATCGAGGCGGTATATGTCAAGGCGGGCGAGACCATCAAGGCCGGCGATCCGATAGCCAAAATCCGGGTGGTGGCCAATGTCAGCAACCTGAGCAATTCCCAGAATCAGGTGCAGACGGCGCGCATCGACCTGGAAAACCGCGAAAAGTTTTACAACCGTCAAAAAACCTTGTTTGACAAAGGCGTCATCTCGGCCAACGAATTCCAATCGGCTGAAACCGCCTACCTGCAGGCCAAACAAAGCTATGCGGCCGCGCGCCAGGGACT
>CAZIBV010000030.1:0-7794 GCA_964537345.1 uncultured Flavobacterium sp. | reverse complement strand
TTTGTTGAAGTGAAAAAGGGTGACAATGATTTTGAAAAGCGATCGGTAACGCTCGGGGTGAGCGACGGAATTTATGTCGAGGTGAAAAGCGGACTCAAAAAAGACGACAAAATCAAGGTTTGGAACCAAGGCTTGGCCCAACCGGAAAGTAATTAATTGCCAACAATCGGTGAACGACATCAAATAATATTAACTTTGCGGAAGTTTTTTCTGCGTTTTCTGCCAAATCATGAACAAGAATCTAAGCGTAATTTTCCTGCTTGCCCTGCTTTCCGGTATCGGAGCGTTTGCTCAGCCTAAAAAGTGGACGTTGCAGGAATGCGTGGAGTACGCGTTGAAAAACAATATTTCAATCAAACAAACTGAACTTGATTCACGCCTTGCCGACCTTGAAAAGAAGGATGCGTTTGGCAACTTCCTGCCCAATATAAACGGCAACGCTTCCCATTCGTGGAACATCGGTCTTAACCAAAACATCACCACCGGTTTGCTGGAAAACCAAACAACGCAGTTTACCGCAGCGGGTGTGAGCGTCGGTGTTAACGTTTACAATGGTTTGCAGAATCAAAACCGTTTGCGCCGCTCCAATATGGCGATTCTGGCCGCTCAGTACCGATTGACCAAGATGCAGGACGATGTGTCGCTTAATGTGGCCAATGCGTTTTTGCAGATTCTGTTTAACAAAGAAAACCTCAAAGTACAGCAGGTGCAATTGGCCAACAACCTCAAGCAGCAAGAACGCACCAAGGAGTTGGTTGATGCCGGATCAGTGCCTCGAGGCGATTTGATGGATATGCAGGCGACGGTATCGTCAAACCAGCAGGCGGTTATCACAGCCGAAAATGCGCTGTTGATTTCGCGGTTGAGCCTGGCCCAATTGCTGCAATTGGACGATTTTGAAAATTTTGACATCGCCGACGATCAATACGATGCAAAGGATAGCGAAGCCATGTTGCAATCGCCGGACGCCATTTTTGAAAAGGCCAAGGAAGCCCGTATGGAGATCAAAATCGCCAAGGCCAATCTTGACATCGCCGAACGCGACGTGAAAATTGCAAAGGGCGCATATTCTCCCAGCATTCAGGGCTTTTACAACATGAGCACGCGTGCAGCTTATGCCGACAGGGTTCGCGGATTTGAACAAAGCACACTTTTTCCGACAACGACCATCGGAACGGTCGACATCAACGGTATCAACTACAACGTAGTGCAGCCTAATTTTGTTCCGGTTTTGGGGCCGCCCGATTCTATCTGGGAGCAGTTCGACACCAACAAAGGTCACTCGTTTGGCCTGCAACTCAATGTACCCATCCTCAACGGATTGTCGGTGCGCAACAATGTTGAACGCTCAAAGGTTGCGCTGGAACGGTCAAAAATTGCGTATTCGCAGGCTGAGCTAGACCTTGAGCGAAACGTCTATACTGCCTTTACCGATGCAAAAGGTGCACTTAAAGCCTATGAAGCCGCGGTGGCCGCAGCTGAAGCGCGCGAAGAAGCTTTTAAATATGCCAAGGAGCGATATGCGGTCGGGCTTATGACGGCTTTTGATTTTAATCAGGCTCAGACATTATTTGTAAATTCGCAGTCGGACGTGGTTCGCGCCAAGTACGATTACATTTTTAGAGTCAAGGTGGTTGAATTCTACTTTGGCATTCCGATAACCCAATAGCAGTAGAAATGTCAAGAAAAACGGTTTACTTCTTTATCGGTGGGGCGCTGGCTCTGGTAATCTTGTTGGTGGTGCTGGCCAAAACCGGCGTGCTGGGCGGCAAGGATAAAGGAAAGGAAGTTGAAACCGCTGTAGTTGATGAAATTACCATCATCGAAACAGTATCGGCTACCGGAAAAATCCAGCCTGAAATTGAGGTAAAGCTTTCGTCGGAAGTATCGGGCGAAATCATCGATCTTCCCGTAAAGGAGGGTCAAGTGGTCAAGAAGGGCCAGTTGCTGGTTAAAATCAATCCTGATTTGTACACTTCGCGGCTTAACCAGACGGTGTCAAACCTGTCGGGAAGCCGTGCCGGATTGAGCCAGGCTGAAGCACAATTTGCCGAGGCTAAAGCCAATTACGATCGGAACAAAACACTTTTTGAAAAAGGCATTATCTCAAAAGCTGATTGGGACAAAGCCGTTTCAACCTTTGAGGTGGCCAAGGCAACAAGACAGTCAGCCTATTACAATGTTCAGAGCGCGTCGGCAACCGTAAAGGAATCGCGTGACAACCTGGGCCGGACCACGATTTATTCGCCGGCCGACGGAACCATATCGGCACTTAACGTCGAACTGGGCGAACGCGTTTTGGGAACTCAGCAAATGACCGGCACCGAACTCATGCGTGTGGCCAACCTGAAAAACATGGAAGTTGAGGTTGACGTCAACGAAAATGATATTGTTAAAATCAATGTTGGTGATTCGGCCGACGTTGAAGTTGATGCTTATCTAAAAAAGAAGTTCCGCGGCGTGGTGACCAGCATTGCCAACTCGGCGGCCAACACCGCAACGGGGACAACACTTACCGCCGATCAGGTGACAAATTTTAAAGTCAAGATTCGTATCCTGACAGAATCATACCAGGACTTGCTGGAAGGCAAGGGCGAAAATTACTCGCCGTTCCGTCCGGGAATGACTGCAACTGTTGATATCATTACCCGTCGCAAGGAAAAGGCCTTGGGCGTCCCGATCAGCTCGATTGTGGTCAAGACCGACACTACTGCAACCAAGAAGCGAGCGGTGGCAAAAGATTCTGAAGAAGCCAAGATCAAGGCCAAGACAGAGCAAAAATTTGAGTGTGTTTTTGTGAAAAGCGGCGACAAGGCAAAATTGCGTGTGGTCACTACCGGCATACAAGACGATACCAACATCGAAATCACAAGCGGTCTCAAGAAAGGCGATGTGATTATTGTTGGCCCGTACAATACAGTTACCAAGGAGCTTAAACCAGGCGATCAGGTGACGGTTAAAAAGAAAGAAAATTCCAAAAAACAGGAAGAGTGATCCTGAATATTGAAACTGCTACTCGAAATTGCTCGGTAGCCCTGGCCCAGGAGGGTGTCCCCATATCTGTCAGAGAGCTTGCCACCCAAGGCTATTCGCATGCCGAAAAGCTCCATGTCTTTATCGACGAAGTCATCCGCGAGGCCGGTATCAATTATACCGATCTTCAGGCGGTGGCTGTCGGGAAAGGACCTGGATCGTATACCGGTTTGCGCATCGGAGTTTCGGCGGCTAAAGGTTTGTGTTATGCCCTGGGTATTCCACTCATTGCTGTCGATAGTCTTGAAATTCTGGCCCGGCAGGTAAACGCGCCAAGCGGGACGGTAATTCCGCTTATCGATGCGCGCCGAATGGAGGCTTACAGTGCCGCTTTTTCAGGAGGAAAATTATTGAAATCCACCTGGTCTGAAATTCTTACGCCCGATTCTTTCAAGGAATTTACGCGACCATTGCACATTGCCGGCGACTGCTTGCAAAAATGCAAGACGGTGATTTTGGGAGACGACGTCATTTATCACGACGACTTAGAGTTTCCGTCGGCGGTGGGACTATCAGGCATCAGCTACCAAAAGTTTGTGCAAGGAGGATTTGAGGACGTTGCCTACTTTGAGCCGTTCTATCTCAAGGATTTTAAAACAAATTAGTCTATCGACCGTTCCACAACGTAAGGTTGAGCGGCCATTCCGGCTCGGTCAAAGTCATCCTTTGTTTGTTGAAGCACGTCGGACGTAACAATCCCGATATCCAGATTTGAAGTCCACGGCCTGATGGCAAGTACCACCGAAGTTGCATTGACTTCTTTTATCAGGACTTCGGGCGCGGGGTTCTCAAGTACCTTTGGATGGCGTTTCATGATATCCATGATCATCGCTTTTGCCTTTTCGATGTCGGTGTCATAAGATACGGCAAACGTCAAGTCGGCACGGCGTATGTCCATCTGGGAATAATTGGTGATGATGCCGTTGGACAGAATTCCGTTTGGAATGTAAATCGTCTGGTTGTTGCCGGTAACCAGTTTGGTCGTAAAGATTTCGATTTCGAGCACCGTCCCAGTTACGCCCTGGGCTTCAATCGTATCGCCCACTTTAAAAGGCTTAAAGAGAATAATCAACATTCCGCCGGCAAAATTGGAAAGCGAACCCTGCAAGGACATGCCGATCGCGAGTCCCATCGCACCCAAAATTGCAACAAATGAGGTAGTCTGGATGCCGAGGCGGGAAATAAAAGTAACCAGCAAAAGCAGCCTGAGTCCCCAAACCAGGATGTCGGTAACAAAGTTGGCCAGTGTCGGTTCGACCTCGCGCCTGATCATGATGCTTTTGACAAATCGCGTGATGATCCGTATCAGGAATACACCGATTATCAACACCAAAATGGCTGATACCAACTTGGGTGAATACGCAATCAGCAGATTGAAAAAATAACTGAGATAATCTTCGATAGACTGTATTTCTTTCATAAAAAAATCCTTCCAATTGAGGAAGGAGGGACAATCAAAGTTAAAAATAATGCCGCTTCAAGTCAAACCAGTTTAGGTTTTCTTTAGACTACTTTTTGGCAGGCTGCAAATCCCGGATCGCCCGTTCGGCATCAGTTATCGGAAGGCTGCAGGTTTTTTCACGACAGACGTAAAACAGCGTTTGGCCTTTTTCAAACCGGTCTTTTAAAAAGGGTAGATGCGACGCTTGATTACTTCCGGCTGCAATCACATTCGGGAGGTATTCCCGGTCAAAACGCGCCTTAAAATCAGTTGGCCCGGAAACCGCCAATTGACGGGCATCGCGTCCGTAAGCCAAGAAAGCCACCAGCCAATTTGAAAACGCCGATGGATAATCAATATTGGAAACGATGTGTGCCAGCATCCTAAGTGCCACATCCTCGTAACGCGTGTTGCCGAAATAAACAGACAGCGTCGTCAGTACGCGCGCCATTACTGAATTTGACGCCGGAATGACATTGTCTTCAATTTCATAATGCGGACTGATAAGCGAATCCTGATCGCCCGCTGCATATTTAAAAAATCCGGCTTCCTCGTCGTAAAACCTGTCCAGGCAATAATCGGCGATTTGTCGTGCTTCAAGCAGATAGGACTCGTCCCAAGTGCAGGAATAAACCGCCAGCAATGACTGAATCACCAAGGCGTAATCATCCTGAAATCCCTCTATGGCCGACGCATCGGTGGTCCGCATCAGCGTTCCGTCAGGTTTAAGCGCACGGGCCAGCAATCCGGTTAGCTGCCTGATGGCGGAGTTGCGGTAGTCTTCGTCGCCAAAAGCCAGATACGCATCGGCATAGGCGGTAATCATTAAGGCGTTCCAGGAAGTGAGAATTTTGTTATCCAGTCGTGGCCGCGGACGGGATTCCCTAGCGTTGAAAAGGATTCTTTCCCATTCAACTTTCTTTATGGCAAGATTGGCTACGGGAATGCGGTGCGTCTGCGCGATTTCGTCAAGTGTCTGGGTTTGAATCAGGACAAAATTTCCGTTTTCCCAATGGCCAAAATCGTTGATGTTGAATACCTGGGCAAAAAGTTCAAAATCGTCGCCAATCAATTGTTGGAGTTGGTAACGCGTCCAAACATAAAAAGCGCCTTCTTCCAAATGTCCGCCGGTCAGGCTGTCGGCATCCAGAGCGCTGTAAAATCCGCCTGTTGGAGCGGTCAGTTCTCGCGAAACAAAATCAAGCGTCTTCTCTACAACCTCTTTGAAAAGCGGATTATGCGTCAGTTTATATGCCTGCGAATAAAGCGACACCAGTTGGGCGTTGTCATACAGCATTTTTTCAAAGTGCGGGACATGCCATTTCATATCTACCGAATAGCGCGAAAATCCACCGCCGACGGTGTCAAAAAGCCCGCCCCAGGCCATGCGCGTCAGGGTCAGGTTGACGTGCTCCAAAAGTTCGGTATCATTTTTAAGCCAGCCGGAATGCATCAGGAATTCCAGGTTTGACGGCATCATAAACTTTGGTGCACGCGCGTTTCCGCCGTATTCGTGGTCAAAACTTTTCTTCCATTTTTCAAGATGCTTTTCCAGGATTTCCTCGGGCGGAAGCGTTTTGATTTTCGCGCTTTGCAGAATGCTGATGCTGTTGATGCCTTCGAGCAGTTTTTGGGCATAGTCGATCATTTTTTCACGCTCCTGCCGGTACATATCGGCCAATTGTTCGAGCGTGCCGATCCACTGCGTTTTTCTAAAATACGTTCCGCCCCACACCGGACGGCCATCGGGCAGACAGATGACGTTTAGGGGCCAGCCGCCGTGATTGGTCATCAGTTGTACGGCTTTCATGTAGAGCGAGTCGATGTCGGGGCGTTCCTCGCGATCGATCTTTATCGAGATAAAACTGCGGTTCATCACATCGGCCACTTCCTGATCTTCAAAGCTTTCGTGCTCCATCACATGGCACCAGTGGCAGGCCGAATATCCCGAGCTGACAATCAAAAGTTTGTCCTCCCGACGGGCGCGCTCCAGGACTTCAGGTTTCCACGCCTTCCAGAAAACCGGATTTTGGGCGTGCTGCAAAAGATAAGGGCTGGTTTCGCGGGAGAGTTCGTTCATAGTCGATTGGTAGCCAAAAGAATCTGGGCAAGCGAGGTAAAAGGACTAAAATATAGTAATAGAAAGTCGTGAAAGACTTGCTGAAATTTTATGAATTTTTACAGAAAATCTGTATCCAACCTGACAATTTCATGCGTAGGGATAAACCCGATTTCCCCTTCCCGATTCAGTGACAAGCTACAAAAAATTCCCACAACACGGGTACAGAAAAAATGTAAAAAAGGTTAAAATCCCCATCAAATCCGACTGCGAAAACCAACGAACAAAAATCAAACGCTAACCTTTGCCTGCACAAACCAAAGAAAGTATGTCGGGGAAAACTTCAGGCATTGCCTTAGATTTTATCCGTTTAGCGCCTCAACTTTAATATCGTTGTCCTTAAGCATGTCTCGCAACATATTTTCGATGCCGTTTTTCAGAGTAAAAGTCGACGATGGACAGCCATTGCAGGCGCCCTGAAGTACCACTTTTACGCGTTTGTCGGCCTCGTCAAAACTGTCAAACAAAATGTTTCCACCATCGGCCGCCACGGCAGGCTTGACGTATTCTTCAAGGATGTTGATGATTTGCTGTGACGTAGTGTCGAGGTTGTCAAAATCCCTGATTTCCTGTTTTTCCTGTTTCGGACTGGCGGTGAGTTTGGTTTCTTCGATAGCAAGGCCTCCGTTTTCAATAAATTGACGGATAAAGGTTCGGATTTCCTGTGAAATTTCATTCCAGTCGTAACGATCATACTTGGTTACCGACACGTAATTGTCGTCGATAAATACCTCGCGGACGTACGGCATTTTAAACAGTTCCTGCGCCAGAGGCGATGCGTCGGCCTCGTCGATGTTCTTGAATTCGGCCGGCGTTTTGGTGAGCCGCAGGTTGCTTACAAATTTAAGTGCCGACGGATTTGGTGTCACCTCTCCGTAAACCGTCACGGCTTGTTTGCGCGGTGTGGCATCGTCGGTAATCAGTACGCCGCCTTTGTCAACAAATGACTGGATTTGCTCGGCGACGGCATCTTTCACATCGTCCCACTCGACAATGCTATAACGCTCGATGGCGATGAAATTACCCGACAAGAACACGGTTTTTACAAACGGAAGGTAAAAGAGTTGCTGGGCAAGCGGCGAACTTTTGGCCTCGTCGATATTCTTGAATTCGTATTGTCCGCGTGGAACGATAAAGTCCTGGAACTCAAATTTCAGGATGGCCGGGTTGGCCGTTTCGCGTATGGTGATTTTGCTCATTT
>CAZIBV010000029.1:0-26299 GCA_964537345.1 uncultured Flavobacterium sp. | reverse complement strand
CACAAACCTCAATAAAAAGACTTGAAGAGTACAGTATATTCGCTTCGCCCGGAACCTATTTTCAAGACGTCGATGCTGAACTGGACAAATATACCGGAACTTGGATTTTTAGTTCAGGAAATATAGTGTTTACTATAAAGCTTCAAAAGGAAACAATGGTACAAGCTGACGATATATTCAAAGATATGCTAGTTGGAGAATATTCTTATACTGTGAATAACGTGATCGTAGTTAACACGCTAGGTCTTTTGGATAGCGATAGTGCCAATCCGTTAATGAGGAATATTCAGGGTAATAGGTTTCACCCAGATGATATTTATCCGGCATGTAATGACTGTGAAATCCCAGATAAGCGTTTGAAATTGACCTTTATCGATCCAGAGCGGGATTACCTTAAGTCAACGCGATTGTTTCTCCAATATTTACCCAATACATCACCACAGCAGATAAAAGTAATTATTGCGGCAACTTCAGGCTCGTTCTTACCCGATGAAAATTCTCCAACCAAAACCAGAGTTCCCTACGGAACTTATGTAATGACAAAAAATTAAAAATTTAATTTAGTTTACTTCAGAAACCATCATATCGACGGCTTTTTTTAGCGGATAGAACCGACAGTAAAAGCAGCAGTGTGGTCTTTCCGCTTGCGCAATGAGAAACATTGCCTTAATTCCAACTACCTTTACATCAACCGGCTTCGACCGGAATTCAAGGCAAAAGATATGTATAGAATTATTTTAGGATTACTGTTCTCACTCTCCATGATTGCCCAAAATCAGAAGGTCGAAAAGATTTGCGTGAACAATTATTCCGACTTTCCCGTAAACACTTATTTTTCAGATATCGACAATACTTTCGATCCTTTTGTCGGGACATGGAAATGGACCGACGGAAGTCAGGTTCTGATTATCCAGCTTACAAAAGTTTCCAACTATTACGTGGCGAATGATAAATTATACAAAGACTTTATGGTTGGAGATTATAAGTTTTCACAAGACGGAGGAATCAGTTTTACAACCAATACGATAGTCACACCCTTTAACGTAAATCCGGACCTGCATCCAATGTATGGACTCTGCGTTGAAGAGGACAAACTCGATTTCATCTTCCGTGACGTTGCTTATAACAAAAAGGGATGTCGCGCAGTATTCGAGAATCTGCACACCTCGCCGCAAACGCTTAGGATGATTCTTAAAAATCCGCAGGAACTCATGCCGCGTTTTGAAGGCCAACCGCCAATTCCCGCTGGATTTTCAATCCCATCAGATGTAATCCTGACCAAACAGAACTGATCAGTTGGTAATAATCAACGACGATCCGGCCTGGTTGACGCGGTATCGCTTTAACGGATAGTCCAACCCCGGGCTCTCGCCGGTAAACAGGTTGTACTGTGCGTCGTCACACGGGCAAATCGCCATGATGCCATCAATCTGCAAGGTCGAACAACTGCTGATGTTCTGGTTCGGGCAGGCCGCGTCATAAGCAACATATCCGCTTCCGGTATTAAAAACAATCAAACCGCGCGCGCCGCCCTGGCCCAAATAAACCGCGTTGCTGGGAAACTGCAGCTGGCTGTAAAGCGGCAGGTTCATATCAATGATGACTTCAAAGTTGTAATTGGGGATATACGGATTGCGATTGTTGATGCGATCGCTGTCGCAGGCCAGGCTGGTCAAAGCCAAAATGAGTAAGACGATAATCCTTTTCATAGCGGGTATTTGTACAAAAATATGGGTTTTGAAAGCGCCGTGAAAGGATTAACAAATTATTCGGCAGCCGATGAGAATAATTACTATCTTTGTGTAACAGGAAATCCCTCACGAGGGGATTTTTTCTATTTTATAAACATTACGAAACGGGCGCCAGACGCCCTGATTGCATTAAAAAATCCAAGAACAAACGCTATGAGTACTGTTTCATACTATACTGCTGAAGGACTTAAGAAATTGAGGGAAGAGTTGGATCACCTTAAAAATGTCGAGCGCCCAAAAGCTTCGCAGGCGATCGCCGAAGCCCGCGACAAAGGCGACCTTTCTGAAAATGCCGAATATGATGCTGCCAAGGAAGCGCAGGGTCTTTTGGAGATGCGTATTGCAAAACTCGAGGAAATTCACGCCAACGCGCGCCTGATTGACGAATCGCAATTGGATACGTCAAAAGCGCTGGTGTTGTCAAAAGTAAAAATCCGCAACCAGGCCAATAAGATGGAGATGACCTACACGCTCGTAGCCGAGAGCGAGGCTGATCTGAAATCGGGTAAAATCTCGGTTACATCGCCTATTGGCAAGGGATTGCTGGGCAAATCAGTAGGCGACGTTGCAGAAATTACCGTGCCAAGCGGAAAAATCAACTTTGAAATCCTTGAAATCACACGGGACTGATCAAACTGTCCTGAACATAAAAACGGAGTTATGGCATCAATCTTCACGAGAATCATCAACGACGAAATCCCGGCCTATAAAATCGCCGAGGATGAAAACTATCTCGCCTTCCTCGACGTCAATCCCAACGCCAAGGGACACACGCTTTGCATTCCCAAGCGCGAAGTCGACCAACTTTTTGACATGGAAAGCGATGAATATGAAGGTTTGATGAACTTCTCGCGCCGGATTGCCATCGCGCTCAAAAAAGCCATTCCCTGCAAACGGGTTGGCATGGCCGTCGTGGGGCTGGAGGTTCCGCATGCGCACGTACATCTCATTCCGCTTAACCACATGGATGAAATGCGATTCACCCAAAAAGTGTCGCTGTCGCCCGATGAATTCCGTGAGGTTGTCGAGGCCATTCGTCAAGAACTCTGATTAAAAAATAATTTTATAATTACAACTGAATTCTCTTACATTTGCCCGAACTAAAAAGCTAAAACAAAATGAAAAAAGCATTTTTATTTTTGGGCCTTGTTGGCTTGTTTGCAGCCTGTTCAGGCGACGATGACAAATCATCTTTTGACTATTCAAAACTCAACCGCAAATGGTACAATGTATCTGAGCGTGTAGACGGTGAAACTTTTCCGTACGAAGACCACGAGATTTGCGGAAAAGATTATGTTGAGTTTATGGCAAACGGAACCGGCGAGTTTGTCGATATCTGGGGATGTGACCCTGTTTTGACCGACGTTTTTGAATTTGACTGGACGCGTTCCGGCGACAAAATTACCGTGACCAGTTTGGGCGAAACCGAGCAGGTAACCATTGTGACGCTCAACGACAATACATTGGAAATCAAGGTAAGATATGATTACGATGGCGACAATGTCGACGACACAGTTATCGAGCGCTACACCAGCAATCCAAACTAAAATAAAGGGAGTTCAGGCTCCCTTTTTTTATGCGCCTTTCTTAAAACAGATTTGCATGGTGGTTCCCTTTCCGGGCTCCGATTGCAAAACCTTGATCTCACCTTTGTGATAATCCTCTACAATGCGCTTGGTGAGTGAAAGACCAAGTCCCCAACCGCGTTTCTTGGTGGTAAAGCCAGGCTCGAAAATCTGTCGGAACTGGTTTTTGGGAATGCCTTTCCCGGTGTCGGTTACCAGGATTTTTACCTGTTTCAGATCATCCTCGATTTTTACCCGGAGTTTCCCGCGGCCTTTCATGGCATCAATGGCATTTTTCACAAGATTTTCGATGGTCCAGCCGTGAAGTTCAGCGTTGATCATCAGTGGAACCGGATGATTGGGCGCCACAAACTTGAAATCTACCTGCTTGGAAAATCGCGATTTAAGGTATTCGCAGGCGCGCCGCGTTTCATCAACCAAATCAATCGGCTGTAAAACGGGTTCCGATCCGATTTTTGAAAAACGGTCGGCAATGGTCTGCAACCGCACAATGTCTTTTTCAATTTCGGCCACTGTCGAGGGATCGACATTTTCAGCCTTCAATATCTCCAGCCAACCCAGCAATGATGAAAGCGGCGTTCCAATCTGATGCGCCGTCTCCTTGGCCATGCCCGCCCAAAGTTTGTTTTGCGTGGCAATTTTCGTGCTGCGATAATAATTGTACACCACGGCGCCAAAAAGCACGATGATCAGCGCCAGGGCAATCGGGTAGTATTTGAGCGTGTTTAAAAGCGACGAGTTTCCGTAATAGAGGTACTGAAACTTGCCCGGCACGTATTCGATGGCGATAGGTTCGTTTTCGCGTTTCAGCCGCTGCAACTCGCGGCCGGCCCACTGCGGATCCGACATCGACTTTTCATCAATATTGGTCACGCTGATGATGCTGTCGTTCTCGTTGGTCAGTATAATCGGAATGGTGGTGTTGTTGCGGATGATTTCAAACGGAAGTTCAAGATCAGTGTTCTCGTCGGCGCTCATCAGGCTTTTTTGAGCGTCGGCCCAGTATTCCATTTTGATGCGTTCCTCGTTCTTGAAAATCTGAAAAAACGTATAAGTGTTCCAGACAATCAGTGAAACGATCACAAACGATGCGATGATGATGACCCAGCGGGTAAATTGGCGTTTATCCGTAAAAACCATTGATTCCGTTTGCGTAAAGATACCCAAAGCTAAACAACTTTCGTTAATAAATCGATGGGTTTGCGGGGCGCATCGGCCCATAAGTTATGTACATTTGCTACAAACCAAACGCATGACCAGTTTTGATCCCGCCCAGCTATCGCCCGTAAAAATCCAGGCCATTTTACAGACGGCCATTGCGCCGCGCCCTATTGCTTTTGCCAGCACAATCAGCGCCGACGGGACGCCAAATCTGTCGCCGTTTAGTTTTTTTAACGTATTCAGTTCCAATCCGCCCATTTTAGTGTTTTCGCCCGCCCGCCGCGTTCGCGACAACACCACCAAGCACACGCTGCAAAACGTACAAGCCACACGCGAAGTGGTCATCAACGTGGTTGATTACCCCATCGTTCAGCAGGCTTCGCTCTCCAGCACCGAGTATCCAGATGGCGTCAACGAGTTTGTCAAATCAGGACTGACGATGCTCAAGTCAGAGAAGGTCGCACCATTTCGCGTGGCCGAATCGCCCGTCCAGTTTGAATGCAAGGTAAACGACATCATTCCCCTGGGTGAAAACGGCGGAGCAGGCAACCTGGTCATTTGCGAGGTCGTCATGATTCACGTGGCCAACAGCGCACTCGACGAAAACGGCAACATGGACCAGCGCCGTATCGATCTGGTATCGCGCCTTGGCCAAAACTGGTATTCGCGCGCCAACGCCGGGTTGTTCGAAGTTCCAAAACCGCTCACCACACTGGGCATAGGCGTTGACGCCATTCCCGACAGCATCCGCAACAGCGACGTGTTTGACGGCAATGATCTTGGAATGTTGGGCAATGTCGAAGCCTTGCCGGGGGACGAGGAAATCGATACCTTTGTAAAGGATAATTTTGGCGTAAAAGCCGTTTTAAGCGCCAGCGATGTGGTTCTTACACACCGCAAGGCAAAGGAATATCTGGCCGCCGGCGACGCATTGTCGGCATGGAAAGTCTTATTAGCCAAACAACAATAATAATTTAAACCAAAAGTGATGGAAGTTACAGGAAAAGTAAGAATGGTGGGGATGCCGCAGCAGGTGAGCGCTTCATTCAAAAAGAGAGAGCTGGTGGTGACCACAGAAGAGCAGTACCCGCAACACATTATGATCGAGTTTACGCAAGACAAGACTGACTTGCTTGATCAATACAAACCCGGCGATTCGGTAAAGGTTTCCATTAACCTGCGCGGTCGCGAATGGGTGAATCCGCAAGGCGAGACCAAGTACTTCAACAGCATCCAAGGCTGGAGAATTGAGCGTTTGGAGGCCCAGGCCCCGCAGTATCAACAAGCTCCGCCCCAATATCAGCAAGCACCGCCTCAGCAATTTCCGCCGGCGCCGCCACAATTCAAGCAGGAAGATCCCGACGATTTGCCTTTCTAAAAAACCAAGAAATACCTTCGCCAGCGCGGAGGTTTTTTTATGTCTCGCTGATAATGTTTGGTTATTTTGGGCGTTCCGGCGGTTCAAATTTTAAGAAAAACGGCAGATTTTCCGTATCCGCCGTCGGGCTGTCCGCTGTATCTTGTAAACCCCAAAGGTTTTAAAAACCTTTGGGGTTTACAAGGATGCCGCTTCCATCCCTAACGCGGCGCCAAATACCATTAACGCTCAATCCTCCGTTAATAGTCCTGCGATCGCGCTGATATTAAATTCTGCCAAAATTTTTAATTTCGCCCCATGCACTTTTTAACGTCTGAACTTTACTTCCCACCCGTCAGCGCCGCCGACAGGCACGGACTGCTGGCCATTGGAGGCGATTTGTCGCCCGAGCGGTTGATGCTGGCCTACAGAAGTGGGATTTTCCCTTGGTTCAGTCAGGATGAACCCGTTTTGTGGTGGGCACCGCCGCGTCGTATGGTCGTGTTCCCACATGATTATAAAGCGTCCAAAAGCATGCGGAACATCCTGAATCGGAAGGTGTTTAACGTGACTTTCAATCAGGATTTCAAATCGGTGATAACCAACTGCCGCAGCATTGAGCGTCCGGGGCAGGACGACACCTGGATTACACCGCGCATGGTGGACGCGTATGTCAAGCTTCACGAGTTGGGCGTGGCCAAATCAATTGAGGTGTGGCAGGACGACCAATTGGTTGGAGGTCTTTACGGCATCGATCTGGGTTGCGTTTTTTGCGGCGAGAGCATGTTTTCAAAAGTGTCCAATGCCAGCAAAGTAGCTTTTGTTTCCCTTGTGGCGCATCTAAAGGAAAGCAACTACAAACTGCTCGATTGTCAACTGCACAATCCGCACCTGGAAAGCCTGGGAGCCCGCGAAATAAGCCGGGAGGAATACATGGCGATTCTGGTCAATGCCTGAAATGACAATCCACCAAATGATCGTTTACCATTCCGGTGGCCTGCATGTGGGCATATACTACGGTTGATCCGACAAACTTGAACCCGCGCTTTTTTAAATCCTTGCTGATGGCATCCGACAGCGGTGTTGTGGCCGGAATGTCTTGCAGGGATTTCGGCTGGTTGACAATGGGTTTCCCGCCCGTGAATCCCCAGATATATTCGGAAAAACTTCCAAATTCCTTTTGGACTTCCATAAAGGCCCGCGCGTTTGATACTGCTGCCTGCACTTTAAGACGGTTGCGAATGATGCCGGGATTTTCCAGGAGTTGTTCAAGTTTATCCTGGTCGTATTGCGCTATTTTCTTATAATTGAACCCGTCAAACGCCTCGCGGAAGTGTTCGCGCTTGCGCAAGATGGTAATCCAGCTCAAACCGGCCTGAAACGTTTCGAGAATCAGGAATTCAAAAAGGGTGTCGTCGTCGTAAACCGGCTTTCCCCATTCGGTGTCGTGGTAT
The DNA here is from genome assembly GCA_964537345.1 of uncultured Flavobacterium sp. Lineage (GTDB taxonomy): Bacteria > Bacteroidota > Bacteroidia > Flavobacteriales > Flavobacteriaceae > Flavobacterium. The sequence continues at coordinate 18,990 of CAZIBV010000029.1, read as the reverse complement.
TCCATGTAGAGCGGATCGCTTTTGCACCATCCGCAGCGGGTTTTATTGTCCATCTTTTGCGAGGTATTTGTCAATGACGGCGTGGCCAAGATAAATAAGCGGCGTAAGCATAACCGCAATTGAAAGTTTAACCAGATAGCCCGCCATTCCGGACTGTAAGTAAACATCGGTGGGCATTTTTCCGGGTAACCAGAACGCGATACCCAACACGATAAAACTGTCGAGCAGTTGCGATATTACCGTCGATCCCGTGCTGCGCATCCAAAGCCATTTGTTGCCGGTCCGGCGTTTTACAAACTGAAAGATCACGGTGTCGAGCAACTGCGTCACCAAAAATGCCGTAATACTCCCTACGATGATCAGCTGGCTTTGCCCAAACACGGCGTTGAACTGCTCGTCGGTGACGCCCGGAATGTCAGGCGTGGCCGGAATCCCGATAGCCAGGTAGAGCACAAAAAAACAGTAGACAATCAGTGCAGCGGTGAGCAGCGTGATTTTTTTGACGCCCGATTGCCCAAAATATTCGTTGATGAGGTCGGTGGTGAGGAACACGATCGGCCATGGCAAAATGCCGATGCTCATCGGGATTCCAACAACATCGATCAGTTTGCCGCCTATGAGTTCGGCCGTGAGCGCATTGGTGATAAAGATTCCGCACAGAATCAGGTAAAGTGTTTGGCGGCGGGTCATGGTCAAATATAGTCAAAAGACTAACGTCAAAAGTTAAAAGTCGAAAGTCGAAAGACAAAAGTCAAAAGACGAAAGGCTCGCGCTTCTTTGCTATTACAATTATACCGTGAATGCTTTTTGCCGATGAATGGAAAGTCTATTAGTAATGTTTCACTTTTCTGAAAAAAATAGGTTTGAAACACATTTTGTTTCACATTCTGATTTTTGATTCAAAGCGAAACATCATGGCAAAATAATTGCCCGGCCAAAGAAAACGACAGTTATGAAAGACAGGCGCGACTTACGGATGAGTTTGGGGATGACACAACTGGATATGGCGATGCTATTGGGGATTTCCCGGGCGCAATGGTCAATGTATGAATCGGGCAGGCGAAGATTGCCCCCGGCTGCCTTGCCCGTATTGGCGGTGATCACCCGGCAGATAAACGAATCTGCTGAACAAGAGGCGAATCAAAAGCGGGCAATGCGCGAGGCTTGGTTAAAACATGACGAGAAAAGGCTTAGAGAAATAGACAATAAGTTGAAGGTTGCGCAGCGCGATTTGACGCTGAATTCAAAAATCAGTCGAAAAAGGACAAACGCATCCGCGTGCAGAAGGTAGTGGAAGAATTGGGCAGGAAAGTGGGTAATCGCCCCGTGTTTTTTATAAACAATACAGAGGACCAAACGGAAGTGAAATCAGCAGAGCGATTGGTGAAATTGCAGCATCGGATCGACACGTTGCGGTTGGAGCAAAAACTGTTGATGGAGAGAATAGGACTCAGAAGAGGATGAAGGACACAACGCAAAGGAAAGCCAGCCGTTTTATAGTTTGTGAACCCAAATTATAAATCAATGCGAAATTCACCCGGTATTTGAGAAATTCCCTGAACCCTGAACCCTGTACCCTGCCCCCTGCAACAAAAAAAACCCGATCACAAGACCGGGTTCTTTCGTATTTAATGATCAATTGTCAATTATCAATTGTCCATTGTCCATTGATGTTTATCCAAGGGCTACGCGCTTGAATCCGGTAACGGTCAGGCCACCGTCAACTGATTTCACGTAAGCAGCAACGCTCATCGATCCGTCTTTGATGTAGTCCTGGTTTACCAGCGTGTTGTCTTTAAAGAAACGCTGCAATTTGCCTTTTGCGATGTTGTCCAGCATAGCTTCTGGCTTGCCTTCCTGACGCAGTTGGTCTTTTGCGATTTCGATTTCTTTTTCAACAACTCCGGCGTCAACTCCGGCTTCGTCCAGAGCGATCGGGTTCATCGCGGCAACCTGCATGGCAACGTTGCGTGCAGCCTCGTCGGCTCCGGCAGCAGTTCCGGAAAAGGCAACCAGCGTAGCGATTTTGTTTCCGGCGTGGATGTATGATCCGATAAGGGCACCTGAAAGTTTTTCAAATGATCCGATCTCGATTTTCTCACCGATAACGCCTGTTTGCTCGATCAGTTTCTCAGCAACGGTAAGTCCGTTAAAGTCGGCAGCCAGGAAAGCGTCTTTGCTGTCGTAGTTAAGCGCAAGGGCAGCCAGGTCATTAGCCAACTTTACGAAGCCTTCGTTTTTACCAACAAAGTCAGTTTCGCAGTTCAGCGTGATAGCAACACCTTCAGTTTTGTCGGCGTTTACAACAGCGATAGCAGCACCTTCAGTCGACTCGCGGTCAGAACGGTTGGCAGCTACTTTCTGGCCTTTTTTGCGGAGGATTTCAATGGCTTTGTCAAAATCACCTTCGGCCTCAACAAGCGCTTTTTTGCAATCCATCATACCGGCTCCGGTAGCGGTTCTTAATTTATTTACATCTGCAGCAGTGATAGTGCTCATAAACAGTTTATTCGTTAAGTTTAAAATTTTTCTTTAAGAGAAAATTCCAAATCCCAAATCCCAAATTCCAATGGTTTGTTGGATTTTGGTGCCTGGAATTTGGAGTTTTAGCTTATTATTCTTCTGACTTGGCTTCAGCAGCAGGAGCTTCGGCTACAGGCGCTTCAACCGCGGCTGCTTCCTGTACCGGAGCTGCTTGGGTTTCGTCGGCGTCCTGATCATCGGCTACTGCGTCGGCGTTGCGGTTTTGCAAGCCTTCGATAATAGCACCCGAAACCAGCGACAAGATCTTGTCGATTGATTTTGAAGCGTCGTCATTGGCCGGGATCACGTAGTCTACCTCACGAGGGTCAGAGTTGGTGTCGACCATTGCAAATACTGGAATGTTTAATTTTTGCGCTTCTTTAACTGCAATGTGTTCAGCCTTGATGTCTACCACGAACAATGCAGCCGGTAGACGTGACATGTCGGCGATAGAGCCCAGGTTTTTTTCCAGTTTGGCACGCAAACGGTCAACCTGAAGGCGCTCTTTTTTAGACAGTGTGTCAAATGTTCCGTCTTTCTTCATCTTGTCGATAGACGCCATTTTCTTAACTGCCTTGCGAATCGTAACAAAGTTGGTCAGCATACCGCCTGGCCATCTTTCAGTGATGTAAGGCATGTTGGCTGCAGCAGCTTTTTCCGCTACGATGTCTTTAGCTTGTTTTTTTGTAGCCACGAAAAGTACTTTGCGGCCTGACGCAGCAATTTTCTTCAAAGCTTCATTAGCTTCTTCAATTTTAGCTGCAGTCTTGTAAAGGTTAATGATGTGGATGCCATTGCGCTCCATGTAGATGTATGGCGCCATGTTTGGATCCCACTTGCGGGTCATGTGTCCAAAGTGAACACCTGCATCCAATAATTCTTTAACGTCGATTTTGTTTGCCATTTTAATTTTTAGTTTACGTTCTGTTGTCTTAGCAATGTTCCCTTTAGCTTTCGGCGGTTTGCCTATAAGCCCTTTGGCAAGGCTTCATTTAGATGCTAAACTATTCCCGGAGGAGCAACAAAAACTTTTTTTAAATTCTAAATTTTTAATTTGAAATTGATCCCGACTAAGCGGCTATTCTCCTTCCGACTTTTGACTTTAGTCTTTCGTCTAAAAGAGGATTAACGCTTAGAGAACTGGAATCTCTTACGGGCTTTCTTCTGACCAAATTTCTTACGCTCAACCATACGGGGGTCGCGTGTCAAAAGACCTTCAGGCTTCAGGATTCCGCGGTTTTCCTCGCCAACTTCGCACATTGCGCGTGCAATAGCCATGCGGACAGCCTCGGCCTGACCTGTAGTTCCACCTCCAAATACGTTGATTTTCACGTCAAAGTTCTCGGCGTTGTTAGTCATAGTCATTGGTTGCATGACTTTGTAACGCAGGGTCGCAGTTGGAAAGTAAGCTTCAAATTCTTTTTTGTTCACGGTAATTTTACCGGTGCCTTCTGAAACGTAAACACGTGCAACGGCACATTTTCTTCTTCCGATTTTGTGGATTGTTGCCATTACTTCAGATCGTTTAGGTTAACAGTTTTAGGCTTCTGAGCTTCGTATTTGTGCTCAGGACCTACATTCACTTTCAGGTTGCGGAAAAGCTCAGCTCCCAGTTTGTTTTTAGGCAACATGCCCTTTACTGCCTTTTCAACAAGGGCAGCAGGATTCTTGGCCTGCAACATTTTAGCCGACAGTTCGCGCTGTCCACCTGGGTAGCCCGTGTGGCGGATGTACGTTTTGTCTTCCAGCTTGTTGCCGGTCAGGTTGATTTTTTCTGCGTTGATGACAATCACGTTGTCGCCGCAGTCCACATGTGGCGTATAACTTGGCTTGTACTTTCCTCTCAGGATCATAGCGACCTTAGAGGCAAGACGACCCAGGTTATGGCCTTCAGCGTCAACAACAACCCACTCCTTCGTGACAGTGGCCTTGTTGGCTGAAATAGTCTTGTAACTCAATGTGTTCACAATAATTTATTTTTAATTAAACATTCCATCCCCAATAAAGGGGTTGCAAAAGTACAACTATTTCTTTTAAAAGCAAATGCACCTTTGTTATTATTTTTGAGGACGATACGACGCTCGTAACCCTGTTGTTTTTCAACAATTTTATCGACAATCCGTCAAGGTAAAATTTGCCGTGCGATACTGCCGATCGCAAAACTCGAATTAAAACACGTCCGGAAGTTGCAGTTGAAGCACAATTTTGTAATTTCGGGAATGGTACCAACCATAGGACTACTCGCTCCATAGTCAAGTTTATGAAAGAAAAAGCCACCCTGAAACAAATCGCTGCCGAACTTGGCGTGTCGGTTTCAACCGTATCCAAGGCGCTCAACAACAGTCCGGAAATCAGCGACGTCACCAAGAAAAAGATCCGTGAATACGCCAAACTCCGGAATTACAAGCCCAATCCCATTGGCCTGAGCCTTAAAAACCGAAAGACCAAAACGATTGGCGTGGTAATTCCCAACATCCTCAATCCTTTTTTTGCCAAGGTGTTTGCCGGAATTGAAAAAACAGCCGAAGCCAAGGGGTACAACGTGATCACCTGTATCTCGAACGAGTCGCTCGAAAAGGAAATCCATGCTTTTGAAGTGCTGGGCAATGGCTCCATCGATGGTTTTATCGTGTCGGTTTCCGAGGGTGCGCAAAAAGCCGGGCAGTACGATCATTTTTCAGCCGTGATCGATCAGGGAATGCCGGTAGTGCTTTTTGACCGCGTCATTGACAACCTGGCCTGCGACAAAGTCATCGTCGACGATCTTGAATCGGCGGTGAATGCTGTACAACATCTCATTTCACTTGGCTGCCAAAATATCGCATTGTTTTCATCCATCGACAAACTGAGCGTAGGCAAGTTGCGCGCAAAAGGATACGAACATGCCTTGCAACAAGCGGGCATGCCGGTAAATCCCGAGCTTGTCATCTGTACGGATTCTGAAAAATCATTTGACGAAAAGGCCGCCCGGTTATTTGCCAGGCAAAAAGTTGACGGGATTTTTGCCGTCGATGAACACGCATCGGTTTACGCCATGAAACACGGCCTTCTAAACGGATACAAAATTCCCGAGGATCTGGCCGTCATTGGTTTTGCCGACGGATTGTGGTCGCGCCGTTTGACGCCAAGTCTTTCCACCGTCAGTCAGCACGGGCCGGAAATAGGAGCGGCAGCCGTCAACCTTTTGATCAACCGCCTTGAAGGCCACAACGGACCGTGGAAAACCGTTGAAATCAAAACTGAACTGCGCCGCCGCGATTCAACCAGGAAGTGAATTCGTTGTCAGAATTTGACAATTTTGAACCTTTTTGTTCCCAGGTCGGACACAGCTTCCACTTCATACAACCCGTCGGGAAAATGCTCCATGTAAATTCGGACATTGGGTGTGTCAGCCATGCTGTCGATTGTGCTTCGGCCAGTTGCGTCAAATACCCGGATGCGCGTTTTTCCTTCAACTCCGGATAAGGTCAGCACATCGGCTACCGGATTGGGCCAAGCCACCAATTTTCCTGATTCAAAGGTTGGAGTCGCAAGTGAAGTAACGGTAATCGTTCCCTGCATCGATGGGTGAAAAGAACATACATATGGGGAACTGCCTGCTGTGGTAAAGGTGTGCGAGAAAGTCTGACCGACGCCAATCAACAGGCCACTGTCAAAGGATTCATGTGCGCTCCCCAAACTCGTTACCGTGTGTGGCATTCCCGCCTGTGTCCAGGTCCAGGTTACCGTGTCGCCCACGTTTATGGTTCGGGAGGCCTGTCCGCTTGTGACACCCATAAACCAATCGACCATATGCGTGGTTTGTGCATTGGCAAAGGCCGAAGTGAGCAAAAGACAAAATAAAATTGTTTTCATAGCATTGTTTTTTTAAGTTGACAATGAATAAATTTACAATTTTATCAGTCTGAATTCCAAATATTTAGACTATAAACTGAAGGCTTGATGCCAACGAACAATACCCGGTAAGGTTTCACTTACAGGTATTGAAACTTAGCATTCAAAATATTATCAATGCGCTTCGAGCCAGTTTGGACCGGTGCCCATCTCGACCACCAGAGGAACTTCCAGCGCGAACGCCTGTTCCATTTCCTGCTTGATCATCGGTTTGATCGTTTCCAGTTCAGATAGGTGAACGTCAAATACCAATTCGTCATGAACCTGCAACAACATCTTACTCTTCCAGCCTTCCTGGAGTTTTCGGTGAATGTTGATCATGGCAATCTTGATGATGTCGGCGGCGCTTCCCTGAATGGGTGCATTGACGGCATTGCGTTCGGCAGCTCCGCGCACCACGGCGTTTTGCGAGTTGATGTCTTTTAAATAGCGACGTCTTCCGGAAACCGTTTGCGCGTAACCGTGGCGGCGTGCAAATTCAACCTGTTCGTGCATATAGGCCTTGAGGCGCGGATAGGTGGCGTAATAGGCGTCAATCAGTTCCTTTGATTCACTTCGGGAAAGCGAGGTCTGGTTGCTGAGTCCAAACGCCGATACGCCGTAAATGATTCCAAAGTTTACCGTCTTGGCGTTGCTTCGCTGTTCGCGGGTTACCTCGTCCGCAGGTACGTTAAAAACTTTGGCTGCCGTCGATCGGTGGATGTCCTCGCCATTTTTGAATGATTCAATCATGTTGGGTTCGCCACTAAGCGCCGCAATAATCCTGAGTTCAATTTGGGAGTAGTCAGCCGATAGCAGGGTGAAATTTTCATCCCGCGCAACAAACGCACGTCGGATTTGGCGGCCGCGTTCAGTACGGATCGGGATGTTTTGCAGGTTCGGATTGTTCGAGCTCAATCGGCCGGTAGCCGCAACCGCCTGCATATAATCGGTATGGACACGCCCGGTTACCGCCGAAACCTGCTCCGGCAATGCATCAACATAAGTGCTTTGCAATTTCACCAATTGTCGCCACTCTAAAATATCCTTGACAAACGGGCTGGAAAGCGCCAGGTAGGAGAGGATTTCCTCGCCGGTTGCGTACTGTCCGGTTTTGGTTTTCTTTTGTTTTCCGTCGCCAATTTTCATCTTGTCAAACAAAATGTCGCCTAGTTGTTTGGGCGATGCCAGGTTAAACCGTTCGCCGGCGGCTTCGTAAATCTTTTCTTCAAGCGCCTTGATTTCAAGCGCCATCTCGGCCGACATCCCGCGCAAAAAGTCAGCGTCTAGCCTGATTCCCTCGCGCTCCATGTCGGCCAACACCTGAACCAGCGGAATCTCGATTTCATCAAAAAGACGTCGCGTTCCGGCCTGTTCCAGCTGGGGCGAAAATTTTTCCTTGAGTTGAAAGGTAATGTCGGCATCCTCGGCGGCGTATTCCTTGACCTCGTCAATGGCAACATCGCGCATGGTTTTTTGTCCCTTGCCTTTTTTGCCGATAAGCGATTCGATAGGTTTTGGCGAATAATTCAGATAGGTCTCGCTGAGCACGTCCATATTGTGGCGCATGTCCGGGTTGATCAGGTAGTGCGCCAACATGGTATCAAAGAGTTTTCCGCTGAGTCGCACGCCATAAGTTTGCATGACCTTTATGTCATACTTGAGGTTTTGCCCGATTTTCTCGATATCTGATTCAAAAAACGGCCTGAAAAAATCTACAATGGCCTGCGCCTGCTCGCGGTTGTCGGGCACCGGAACGTAAAAACCTTTGCCGGCTTCCCAGGAAAACGACATCCCGACAAGTTCGGCGGTAAGCGGATCAATGCCGGTAGTTTCAGTGTCCATGCTCACGGCAGTTTGCTTGAGCAGATTTTGCAGCAACAGTTTGTGCGCCATCGGGCTGTCGGCAAGTTGGTAGTGATGATCGGTGGTTTCAAGCGTGTTGTAACTTGGCTGACCGATTCCCTGATTTTCAGAGAACAAATCAAACTGATCGCTTGCCGGCGCATTTCCATTTGAGGCTGATGGCGTCTGGTTAAAGAAAAGCGCATTGAACTGATCTGCCATACGCCGGAATTCAAGTTCGTTAAAAATTGCTTCTACCTTTGCGGCATCGGGCGTGTTGAGTTCAAAATCTTCTTCGTGGAAAGTCACATCGCAATCGCAAATAATCCGCGCCAGCTCTTTTGACAGCATACCGAGTTCTTTATTGGCTTCAATGTTTTCCTTCATCTTGCCCTTGAGCTTGTCGGTATTGGCCAGCAGCGTTTCCATCGATCCAAATTCAGCAATAAATTTCTTGGCAGTTACCTCGCCAACGCCTGGCAAACCGGGAATGTTGTCGACGGCATCACCCATCATCCCCAAAAAGTCAATCACTTGTTCCGGGCGTTCTACGCCAAATTTTTCCTGAACTTCCTTGACGCCCCATATTTCCACGCCATTGCCTTGTCGGGACGGGCGGTAAATCAGGATATTCTCCGACACCAACTGCGCGTAATCCTTGTCGGGCGTTACCATGTACACCAGATAATTTTGTTTTTCGGCTTGTTTTGCCAGCGTTCCGATAAGATCGTCGGCCTCGCAACCTGCCAGTTCGATGATCGGGATGTGCATGGCCTTGAGGATTTCATATATATAAGGTATGGCTACGCGGATAGCTTCGGGCGTTTCGTCGCGATTGGCCTTGTAGTCGGCAAACATCTCGGTGCGCACCGTGCTGCCTTCCTTGTCGAACGCAACGGCCAAATGGTCAGGTCTTTCGCGTCGGATAACGTCCAGCAGCGAGTTTACAAACCCGAAAATCGCCGTGGTATCAAGGCCTTTTGAGTTGATTCGCGGCGTCTTGATCATGGCGTAGTATCCGCGGAAAATCAGCGCGTAGGCGTCCAGCAGGAACAATCGTTTTTTGGCGGTCATGTATAAATTTTTGTTTAATTACAAAGGTATGAGTTTTGTCGGGTTGCCAACATGCCGCCTTCCATTGCAGTCACATCTGTTAAAAATTACTTTATGACGCGCGGCACAAAACGGCAGGCTCGTATTTTTGATCAATTATTTCTTTATGCTTCGCTGGGTTCTCCTGTTTTTCTTTGTTGTCATCGCTGAGCTTTATGCCTATCAGGCGTTTAAAACTGTCACCAAATCACAATGGTTTTTGGCGGGCTATATAACGGTGTCAGTTTTTGTCGACATTTTTGTCATCTACCAATTTACGCAGTTTGACCGGAGCGTCGGGCAGACCAAATTGACGTTGCTCACCCTCGGGCTTTTACTTGTAACTTTCTTACCCAAACTGGTCGTTACGCTGATTCTTCTTACGGAAGATGTTGTCCGGATCATGATCGGGATTGGCCGGTGGACTTCCGGAACGCCACAGGATTTTTTTATCGAGCGCAGAAAATTTGTCAGCGCCATCGCTTTGGGGATTGCGGCTGTTCCCTTTTTCTCCTTGGCCTATGGGATGATACGCGGCAAGTATGATTTTAGGGTCATCAGGCAGCCGCTGGAATTTGACGACCTGCCCGATGCCTTTGACGGACTGACGATCACGCATATTTCTGACATTCACAGCGGGAGTTTTGACAACCGGGAAAAAATTCGATATGCCATCGATTTGATCAACAACCAACAAAGCGATCTGGTTTTGTTTACCGGGGATATTGTCAATTCCAAAGCATCGGAAATGCATCCTTGGATTGATGTTTTCAAGGAGATTCACTCGCCCCGATTTGGCAAGTTTTCCATTTTGGGCAATCACGATTACGGCGAATATTTAAAATGGCCCAGCGAGGACCACAAACGCGAGAATTTTGAGGCCATCAAAGATTTGCACCGTCAGATCGACTTTAAACTGCTGATGAACGAACACGTGGTGTTGGAGCGCAATGGGCAAAGGATTGCCGTGGTGGGCGTCGAGAACTGGGGACACAATTTCAAGAAAGTAGGCGATCTGGACAAAGCGTCCCAGGGATTGACCGCTGATGATTTCAAGATTTTGCTGTCGCACGATCCGTCTCACTGGGAATACCAGGTTAAAGACCACAGCGCGCACTTTCAGTTGACGCTTTCCGGCCATACCCACGGAATGCAGTTTGGCATAGAGATTCCCGGATTGAAATGGAGTCCGGTGCAATACGTCTATAAACAATGGGCGGGATTGTATGAAAATTTGGGTCGATACATTTACGTAAACCGTGGTTTTGGATTTCACGCATATCCGGGTCGCGTAGGCATTTGGCCAGAAATTACCGTCCTTGAACTAAAAAAAAGAGCCAATAACGCATAATTGGTTAAAAATGTTACATTTGTAGTCCAATTTCGCTAAATTGTCATTAAAACCAGCACACAATGTCAAAATTTGGAGAACTCATTAACGCCCCAGTACCGGTCCTGATTGACTTCTATACCGAGTGGAGCGAGCCGTCGGTTTCGATGCATCCGGTTATCCGCGATGTGGCTGCGGCGCTGGGCGACAAGGCGAAAGTTATCAAAATCGATGTCGATAAGAATCAGGAATTGGCCGAGGCGCTTCGCATCAAAGGCTTGCCAACCCTGATGATTTACAAGAACGGCCATATGGTTTGGAGACAGTCGGGTGAACTTGACGCCAATACCATCATCGGGCTGGTTCAGGAGCAAATCTGATTGGCTCACACTTCCATCCCTTTTCCTTAATGTACTGCAACGCTGCCGGGAGCGCTTCCCTTAGCCGTGGATTGGCTTTTACGCTGTCGTGAAAAATCACCACACTGCCTGGTTTAACGTGTTTAAGAACGTTTTGCGTGCATTGTGCAGGTGAGAGGTTGACGTCAAAATCGGCGCTGAGCACATCCCACATAATGACGTGGTATCCCATTGATTTTAGTTTGCGCACCTGTCCGCGCCTTAGCTTTCCATAAGGTGGCCGGAACAGGTTGGTCTTGGCGTTATGGGCGGCCATGATTTCCTGGCATTCGCCGATGTTGTCAAAGTAAGTTTGGGCATCGGTGTTCCAGGCGTTGAGGTGGTTGTACGTGTGATTCCCCACGGCGTGTCCTTCCTGAATCAGACGCTCAAAGATTTCCGGGTTGCGCCGTATGCAATCGCCGATGCAAAAAAACGTGGCGCGCGCTTCATATCGCTTTAGCTGATCCAGGACCCACGGCGTCACATCCTGTGTGGGCCCGTCGTCAAAAGTGAGGTACACGGTGTCGTTGGACGGGATGTCCCAAACAAAGGCGTTAAACCAACGCCTGATGATCCAGTGTGTCTTGATCCAATACTTCATAAAACCAAAAGTGCCCCGTAACGAGGCACTTGTCTATTCATTTTCACGTCCAAATCGCTTGAACTTTTCATTGTAGGTATTGAATACCTTGCGTTGTTGGTTGTAAAACTCCAGATCGCCGCGCTCTTTCATCACCATCAGCAATCCGCGGTAGCGTTCAATATCAATGCGGATGTCCATGGAGTTGGCGTTTTGTTCCTGCGCTGATGTGGCCAAGTGATAGTCCAGGTTTTGCTGATACTTTTTTTCCAGCCTGGTCAAAAGTTCGCGGGCTTTTTGTTTTTCGCCCACCTCGTAGTATCCGGCGGCAAAAGGCTCGACAAGGGTGTAATACCCATAGTGTTCCAGCGGCATTTGTTTCATGGCCAGGTCAATGATGTTGCGGGCTTTTTCTTTTTTTCCTTCGTTGATCAATTGCTCCATCAGGCGCGCCAGGTTGCTGCGATAAGTAATCGAGTTTTTGCGTGTTTCCGGATCGTGGTAAATTGACGGGCTGCCGCCGTTGCCCCAATCCCATTCCATGACGATTTTGTACATTTTTTCGCTGTCAATCTGACCCATATCGAGCGGGCTGGCTGCTTTTGCGATAGGCGTGCGCACCGGAACCAGTTTGTACACCAGTCCGTCGAGTTGCAGATAGTCTTTCATCCACAGGTAATCCTGGTCGTCAAAACTTCCGCCGGTAAAATAAATCGGGCGTTTCCAGTTGTTGTTCAGGATGATGTCGAGCATCATGACGCGGTTCTTGTAGAGCATCGCACCTTCCTTGATGTCAAAATCGATTGACTTCACAATAGAATCGCGGTATTGCGGTGCTACTGCTTTATTTCGGATCACCGCCGCCGAATCAACCGGAATGCTGAGTTTGTTGCTTGGGTAAAAGTGGATGCGCTGTCCGTTTTGCAGCGGAACAGTGGTACGCGGATCGTCGCTTTTGATAAAATCCATAAAGTCGGCCAGGTTGAGGCGCGCTTCAGTTTTGGGCACGTGTACCACAACATCAAGCTTGTCGCCCACGTATTGTTCATGCGTAAAGGAAATAGGCAACGGTTCAGAATCATACGCCTTGCGCTTCATCTGGTCAATATACCAATCCGTCATAAAAAGGCTGGTGTTGACGATGCGAATGTCGGTGCGGACGCCTTCAACTTCCTGCGCATACCAGAGCGGGAAGGTGTCGTTATCACCAATGGTAAACAAGATGGCGTTGGGTTCACACGAGTTGAGATAATTTTTGGCCATCGCAATTGCAGTGTACTTATCACTGCGGTCGTGGTCGTCCCAGTTTTGTGAAGCCATCAGTACCGGAGCTGCCAACAGCGTAAGTGCAATCACGCCGGGAGCCGCCAGCTTGGGTTGTACAAATTTGCGCAACCAGTCAAAAATGGCATAGGCGCCAACCCCGATCCACATAGCGAAAACATAAAACGATCCCACCAGGGCATAGTCGCGTTCGCGCGGTTCAAAAGGCCGTTCGTTGAGGTATATCTTTAATGCCAGTCCGGTAAAAAGGAAAAGCAATAACAAGACGTAAAATGATTTGAGGTCTTTATTGGCGTGAAAAATCATCCCGATGACCGCCAAAATAAACGGCAGGAAGAAGTAAACGTTGCGTCCTTTGTTGTTAAGTACGTCATCAGGCAGGTTTTCCTGTGATCCCAGGTGAAGCTCATCGATAAAGCTGATGCCCGACAGCCAATTGCCGTCCTTGTTGTCGTATTTACCCTGAACATCGCTTTGGCGGCCGGTAAAGTTCCACATCAGATATCGCCAGTACATATAGCCAAACTGATATTCGAACATAAAACCGATGTTGTCAAAAAACGTGGGTGGTTCAATGATCAGATAATCGCGGTAGCTTTTCAGGAATTTGATGTAGCCTTCGTTGTCGATATCGCCGGAAGCATAGGCGCGTCGGAACTCTGAAATAGTTTTCTCGACCTCGCCGCGAAGTTGTGCCACAGCGCCTGACAATTCTTCGTCGCTAAGGTTATTCGGGTTGATGCCGTATCGCATCAGTTCTTCTTCAAACGGATAATTTGGATCAATCCGGAATTCCAACGGACGCGTGAAGGCGATATAATTCTCAGCATGGTCCGGGCTCCACATTCTTGGAAGAACGGTTTTGTGGGAGTTGTTGCTGTTTTGTTCGGCGTTTTTGTAGTTGTTGGTGATGACGTACTTGCCGGTTTTGTAATCGCGTTCGTAGTTGGGTTTTTTGTCCAGATACGGTTCATCCGGATCGAGGCCGGCAAACATGTCGGTAAACTGAGGCCCGTAAAATAAAGGATTGACGCCATATTGTTCACGGTTGTAGTAGGCCAGAACTTCGGCAGCATCCGACGGCTTGTTTTCATTAATAACCACTTCGGCATTGGCGCGGATAGGCAGCATCAACCAGGTTGAAAACCCTATCAAGACAAAAAGGACGCACAGTAATCCTGTGTTAAAGTGTATATATCCTTTGTCGCGGGTGTAGCGCAACCCGTAGTAAAATAAGGCGATCAGCGCAAGCAGCGCTAATATCGTTCCCGAGTTGAACGGCAACCCGAAACTGTTGACCATGAAAATTTCGGTCTTACCAAAAAATGCCAGTGTCCAGGGAAGTAATAATTTAAAGATAAACAACAGGATTGCAATCACGATGGCGTTGGCAACAATGAAATTTTTTGCCGTGATTTTTTCAGTGTGTTTAAAGTAATAAAGCATCCCGATTGCGGGAATTGTTAAGAGCGCCATAAAGTGGACGCCAAAGGTAAGTCCGGTAAGCAACGCAATGATCAAAAGCCATCGGTTGCCGCGCGGTTTGTCCATATCGGCTTCCCACTTGAGCCCAAGCCAGAACATCAGTGCAATAAACAATGAGGCCATGGCGTAAACCTCGGCTTCAACGGCGTTATACCAAAAGCTGTCAGAGAAAGTGTATGCCATCACCCCAACAAAGGCTGTCCCCAGGATAGCTACCGGATTTTCATCGGCATTTGAATAACTGTTGACGATTTTGCGCAGTACGATGGTCAGCGACCAATACATGAACAAAATGGTAAATGCGCTCGAAAATACCGACATCATGTTAGTGGTGAGCGCAATCAGTTCGTTGTTCCCAAAGGCAAAGGTGGCAAAGAAAGCGCCCATCATTTGGTAGAGCGGTGCGCCGGGAGGGTGTCCAACCTGCAATTTCGTAGCGGTGGCAATGTACTCCCCGCAATCCCAAAAACTCAGTGTCGGTTCGACAGTTAAAGTGTAAGTAATCAGCGCGATGGCAAAAGAGGTCCAACCCAGGATTTTGTTCCATCTACTGAAACTGAATGGCGCCATAAAGTATTTTTTTGTCTTGATACAAAGAAAGTACTTTTTTTGCTCAAAGGAGGGGATTAAATATTTTTTGACTTTTTTTTGCTAATGCTTGCAAAAAGTAAAATATGTTTTAAATTTGCACCCCGTGAATGGCCCATGGTGTAATGGTAACACTACTGATTTTGGTTCAGTCATTCTAGGTTCGAGTCCTAGTGGGCTAACAAAAAAGCTTCTCAATCGAGAAGCTTTTTTTATTTGTCTAATTTTCCAAGTACGGTTAAATCTTAAAGGTAATTACCGGTCTTACGGTGTGGTTTACCAGATCCTCGCTGATGCTTCCGTTAAAGAAGTGCGAGAAGCCGGTGCGTCCGTGCGTGCACATTCCGATAAGGTCGGCCTGGATGCTGTTTGAAAAGTTCAGGATGCCTTGCTCAACGTTGGCGTCATTGTAAATGTGCATGGAATGCGGCGGCATGTCAAAACCGGCTACAAAATCTTCCATGATGCGTTGGGCCACTCCTGTCGATTTAAAGCTGTTAGGTGTGTTGATCATCACCAGGTTGATATGCGAGTTGAAATGTCGGGCCACCTCGATGGCCTGTGCGAACGGTTTTTTGATCTCGTCTGAGAAGTCAGAAGCGAAAACAAAGTTGTTGGCTTTAAAGTTTGGCGTCTCGTTTTTGATGACCAAAACAGGAACATCGGAATAACGCACTACCTTTTCAGTGTTTGATCCTACCAACATTTCCCGGAAACCACTCGCTCCGTGCGATCCCATGACGATAAAATCGACATTGTTTTTGCGAACGGCGTTCATGATTCCGTCAAAAGCTTTTTCAAACAAAATGATTTGAGAAACCTGAAGTCCTTGCAAATAGTCTGCTTCCATCAGTTCGTCTACACGGCCAATGGCACGACTTTTAAAGAACATGATTTCCGGGATGTCGTGTCCGCTTCCTATGGCATCAGAGCCTTCATGTGGAAGTTCGAGCATGTGGAGCAACAGGATTTCACTTTCATTTTGACGGGCAATCTGCGCCGCTACTTTAAGGGCGTATTCGGCGTGTTTAGAGAAGTCGGTAGGGACTAAAATACGTTTCATAATGGTGTTTGTAAATGATTAGTTGGCAGATTAATTGCAGTCTAAAGGTAGGAATTATTTAACAACCGCCAATGATTTTTTGATTTATAAAAAAATCGCTATATTTGCACCGTTATTTATTTCATAACTAAATAATGAGGGGACGCGAGTCCCCTCTTTTTATACCTGATGAGTTTTAAAGATACTGTTAGCGGATTGTTGGACAAGGCATTAGAGGAGCGTCCGTCGCTTTTTTTGATTGACTTTTCCGTGACCGATGCCAACAAGATTACCGTTATTTTGGACGGTGATCAAGGGGTCACTTTGCAGGATTGCATCGACGTGAGCCGTGCCATCGAACACAATCTGGATCGTGAAGAACACGATTTTTCGCTGGAAGTCACATCGGCGGGAGCCACATCGCCACTAAAAATGTCGCGTCAGTATCACAAAAACATCGGGCGTACCCTCCGGGTAAAAACCGGTGAGACAACCTTTGAGGCGCCGCTTACCCAGGTTCTGGAAGACAGAATCGTCTTGGAATGGGAGGCCCGGGAACCCAAAAAGATTGGGAAGGGAAAAGAAACTGTAATCAAAAGGGAAGAGATTCCTTTTTCAGATATTAAGGAAGCAATGGTTATCATAACATTTTAAATAATTTGGCATGGAAAATTTAGCATTGATCGAATCATTTTCTGAGTTTAAAGATGACAAACTCATAGATCGTGTAACGCTTATGGCGATACTGGAAGATGTATTCAGGAATGCCTTGAAAAAGAAATTCGGATCAGACGAGAATTTCGATATCATCATCAACCCGGACAAGGGTGATATGGAAATCTGGCGTCGACGCGTCATTGTAGCCGATGACGATCTGGATCTGGAAAATGAAGAAATTACGCTTACGGAGGCTCGTAAAATTGAACCCGACTTTGAAATTGGCGAGGAGGTGTCAGAAGAAGTCAAACTGATTGACCTGGGTCGCCGTGCCATTTTAGCCCTGCGTCAAAATCTGATTTCTAAAATTCACGAACACGACAACACCAATCTTTACAAGCAGTTTAAAGATCTTATCGGCGAAATTTACACCGCCGAGGTTCACCACGTCCGTCCGCGGGTGGTGATTCTGATCGACGACGAAGGAAATGAAATAGTCCTGCCAAAGGAAAAGCAAATTCCAAGCGACTTTTTCCGCAAGGGCGACAACGTCCGCGGAATTATCGAAAGTGTTGAGCTCAAAGGCAACAAGCCGCAGATTATCATGTCTCGCACATCAGAGAAGTTCCTGGAAAAACTGTTTGAGCAGGAAATTCCGGAAGTTTTTGACGGATTGATCATGGTCAAGAAAGTGGTCCGCATCCCGGGTGAGAAAGCCAAGGTAGCCGTAGATTCATACGACGACCGTATCGATCCGGTTGGCGCCTGCGTCGGGATGAAGGGATCGCGCATTCACGGCATCGTCCGCGAACTGGGCAACGAAAATATCGACGTTATCAATTATACTACAAATACACAGCTTTTCATCACCCGTGCGCTGAGCCCTGCAAAGGTTTCTTCAATTAAAATCGACGAAGAAAACAAGCGTGCCGAAGTATTCCTTAAATTAGAGGAAGTTTCAAAGGCGATTGGCCGCGGCGGGCACAACATTAAGTTGGCCGGCTTGCTTACAGGGTATGAGCTGGATGTCATCCGCGAAGGAAACGTAGCTGAAGAGGACGACGTGGAACTGTCAGAATTCTCAGATGAAATCGATGGTTGGGTAATTGACGAGTTCGCCAAAATCGGACTTGACACAGCACGAAGCGTCTTGAATCAGGACGTAGCCGATCTGGTGCGCCGCACGGATCTGGAAGAGGAAACCATCCGCGAGGTGATGCGTATCCTCAAGGAAGAATTTGAAAACTAATCTGGCCTAACAACAACACAACACCAGAAAAAGCTAATAGGTTTATATGTCTGAAGAAAGAACAATAAGAATAAACAAGGTTTTGCGGGAATTCAACATTTCGCTCGACCGCGCCGTGGACCATCTCAAGGAGAAGGGCATTGCGATTGAGTCGAATCCGAATGCCAAGATTTCTGATAATGAATACAATCTGTTGCAGCTTCAATTTGCCGGAGATAAAGGCAAAAAGGTTGCATCGCTGGAAGTAAGTGAGGAAAAACGCAAGGAGAAAGAGGCACTAAGGCTTGAGCGCGAACGCGAACTCGAGGTACAGCGCCGTCAGGAAGAGGAGCGTCAGCAACAGGAGGTTATTCGTGCAAAGGCCAGCGTATCGGGACTCAAGCAGGTGGGTACTATCGACCTCGAGCCCAAGAAAACTGCGCCCGAGCCTGCAAAGCCTGAACCTGTAAAGGCAGAAGACCCAAAACCGGAGCCTGTTAAGTCCGAGCCAAAGCCAGAGCCTGTGGCCAAAGTTCCGGTCGTTCCGCAGTCGGAGCCGGCCAAGGACCCGGAAACATCTGCCGACCCGCAGCAAGACAAACCAGCAGAGTACAAAACCAACTACACCGTTCTGGAAGGTACCAAATCTACCGGACAGGTAATTGATCTTTCTCAGTTTGCAGCCCGCAAGAAAAAAGAGGAACCAGGTGACAGCGTAAAGGGCAAGCGCAAACGCATTCCTGGCAAACCTGGGGAGTCGCGTCCCGGAACACCCGGGCAAAACCGTCCTGGTCAAACTCAGGGTACACGTCCTGCGCGTCCCGGAAAACCGGGTAGTCGTCCTGCAGTTGCAGCCAAGGTTGAGCCTACTGAAGAAGAAGTTAAAAACCAAATTCGCGAAACTCTGGAAAAACTCCAGGGCAAGGGCGGAAAATCGAAAGCGGCCAAATACCGTCGCGACAAACGGGATACACACCGTCAGAAATCAGAGGACGAGCAACGTTCACTGGAAGAAGGAAGCAAAATCCTCAAGGTAACGGAGTTTGTTACCGTGGGCGAAAT
>CAZIBV010000028.1:18586-26583 GCA_964537345.1 uncultured Flavobacterium sp. | reverse complement strand
TTACCGGAACGAATTCGGGCGGAAGCGTCTCGTTTAACATCCTGATTTTGGTGAATGACATCGCGCCAAACGGACTTTCATACAACACGCCAAATGTGTTTACCGTAGGTTCTGCGATTGTTGATCTGACGCCGACCGTGAGTGGAAACGTAGTCAGTTTCAGCATTTCTCCAAGCTTGCCGGCTGGATTATCATTTGACACCGCAACGGGAATCATTTCCGGAACGCCGACCGTGGTTTCAGCGACTGCGGTTTATACCGTGACGGCTACTAATTCCGGCGGATCGGTTTCGTTTGATGTGGAGATTACCGTCAACGATATCGCACCAAGCGGACTTTCCTACAACACGCCAAACGTATTTACGGTTGATTCGGTCATTGCAGACTTGATGCCTACCGTAAGCGGAAACAATCTTACGTTCTCAATCTCACCAAACTTGCCGGACGGACTGTCATTTGACACCGCAACGGGAATCATCTCCGGAACGCCGACTGTAGTTTCAGCAACTGCGGTTTACACCGTTTTGGCGACGAACTCGGGCGGAACGGCATCGTTTGACGTTGAGATTACCGTCAATGAGGTCGCTCCAACATCGCTCAGCTATACATCGCCCAATGTGTTTTATGTCAATTCCGACATTGACCCACTGGCGCCTGCCGTTACCGGCGAAAACCTGGCGTTCAGCGTTTGGCCAAACCTGCCGGACGGATTGTCGATCGATCCTGCAACGGGTGTGATTTCAGGAACTCCGACAACGCCGACGCCACTGGCCGCATACACCGTCACAGTTTCAAATTCCGGCGGAAGCACCACCTTTAACGTGATCATTACCGTCGAACAGGAACTGGGCGTGGTAGCACCCAACCAGGATTCGCTGGTGGTTTATCCAAACCCATTCCGCGAGGTTATTTACATTGCCGGATGGACGGGCGGTAAGTTTACGCTTTTTACTGCCGACGGACGCCTGGTGCGCCAGGGAGCGTTCACCAACCAGATAACCGTCGACGAATTGCCGGCAGGAATGTACATGCTCAAACTCGAGGTTGACGGCCAAACCGCCATAAGAAAACTGATCAAAAACTAATGAGAAAGCCGCTGAAAAAAGCGGCTTTTTTATGGATTGGCAAGTGCTTCCTGCCATGGACGAATGTCAAAACCAAAGGTTTGCCTGAACTTGGTTTTGTCGAGCACACTGTATTTTGGACGTTTGGCCGGCGTGGGAAAATCGGCGGTGGTGATGGCGTTTAGTTTGACGTTGCAGCCATTAAGTTCAAATATTTTGGCGGCAAATCCGTGCCAGGTCGTCTGGCCTTCATTGGTAAAATGGTACAATCCAAAAGCATCCTTTCCTGACTTGATCACGGCAATCAGCGCGCGGGCTAAATCCAAAGCATGTGTGGGCGATCCGGTTTGGTCGTTCACAACGCTGACCTCGTCTCTTTCGGCGGCAAGCCGGAGCATCGTCTTCATAAAATTATGTCCAAAACCGGAGTAAACCCAGGCGGTGCGAATGATAAAATGATGCGGCAGAATCCGTCGAATCTGGTCCTCTCCCTCCAATTTGGTATGCGCGTATACGCCTTGCGGATTGGGAACGTCGTCTTCGCGGTAGGGACGGTTGGATTGTCCGTCAAAGACAAAATCCGTTGAGATGTGAATCAGTTTGACGTTGTGCGCCAGACAGGCTTCGGCCAGATTTTGGGCGCCCTTTACGTTGATTTCAAAAGCTTTTTCAGGTTCCGATTCGGCCTTGTCGACAGCGGTATAAGCAGCCGCGTTGATGCAAAAATCCGGTTTGACCGCCGTAAAAAATTGTTCAAGGCTTTGGGCCGATGTGATATCAGCTTGAGATGAATCGGCAAAATGCCAATTGAAGCTGTCGTGCTTCCCGGCCAGATTACGCAGGGCCTGACCCAACTGACCCGATGCACCTGTAACCGCGACTACCATACCGGCGTTGACTGAGCCAGGTTGGGAAGATTCTGGTCGCGCTCCGACACCAAAAGTTCGTGCGACAAAACGGGCCAATCAATAGCCAATTCAGGATCGCGGTAGGAAACACCAGCCTCGGCAGTTTTGTGGAAAAAATTATCGCACTTGTAGAAAAACGTCGCCGTATCGCTCAGTACAACAAAGCCGTGGGCAAAACCTCGCGGAATATAAAACTGCAACATGTTGTCGGCCGATAATTCAACGCCGTAATATTGCCCAAATGTGGGCGATTCCGGACGCAAATCGACAGCAACATCCCAGACTGATCCGGTGAGTACCCGGATGAGTTTTGCCTGCGAATGTTCACCGGTTTGATAATGCAGTCCGCGCAACACGTGACGCGATGAAAACGACTGATTGTCCTGAACAAAATGTGCCGGGATACCCGTCGCCTCGCGAAAAGTGTTCTCGTTAAAGGTTTCGACAAAATATCCCCGGTTATCGCGCAATACGTTGGGTTCAAGAATAAAACAACCTTCGAGCGGTGTTTTGACGGCTTTCATCAGATTAGGCTTAAAAGGTGTGTTCCGTATCCGCTTTTTACCAGCGGCGTGGCGAGTTTTTTAAGTTGATCGGCGTCGATAAAACCCATTTTGAAAGCGGCTTCCTCGATAGCGCCAATTTTTAGGCCCTGACGCTCCTCGATAACCTGGACAAACTGCGAAGCCTGCATCAGGGAATTGAACGTACCGGTATCAAGCCAGGCGGTTCCGCGGTCCAGAATACTCACTTTAAGCTGACCGCGTCGGAGGTATTCCTTGTTGACATCGGTGATTTCCAGTTCGCCACGATGGCTCGGCTGGATATTGGCAGCAATGTCAACCACCGAATTGTCGTAAAAATAAATTCCAGGGACGGCGTAGTTTGACTTGGGTTGTGACGGCTTTTCCTCGATAGAGAGCACGTTTCCATCTGCATCAAACTCAACGACGCCATATCGTTCAGGATCGTGAACGTGATAGGCGTAAATGATGCCGCCCTGAGGGTCGTTGTTGGTCTGGAGCAGATCCGAAAGTCCGGTTCCGTAAAAGATATTGTCACCCAAAATAAGGGCTACTTTGTCTTGTCCGATGAATTCACGACCAATGATGAACGCCTCAGCCAATCCATTGGGATGCTCCTGCACGGCGTATTCAAACCTGCAGCCCAGGTGAGCTCCATCGCCCAAAAGCTGCTGAAACAAAGGCAGATCGTGTGGTGTTGAAATGATCAGGATTTCGCGTATGCCCGACCAGATCAAAGTTGACAGCGGATAGTAAATCATCGGCTTGTCGTAAATTGGCATTAGTTGTTTGCTAATCGCAAGGGTGAGCGGATGAAGCCTCGTACCCGATCCGCCGGCTAGAATTATTCCTTTCATGCCTGTTGAAATTTGGCTTTTTGTTTTTGGTAAATCTTGCGCATCACCGCACCCATTAAATACAATACGATAAAGATTATCGGCAAAACGAACATCATCAAACCGTTAAGTCCTGAATCATCCCTTAGGTTTAGTGTAGTGGCGTTGCGCTTTATAATCTGATCCAAACTTACAAGATCAATGCGCAGACTACCCTGTTCGCGAATCAATTCGTCCTTGGTACGCAACACGTCATTAAGTTGGGTGTTGTCGTTGTAATAAACCAAATTAGGGGTGCTCGAGGCCGGTGCGGTCGACTTGCTGGAAAATCGGTCTAAAAGTCCGTTTATCTGGGCAATGGTTTGCTCGTTTTGAGCCAGTTTGACCATTACATTGTTCACATATTCCTTTTGAACCTGGGCGTAAAATTGGCTGCTGTTGAGATACTTAAGGATGGGTTCGATGGCGCCTTCCTCGGTAACCGGTTTGCGCGTTTGCAAAGTGATGAGATGACGCGGATAATTCTTGCTCGTGGCGGGATCCTGAATGATTTTTTTTACATCGCCGTCCTCTACCATCAACTTGAGCATCTCAAAGTTCTGGGTGCTGTTTTGGACAAACTGATACACGTCATTTATGGGAGTTACTGAAATTTTATTGAGCAATTTTGGATTCTTGACTCCAATTCCCTTTAAAAACGCCGTGTCACTCGTCTTGATTTTTGACTGTATCAAGGCAACCTTGTCATACATGTAATCAGTAGAACCAAAATGCGGCATGACGATTACTTGTGACTGGTAGGTTCTGGATCGATCCATCAAATAGCCCAAAACGCCACCCGCAATAAAAAGCGCTCCCACAATCAGGATGTTTCGGCGCAAAAACCTCAGCAACCTGAAAAAAGAATCGTTGGTACTGCTCAAAGCGCGGTTTACGCCTCGTCCTATTGAATTCAGGTCAATTTCCTGATCGGCCGGATGGGGATTTTGTGACATGTTTGTCAGATTAGGTTAAAGATTTGTTCCAGAATGCGTTGGGTAATCAGATAGGTTGGTTTGACACCAGTTGTTCCCAGGCCGCCCGATGCCAGCGTGCTTCCCGTTTCCAGCGGGTTATCTGACGCGTAATAAGCATAACGGACTTTGACATCAGGACTGATGCTCTTGCGGATTTTTGACGCCGATTGTATTGCTTTCTGATAATAGGCGCCTTCCATTTCCAGTCCGATAACGCCCCAGGTAGATTTGTTAAAAAACGTCAGCAGATCCTTGTTTTGCAGCGACGTTCCCAAAACGGTAACCATCGGGCCGGCATAAACGGGGATGCCATGACCTTCAAACAAGTCAACGGTAAGCTGGTT
The DNA here is from genome assembly GCA_964537345.1 of uncultured Flavobacterium sp. GTDB lineage: Bacteria > Bacteroidota > Bacteroidia > Flavobacteriales > Flavobacteriaceae > Flavobacterium. The sequence continues at coordinate 21,891 of CAZIBV010000028.1, read as the reverse complement.
GTCAAACGGATAATTATCGCCGGTTCCCTCGTTGATATGTGCCGATGGGATCATGATGTCACCTTTACCGCCTTCAAGGATTCCGGCCTTGCCCATGATCGATACTGATTCGACATTTAAAAACGTCTTCTTTCCGGCTTCCTGATACGGCTTGAGCAATTCGTCGATCGTCTCATAAGCCTGCTCGCCAAAAGCATAGTCCATCACGACAAGTACCGGCATGTTGTCGTTGCTCTTGACAGCCTTAAACGCCGAGTTTTTCCACTCGATTTTAGCGGTATCAAAAACTTGGACGTCAATGTTGGTACCTGACGTATCGGGCAGGAACTGCATGCCGTGTTTTTGCGCGAACTCGTCAACCTTTTTGCGCAAATCGTGCGCGCCGGGCATGCTCAGCGCCTCAAAAATAACGTATTGGTCCTGATCCTTGAATTTATTCTTAAGTACATGCGTGGCAAAAAGCGAGTTCATCACCGAGTGCATGTTGGCACTGATGATGTGGATTGGCCTGCCCAGAAGCCCACTTTCCTTAAGGACGCGCTTGATGTTCGTAGCCCAGATTTCGCCGTGGATGTGATGACCCAAACGCTCGCGGAGCACAGGGCTGAAAGTAATCGTGCGCTTGTTGCTGTCCAGGATTTCCTCGATGGCCAACTTGCCCAGCCAGTAAATTACGTGTAAAAAACGGTCCGGTTTTTCCGGCGTGCCAAAGCTGTCGTAAATGTCCGATACCTCGGCAAAGGTGCGACCCAGAATATTGGCCGCGTGCGATATGGCGATCTCGCGGGCTTGCTGTGAGAGTTTACCCGGCTGTTGAACCGCCTGCTCCAGTTTGTGCCAGTCGCGCGATACCTCACCGCTTTCGTCAAGAAGTACGCGGTCCTTGATCTTATGTGATTCGATAAAGATAAAAGTCAGGTGCGTCAGGATATCGTAAATGTCTGATCGGCCGCGGGTGATTTCAACGTTCATCTGCTCGGCGTCGATGCGGTAACAATTGCGGCGACGCTTGGGTGGGATGATGGCCTTGAAGTGTGATTTTGAATAGCCTTCGTCAGATGTCAGGTTGATAAACCTGCACTCCTCGATGCCCACCGGAAGCCGTTCGATGACGTACAACAAGCCGTTGAGTTCCACTTTTTCCTCGGCGATGCTGCCGTAAATCTCAGGTCGAAGTTGTAAAAGCGCCTCCCTGAGTGTTTCACCCGATACACCCATTGGCTTGTAAAACCCGCGGTTGAACAAGTGGCGCATGGTGATGTATAATTTTTCGACGGCGCTGGACGATTCCTGCGCCCGTGACCGTACGATTACTTTAGTTTCTTTCATTCAATTCTTTATATCTAACCCGCAAAGGTAAAATTTTTAGCTAAACCACTGGCAGAACGTCGGCGATACTCCGGTCATTGCTTAAACGCGGCAGTTTGTTTTGCCCGCCCAGACGTCCCACCGATTTCATATAATGCGTAAATCCGCCCCGCGAAACACGCGTCACCACCGCAGTGCGCAACACATTTCCGGCAATCAGATCGTCGTAATAAATATTCTGTTTTCGCATCGCCTGGTCCAGAGCCATCGAGAAAGCCTCAAAATCATGGGGTTCGCGTTCAAATTCAATAAACCATTCGTGATACGGCAAACCTTGAAGCGGGGCAATTTGCGGTGCGACGGTAAATTCAGTCACCAGCGCGCCCGACTGTTCCAGAGCTTCCTGCAGCGCCATCTCGACTTCTTTGCCGATAACGTGTTCGCCAAAAGCTGAAATGTAATGTTTGATGCGCCCGGTAACCACCACCCGGTAGGGCGATGTCGAGGTAAACATCACGGTATCGCCAATGTTGTAAGCCCACAATCCGGCGTTGGACGAGAGAATCAAAACGTAGTTGACACCAAGTTCGACCTCGCCAATGGTGAGTCGGCGCGGATTGTCGTTAAAAAACTCATCGGCCTTTACAAACTCGAAAAAAATGCCGGAATCCAGCAGCAGTAACATGCCTTTTTCCGTTTGCGAATCCTGATAGGCAAAGAATCCTTCGCTGGCCGGAAACAACTCAATGCTGTCAACCTTGCGCCCGATCAGGCTTTCAAACTTGGCCCGATACGGTTCGTAATTAACACCGCCATAAATAAACAGGCTGAAATTCCGGAAAATCTCGCCCACCGGCTTTTGGCCTTTTTCCACCAGTTTTTCAAAATACATCTGCACCCACGACGGTATTCCGGAAATCACCGTCATGTTTTCAGGAAGGGTTTCGGCCACGATCGCATCAACCTTGGTTTCCCAATCGTCGATGCAATTGGTTTCCCACGACGGCATTCGGTTTTTTTGCAGATACGCCGGAACGTAGTGCGCCACAATGCCGGAAAGTCGGCCCAGTTTGATGCCATTCTTCTCGTCGAGGACAGGACTTCCCTGTAAAAAGATCATTTTTCCGTCGACGAAATCCGCGTTGCCCGTCTGATCGATATAATGCAAAATCGCATCGCGCGCAGCCTGAACGTGATAAGGCATGGACTCGCGCGTGAGCGGAATGTACTTGGCACCCGATGTGGTTCCGGAAGTCTTGGCGAAATAAATGGGTTTTCCCGGCCAAAGAATGTCCGGCTCGCCTGATACAACGCGGTCGACATAGTTTTTAAGTCCTTCATAATCGCGGATGGGAACTTTTTGCGCAAAATCCTGCGGCGTTGCGATAGAGGAAAATCCGTGGTCGCGGCCAAACTGCGTAGCGGCGGCTTTTGCGATCAATTGTTTAAAGACGCGCTTTTGCGATTCCACAGGGTTTGACGACCACTTGCGGGTGCGCGACACAACCCAACGGGCAAAAATCTTGGCAGCTATTGATTTTATCGACATCAGGGAAAGTTCTTTTTAAGCGCGAGTTCGGTGGTGATCAAAATATAGGCAGCCGCGCCAAAAAGTATGGCAAAACCAATGGCGAGTTCCATTGCCACCTGACCTTTTGCGATGGTTCCTGCCAACGACAAAATGGTCATGCCAATTCCGGCCACAAACATGCGTCGGGTTGAATATTTTTGGGCAAAATCCCAGCGCTCCTTGGATTTCATCGACGACGGGGTGCGATAACCGTAAAGCGCATTGATGGATTTTGGCGGAAAAGCTGCGGTAATGGCCGACACCACCATAAAAATAACGCCACAAATAAAGGGCATTTCCAATACGTATTTAAAAATCGTATCCATCATTCAAACGAAATAAACTTTTGCGGATCAATCGGGTGGCCGTCTTTCCAGAGTTCAAAATGCAGGTGGACTCCGGTAGATTCTGATCCTCCCGAACCGGC
>CAZIBV010000028.1:1391-18486 GCA_964537345.1 uncultured Flavobacterium sp. | reverse complement strand
GGGTTTTGGGTTTGGCGTTTTCCAGGACGTTGTATTTGTCTTCTTTTTGAACCTGTTGGCGCAGTTCCAGCTCCTCGGCCGTTGGTGCCGTATCGTCGGGATCGGGATGTTTGAGTTCGAGCGCGGTGATCGAATCTTTGCTTAGTTTGGCGATGTCAAGATTGCCGGTGAGCACTTTTTTGATCGACGCCAGGTAAGCCTCATTTTGCTTGAGAACAAGTGTGAGCGAATCAGATTTGAGCGCCAGGTTGGTGGCATCGCGTTTGAGCTGGGTTGAAGCATATCCCGGAATGTACTCGCGAAGCGGCGTAAAAGCGATGATGTAGGTGGTAACCGATATAAGAAAGACAGCGCCCAGAACGGCCACCACAAAAACGTTCATCAAGGTAAGGCGCAGCGAGAAAATTTCTTCAAAGGAGTCCTCATTGAGAATCACCAGCCTGTTCTTGGTGAACAGCCGTTTTTTTAGAACGCGTCGTTTTTGCCTTTTTGCTGACATTTTTGCTCCTTGGGTTTACAAATATAACAATTAACGGTTGGCGGGCTTTACCTGCGGGGGCTTTAGAATTGTAGGCCAAAATGTTTAGCGGGCTTATTTTATTTCTATCTTTGCAGCAATAATTAAATGCTTAGGCGTAAACACTGTGTTATGGGAGGTTTAGGTTTTAAAGAGATTCTTTTGATCGTGGTGATCATCCTGCTGCTTTTTGGCGGTAAAAAGATCCCTGAACTCATGAAAGGCCTGGGATCAGGTGTCAAGGAGTTCAAGAATGCCGCTAAAGACGATCAACCGGCAAACTCTAAAAAAGACGAAGAAAACAAGGCGTAAATTGCCTTTACATATTAGAATTCCAAATTCCAGTACTTTTTGAGCATTGGTTTTTGGGATTTTTTTTATTTGTTCCGCAGCCTGCGTGAGGGATGGAAGCGGCATCCTTGCCAAAGCCTAAAGATTTTTCCTTTTGGGTTTGGCAAGATACAGCGAACAGCCCGACGGCCCATTAACCTAAAGGATCATTGTCAATTATCAATTGTCATTTGTCCATTAAACTGCCGGCACGCCCTAAAACACCATCGACAGCTGGATGCGTTTGCGCGCGGCATCGACCTCCAGGACTTTTACCTGAACGTGTTGGTGGAGCTTGACCACGTCATTGACATCCTTTACAAATCCGTCGCGTAGTTGCGAGATGTGCACCAGGCCGCTTTCCTTGACGCCGATGTCGACAAAGCAACCAAAAGCCGTGATGTTGTTGACGATTCCCGGCAAAATCATTCCGGGACGCAAATCGTTTAGCGTGCGAACCGAGCGATCAAATTCAAAGACGGCCGCGGCTTTTCGCGGATCGAGCCCGGGTTTTTCAAGTTCCTTTAAAATGTCTTTGAGCGCAAGGATCCCGACGGTTGGCGTTACAAATTGCTGCGGATCGATTTTGGAAATCTGTTCCTTGTTGCCAACAAGATCAGCCACCGATAACTTCAAGGATTTGGCCATGCTCTCGACAATTCCGTAGGCTTCCGGGTGGACGGCCGAGTTGTCGAGCGGATTGGACGCGCCTGAAATCCGGATAAACGCCGCGCTCTGTTGATAGGCTTTGTCGCCCAGACGCGGTACTTTTTTAAGTTCGGCGCGCGACTTGAAAGGCCCGTTTGCCGAGCGATAGGCGATGATATTTTCGGCCAGTTTTTCACCAATTCCGGAAACATATCCCAGCAGGTTTTTACTGGCGGTGTTGACGTTGATGCCCACGGCGTTGACACATCGCACCACCACAGCGTCGAGTTCGTCACGCAACAGATTTTGGTCGACATCGTGTTGGTACTGGCCTACGCCGATTGCTTTTGGATCGATTTTGACTAGTTCGGCCAGCGGATCTGACAGTCGTCGCCCGATGGAAACCGCGCCGCGAACCGTGACGTCGTAGTTGGGAAATTCATCGCGCGCAATTTTGGACGCCGAATAGACCGACGCTCCGGCCTCGCTGACCACAAAAACCTGCACCGGATGGTCAAAGGCTATCTGTTTGATAAAATCCTCGGTCTCGCGTGAGGCGGTTCCGTTGCCGATAGCGATGGCTTCAACCTTGTAAGCATTGGCCATTGAACGCACTTTTTTAAGCGCCATGGTCGTTTCGCGTTGGGGCGCGTGCGGAAAAATGGTTTCGTTGTGGAGCAGATCGCCTTTTTGATCCAGACAAACCACTTTACAACCGCTTTTGAATCCGGGATCGATGGCCATGATGCGCTTTTCGCCCAGCGGTGGCGCCATGAGAAGTTGAGACAGGTTGGCGGCAAAAACCTTGATCGAGGCGGCATCGGCCTTAGCTTTGGCTTCCTGAAGCAATTCGTTGCCCAGCGCGGGTAAAAGCAGGCGCTTGTAGCTGTCGGCGGCGGCCTGGCTGATGTGCGTGGCCATGGCTGACGGATGTTTGATGACGGCGCGCTCAATGATGTCCAGCGCCTGGTCATCGTCGGCGGAGAGTTTTAGTTTGATGACGCCTTCATTTTCAGCCCGTAGCATGGCCAAAAGCCTGTGAGGCGGCGCTTTGTACAAACTTTCAGACCAGTCAAAATACTGCGAAAATTTTTGCGCGGCTTCATCAGTTTCCTTGCCTTTTACCACCCTGGTTCCCACTTGCATTTCGCGCTGAAAACTGCGTCGGAGTTGGCGGCGTACATATATGTTTTCATTGATCCACTCGGCAATGATGTCGCGGGCGCCCTGAAGAACGGCTTCTTCGCTGGGAACGTCATCGGTTAAAAAACGGAACAAGTTATCCAGGCCCGCGTTGTTTTGCGACATGATGATTTTGGCCAGTGGTTCCAGGCCGCGTTCACGGGCTACATCGGCGCGGGTTTTCTTTTTCTTTTTGTAAGGCAGATAAAAATCTTCCAGTTCAGCCAGGTCAAAGGATGATTCTATTTTTTGCTGCAGATCGGCCGTAAGCGAATTCTGCTCGGCAATGGCTTTCAGGATGGTTTCCTTTCGCTTGACGATTTCGTCATACTGACGGTGGAGCTTGTCAATCTGGGCGATGGCCACTTCGTCGAGGTTTCCGGTAAAATCCTTTCGGTAACGGGAGATAAACGGAATGGTGCAATCATCCAGCAAAAGTGCCAGGGTGTTGTCAATCTGTTTGGCGGGAACCCCGCTGTTCTGGCCAATGTATTGGGTTTTGGTCATGGGCGAATATTATCGCACAAATCTAATCCAATTAGGGTAAAAAAGGCGTTCGGGATTTTTATTAACACCCACGGCGGCGCGAATGGCGTAGATTTTTGACCCTAAATACATCAGTCCGTAGGTCCAGAAAAAATAGCTGAAATACTCGTAATGCATCAACTTGCCATAAACGCCCGCAAAGAGAATGACGTTGCTGACAATGACGTACAAAATCTGAAAGTTGAGGATGTTTTTCCCGTGCTCGTCAGCCAGTACAATCTGATTTTTCTTATTGAGCCAAAGGACCAGCGGAAGAATGATGCTGCCCATCGGAATAAAAAACTCAGCCAGTACGCCAAGATGCAGAAAAACCAAATCCTGACGGCTCTCAAATTTTCCGTAATCCATAAGATTTTCCACCTTGAGATCGAGTACGGCGCAAATAGATTTTAAAGTGTGCCCATGCGGCTGCGATGCGAATTTTTCAATGCGCTGCAGTGTCCTTAAACTGATTCCGGCCTGGCTGGCGAGTTCTTCCTGTGAAAATCCCTTGTTTTTTCGGGCTTGGTAGATTTTGCTTCCTATTGTCATCGCAACAAATTTAATGGAGCAAAACTATAGGGTAAACCGTATTTTTGATAGCGTCATCCGGGTGACATTTAGGCGACATTTTTGTCAAAAAGCTTAAAATATTGGCTTTCTATATATTAACGGCATGAGATTTTGTCGACGCGGTTTTGGTGACGGCCACCTTCAAAGGCTGTCGATAAAAACGTCTCGACCATTTCAACCGCTTGTGGAATGGCGGTGAATCGGGCGGGAATGCTGATGATGTTGGCGTTATTGTGCAAACGGGCGAGGGCGGCAATTTCCTTGTTCCAGCAGAGGGCGGCGCGAATTCCCTGGTGTTTGTTAACCGTCATGTTGATGCCGTTGCCGCTTCCGCAGATGACGATGCCAAAATCGGCGCGGCCTTCCTGCACGTCGAGCGCTACGGGATGTCCAAAATCAGGATAGTCGACACTGTCTGGTGAGTCGGTTCCGTGGTTGATGACCTGGTGGCCGGCTTTTGTCAACATAGCGACAATGGCTTGTTTGTATTCCGGTCCGGCGTGATCGTTTCCTATTGAAATTTTCATGTTGCGTGTTTTGACAAAGATACGACAGAATTGAAGGGCTTGAGCGGCATCGGTCAGAAGGAAAATTCTTTAAAATGACAGGCTGTTGATAAATATTAAAAAGCCTTGATTTACAGCACGCAATTTTTATCGGCTGGTTGTTAATAAATAGTCGATACAAAATGGCAAATAAATTTGGTGTATCAGTTTGGGTTTTGCATTGGAAAATCGAGGTGAAAAATGCAAGAAAAGTTTCGGGAATTTTGTTAAAAGTTATGAGCAGTTTCAAGTGTGTTTTTAACATGATTTTTTGATTTATTTATCAGTCATCTGCTTACAAATATGACAATCAACAGTTGTTAAAAACATTTGTCGTCCTGTTTGTATTCAATAGATTAGAAGTCTATATCGATGTTAATAAATTGTTACAAAAAGGTAAAAACACAAATCCAACAGACCCGTCAAAAAATTATTCGACCTATCAACACTACATCATAATCATCATAAATTCAATTTTAAATTTTAAAAATATTTGATTGTATATAATGATTGTTGACAATGGCTTTTGATGAAAACCGTCTGTTTGCGTTAATATTTGCATAAGCTTGTGGAGCCGTCTGCTGAAACCGAGACTGTATTTTGTACTTTTATTCCCGAATGCATAAAAAACCAATGAAGAAACACCGTAAACACGATAAGAAAAAACCCAAGGACTTTGCGTCAAAAATTCTAAAAATACTTTCCAAGCACGCCAACAAAGCTTACACTTACAAACAGCTGGCGGCTAAAATGGAGCTGGACGATACCCATAGCCGGAATGAGATCATCAAAAATCTCAAGTTGCTGGCATCAAAAAAGCAGATAACTGAAACTGAAGCCGGGCATTACATGGTTCAAATGTCCCAGCAGGATTACTACGAGGGAACAATTGACATGACCAGCCGCCGGACTGCTTATTTTGTGAGTCCGGAGCTGGAAGAAGACGTTTTTATCCCAACCAACAACCTGAACCACGCCCTTGATGGCGACACGGTAAAGGTTTACATCTACAACCGTCGAAGTGGCAAGCGCCCTGAGGCTGAAGTGGTTGAAATTGTCAAGCGCGCCAAAACTGATTTTGTAGGTGTGATTGACATTCAGAAAAACTTTGCGTTTGTCTCTACGGCCAACGCTAAAATGTACACGGATATTTTTATTCCAAAGGACAAGTACGGCGCTGCTCAAAACGGCGATGTGGTGTTGGTGCGTATTGAAGATTGGCCAGCCAAAGCCGACAGCCCGTTTGGTGCGGTCGTTGAAGTTTTGGGCAAACCCGGCGAACACGATACAGAAATCCACGCCATCCTGGCCGAATATGGTTTGCCGTATGAGTTTCCGGCCGAAGTTGAAGCCTATGCCGAACAGCTGGACACCTCCATCCAGCCGGATGAAATTGCCCGTCGCAGGGATATGCGCGACACGCTTACGTTTACCATCGACCCTAAGGATGCCAAGGATTTTGACGATGCGCTTTCCTTTAAAGAACTCGACAACGGGAATTACGAAATTGGGATTCACATTGCCGATGTTTCACATTATGTCCGTCCGGGAACTATTCTGGACGATGAAGCCTACAACCGTGCGACATCGGTCTATCTGGTTGACAGGGTAGTGCCGATGCTTCCGGAAGTGTTGTCAAACTTTGCCTGTTCCTTGCGTCCCAATGAGGAAAAGTATACGTTCTCGGCCGTTTTTGAAATGACTCCGTCGGCGCAACTCGTGAACCAATGGTTTGGACGGACGGTGATTTATTCGGATCAGCGCTTTGCGTATGAAGAAGCCCAGCAATTGATTGAAACCAAAAAGCCGGTGATCCCGGCCGAGGTTTCAATTACTGGCGAGCAATATTCAGTATCCGATGAAATCCTGAAAGCCACACTCAAACTGGACGAATTGGCCAAGATCATGCGCAGAAACCGGATGAAGGCGGGTGCCATCTCATTTGATAAAGTCGAGGTAAAATTCAACCTGGACGAAAATGCCGAACCGATTGGCGTTTACTTTAAAATAGCCAAGGATGCCAATCACCTCATTGAGGAATTCATGCTTTTGGCCAACCGGAAAGTGGCGGAATACATCGGCAAGCAAAAAAAGACATTTGTTTACCGCATCCACGACGAACCCAACGAGGACAAACTGATCAACCTTCAAACGGTGGTTTCAAAGTTTGGATACAGCCTGAATTTCAAGTCTAAAAAAGACATTTCAAAATCGCTTAGCAACCTGATGGAAAGTGTCGTTGGCAAAAAGGAACAAAACCTTATCGACACGCTGGCTATCCGGAGCATGAGCAAGGCCAAGTATTCCACCGAGAACATTGGCCATTACGGTCTTGCGTTTGATTATTATTCGCATTTTACGTCGCCTATCCGCCGCTATCCGGACGTTATGGTCCATAGGTTACTGCAGGATTATCTAGACGGAGCCGCATCGGCCAGTGCCACGGTTTATGAGGAAAAATGTGAACACTCGTCCAATATGGAAGGCCTGGCTACTAATGCCGAACGCGATTCAGTAAAATACATGCAGGTAAAATACATGCAGGATCACCAGGATCAGGAATTCCTTGGTGTGATATCGGGCGTGACGGAATGGGGTATCTACGTTGAAATCATTGAGAATAAATGCGAGGGTATGTGCCGCATCCGTGAAATAAAGGACGATTATTATACGTTTGACGAAAAACAATATGCGCTGGTAGGCGAAGTTTCAAAAAAACTGCTGCAACTAGGCGACGAAGTTTTTGTAAAAGTGAAAAACGCCGACCTGGTCAAAAAGCAGCTCGACTTTCATTTTATCCGAAAAAACGAATAGCATGAAATTATTATTTTTCTCTTTGCTGTGCAGTGTATCGCTCATAGCGCAAACCATCAAGGATCCGGGTGATTTCGATCAAGTCCGGGTATTTGATCAGATTCAGGCCGAACTTGTCAAATCTGACGTTAATCGCGTTGAGATTACGGGAAAACGGTCGCAGGAAGTTGAAGTGGTCAATAACAACGGACAGCTTAAAATCCGCATGAAACTGTCAAAACTTTTGGACGGCGATGATGTTGAAGTAAGAATTTTTTACAAGCAACTCAACTCGATTGATGCGTCGGAGGGTTCTTATATCGGTTCAGCCGATGTAATCAAACAAGGTTTTATTGAACTTCAGGCCAAGGAAGGCGCACAAGTCAAATTGCAACTCGAAGTAGAAAAAGCCGAAATCAGATCAGTCACCGGTGGTATTCTGAAACTTTCCGGCACGGCTGACGTGGTCAACGCCCGGATGGGAACCGGTGGCATACTCGAAGCAAAAAAGCTTGAAACGCGCCAGATGGACATCGATATGAAGGCCGGAGGAGAAGCCGAAGTTTTTGCAACGCAGTTCGTCAATGCCAAGGTAAGTGGTGGCGGAACGGTAGATGTTTACGGCAATCCCAAACAGGTAAATCAAAAAACTGCGCTGGGCGGCATCGTCAAAGTACATTAGTTTGGTGATTATTTGTTAATTTTGAATTAACACAGCCAGACATGATCCAGGATATTTTAACCGCCATACCGCTGGGCATTTTATTAAGCTTTATGGTAGGGCCGGTTTTTTTTGTGCTTCTTGAAACAGCCGCCGTCAAAGGTTTCAGGGCTGCCATGGCCTTTGATTTAGGCGTTATTGTTGCCGATATCATCTTTATCCTTGTGGCTTACGGCAGTAGTTACCGGCTTATTCTAAGCATACGGAACGATCCCGGGATTTTTATTTTTGGTGGTGTGATCATGGTTTCATACGGATTGATTTCCTACTTTAAACTTCGCAAAGTGGGCAAGCGTTTGCGTATTGAAGAACCGGACGCCACCGTTGAATTGATCAAGAAAAATTACGGAAACCTTTTTATGAAGGGATTCCTGCTGAATTTTATCAACGTGGGCGTGCTGTTTTTCTGGTTTTTGATTTTGATTTCAGTTGGGCCAAAATTGGAAATGCAAACCGGACGCATCGTTACTTTTTTCGGATCGGTTTTAGGCAGTTATCTGGTGATCGACATTTTTAAAGTATTGGCCGCCAAACAACTCAAAAGCCGGTTGACGCCCATCAACATTTTGAAAATCAAACGCGGAATTTCGATTATGCTGGTTATTTTCGGGCTGGCGATCGTCTCGCAGGCTTGGTTCCCGAGCGATCAGAAACTCGTAAAAAAGGCGTTGGAAAAGATGGAATAACTGGTTTTAATAACTCAGCTTTTTCTGAGATTGACGCCGACAAATCCTGTTAAAAAAAGTAGCTTTAATTTTGCATCCGGATTCATAATTTAAAATAATTTCGTTAAGTTTGCCGTCCGTTATGGCGTCGTGGCCGAGTGGCTAGGCAGGGCTCTGCAAAAGCTCGTACAGCGGTTCGAATCCGCTCGATGCCTCAAAATGGAAAAAACCCTCTTCGCGGAGGGTTTTTTTTGTTTTCAGGGATTGTCTATTGATCGTTCAAGAGCGGTATTCCTCCATCTCCACCGCCACGCTTTCCACATCGCCGCCAATAGGAGGATTTATTTTGGCTACCGATATCAGAATCCTGGAAACCTGCGGCAATTCGTCAAAAATTCGCACTACAATCCGGTGCGCCACGTGTTCCAACAGGTTTGACCGTATCGCCATTTCTTCTTTTACCACGCGGTTCAGGTAGACGTAATCCACAGTATCCGCCAGGTTATCACTTATGGCTGATTTGCGCAAATCTGTTTTAATTTCCAGATTGACAAGGTAATCTGATCCTATCTTACTCTCTTCCGGCAGGCATCCGTGATAGGAAAATGTGCGGATGTTGTGTAATCTTATCGTTCCCATAGCGTAGTGATTTGAAAAGGATCGTCCTTAAGCCAAACAATCTTTATCTTTGTTCAAAATTACGCTTTTCATGTCAGAAGAAAAATCACTGAATTTCATCGAGCAAATCATAGAAGACGATTTAAAAAATGGTCTTCCGCACCATAAACTGCGGTTCCGGTTTCCGCCCGAACCAAACGGCTATCTTCACATTGGCCACGCCAGTGCCATCGCCCTGAATTTCGGCCTCGGGATTGACTACAATGCGCCGGTAAATCTGCGTTTTGACGACACCAATCCGGCCAAGGAAGAGCAGGAATTTGTTGATTCCATCAAGCGCGACGTCCAGTGGCTGGGCTATCAATGGGCCGAAGAACGATATGCCTCCGACTATTTCCAGCAGCTTTATGACTGGGCCGTCGAACTGATCAAAAAGGGAAAGGCTTATGTCGACAGCCAAACCTCTGAGGAAATGGCCGCCCAAAAAGGAACGCCTACCACGCCCGGTGTGAACAGTCCGTTCCGCGACCGGTCGGTTGACGAAAACCTGGACCTATTTACCCGAATGAAAAACGGTGAGTTCCCGGAAGGCAGCCATATTCTGCGTGCAAAAATTGACATGTCATCGCCTAATATGCTGATGCGCGATCCTATCATGTACCGGATTTTGCACAAACATCACCACCGCACCGGCAACGATTGGTGCATTTACCCAATGTATGATTGGGCGCACGGTGAGAGCGATTACCTGGAGGCTATTTCGCACTCATTTTGCACACTCGAGTTTTTGCCGCACCGCGAACTGTACGACTGGTTTTTGGATCAGATATATGACCCGACAAAGGTTCGTCCAAAACAGCGCGAGTTTGCCCGCCGCAACCTGAGCCATACGGTTGTTTCCAAGCGTAAGTTGCTCAAATTGGTCGAGGAAGGCCACGTTGACGGATGGGATGATCCGCGTATGTCGACAATTTCCGGCATGCGCCGACGCGGCTATACGGCTGCATCGCTACGCAATTTTGCCAACACCATCGGCATCGCCAAGCGCGACAACCTGATCAACGTATCGCTTTTGGAACATTGCGTTCGCGAAGATCTCAACAAGATTACACCGCGCGTCATGGCAGTTCTCGATCCGGTAAAACTGGTCATCACCAATTATCCGCAAGACGGTGAGGAATGGCTGGATGCCGAAAACAATCCGGAAGACGGCACGCAAGGTTTCCGAAAAGTTCCTTTTACGCGTGAGTTATATATTGAGCGCGAGGACTTTATGGAAGACGCACCGTCAAAATTCTTCCGTTTGAGCATTGGTCGCGAGGTCCGACTTAAAAACGCCTACATCATTAAAGGTGAAAATGTAGTGAAAGACGCGTCGGGATTGATTACCGAGATTCACGCTACCTACGATCCTGAAAGTTTGAGCGGAAGTGGCTCCGAGGCCAGCCTGCGCAAGGTTTCGGGCACGCTGCATTGGGTGTCGGTTGCGCACGCCAAAGAGGCCCAAGTTCGCCTTTATGACCGATTGTTCCTGGATGAGGCGCCGGATTCGCACAAGGAGAAAGACTTTTTGGAGTTTGTCAATCCTGACTCGCTTAAAATTGTTACCGGATACGTCGAGCCGAGCTTGGTGAACGTGGTCCCGGAAGACAAATTTCAGTTTCAGCGACTGGGATATTTTGTAGCCGACAAGGATTCGCGTCCGGGTAAACCCGTGTTTAACAGGACGGTAACGCTCAAGGATTCGTGGGAAGAAAAAGGTAAAAAGGAAGAGAACGCCATCAACAACGCGCTCAAGGAAATCAACCGTTATTTTAAAGCCGACGATCAGGAAAGCCGCGATGCCATTGAAGAATCGGTATCGGTACAAATCAAATCGGTGCAAGGTTATACGTTGTTGCAGCAATCGTTTGCAAAAAATGTCAACAACACAAAAAGTTCGCTGCTATTCGCCAACTGGTTGTTCAAGTATTCGTCGCTCAGGTTTGATCAAGTCGATCAGGAAGTGTTACACAAATTTTATCAGCTTTCTCTAAAGAGCGAATCTGAGTTTGTGCGAAATGCGGTGATGAAAAATCTCGAAAATGATCCTGAAGCACGCGAGCAATTTATCGCCTAGAGCAAATTCAATTTATCTATTGAGTCCGGTTTTTTAATCGGACTTTTTTATTATTAGAAAAAACTATCGGTTTTAAATTTTACATAAATTTTAGTTGTAGAAATCGGCTTTCATATTTTGAATTAGATGCGTGAAAAACTTTTTTTAAGGTTCTTATATGTTTGCTGACGCGATTTGCCTTGTAATTCGCTTTAATTGATTTTTTCAATTTTTTGCCTTTAACGACGCCTTAACAGTGCGGTTGTTTTTTATTGGCTAACTTTAGAAGAACTAAAAATCAAAAAATATGTCACGTAATTCAGATATTGGCATCGCACTCTTGGTTGGTGTTGCCGTAGGTGCAGGATTGGGAATTTTGCTCGCACCTGACAAAGGATCTAAAACCCGCGAAAAGTTAAAAGAGGGATTTGGTGAAGCCAAGCAAAAAGTAAAAGACAAGTATGAAGAAGTAAAAGAAAAGGTTGCCAACATCGACCCTGAACAAGCGTATGACGATTTGGTATCGAATATTTCGGGAAAATCTGAGGATGTCATCAAGTTCATGGAAGAGAAATTGGCGCGACTCAAACAAGAGGCAGCCAAGTATCAATAAAAAAGGGGCGATTGCCCCTCTTTTTATTCTTCATCTTCCGGTGTTTCCGGATGGTTTAACCTTGGCGGGTCAAAATCATTTTTCTTTTTTACCGATTTTTTCATCGCCTCGCCTACCTGGTTTGACGCCGCAAAGGACACCACCATGTTGTTGAGCATGTCGTTGGCGGCTTGCGGGGAATTCGGCAACAAAATGAGGTTAGAGTTGGTATCGCTTCCGATAGATTGCAGTGTGTCATAGTGTTGTGTCACCACAATCAGCGCCGAAGCTTCCTGTGAGTTGATGCCGACTTTGTTCAAAACCTCGACACTTTCTACCAGGCCGCGGGCAATTTCACGACGTTGATCGGCAATACCCTGACCCTGAAGACGCTTGCTTTCGGCTTCCGCCTTGGCTTTGGCCACGATACGGATACGGGCTGATTCAGCTTCGAATTCCGTTGCGGTTTTTTCGCGGTCGGCGGCGTTGATTCGGTTCATGGCATTTTTTACCTGAATGTCCGGATCGATATCGGTCACCAGTGTATTGATGATGTCATATCCATAAGTTGTCATCGCCTCGTTGAGTTCGCGTTTTACGGCAATCGCAATATCGTCCTTGCGTTCAAAAACATCGTCGAGTTTAAGTTTTGGAACCTCGGCGCGAACCACGTCAAAAACGTACGCAGTAATCTGATCATGAGGATATTCCAATTTGTAGAATGCGTCGTAAACCTTGTCCTTGATTACCATGAACTGAACCGATACCTTGAGTTTGACAAACACGTTATCCTTGGTCTTGGTTTCGATTACCACGTCAAGCTGCTGGATTTTCAGGTTGATTTTACCCGCAATTTTGTCGATGACGGGAATCTTGATCTGAAGGCCGGAATGTCGGATAGAATGATAACGGCCAAATCGTTCGATAATCGCCGCCGATTGCTGTTTAACGGTAAAGAACGCCGATAGTAAAACAAGCAGTCCTACTACCAGAATAATAATGGTTGAAATTTCCATGGTAAGGATTTAAAATTAAATTCGGGTTAATGTACAAAAAATCTTTAGGTTTGCCGCCTAAATCCTGCACGATGAAGAAAACGCTGTTTACATTTTTATTCCTGGCTCTTACCGTTTTGGCAAGTGCCCAAATGCGTTACCGCGACTCCAACCGAATTGGAATTTCGCTGGGAATCAATCAGTTTACGCTCAATACCGATAATTTTGAGGCCACTGCCGGAACGGGATGGTCGGGCGGGCTGTCAGTGCGCGGAAATTTCTACAATGATTTTTCAATGATCTACAGCATTCAGTTCAGCGAGAACAATTTCACCGTAAAAACCACCAACGGATTGATTGAAGAAGACGTCAAATTTAAACTTCCATCGGCACAAATCTCGCTTTTGCTCAGCTACAACATTATCGAGCATCACCTTAGCGTCGAGGTCGGGCCAATGTTTCAGGTGAATGGCAAGATGAAAATTGATGAATCAGACGAGGAAAACCAGGTCACCGAAACCATGACGGCCAAAGACCTGACCGATATTTCCAAGTTCAGTTTTTATCCCACGATCGGCCTTACCGGCGGACTCAAACACGTCAGGCTGAACGTCACGTATCAATATGGCGTAACCAATCTGCTCGGGAATCTTAACGGTAAAGACTTTGGCGACAATTTTAAAGGCCACGCCGGAATCCTTACCGGATCCATTTTAGTTTACCTCTAAGACAGCGTATCGATTGCTTTTTGGATTCGGCGGATGGCTTCCTCGCGGCCAATCATCGAAAGAATCTCAAACAAATCCGGACCTTTTAGCGCGCCAACCACACTCAGGCGAAGCGGCTGCATGATTTTACCCATGCCGATTTCGTTCTTCGCCATCCAGTTTTTTAAATGGGTTTCCACCGATTTTGCTTCAAATGCCGATACCGATTCCAATTCCAAAATGACGCGGCGCATCAAATCAGGCGTGTCTTCTTTCCAGTTTTTGGACGCTTTTTCATCGTAAGCTGATGGCGCTGTAAAGAAATAATCAGACAGTTCCCAGAAATCCGATACAAAATCAGCACGTTCCTTTACCAGCGAAACGACTTTGCGGATAAAATCATCCTCGCGAACAATTCCCTTGTCATTCAGTATTTTAGCGAATTCTTTGGCCAGTGACGCATCGTCCTTTAGCATCATATATTGATGGTTGAACCACTTGTTCTTTTCCGGATCAAACTTGGCTCCCGCCTTGTGAACGCGCGCCAGATCAAACCGCTCGCACAATTCCTCCAGACTGAAAAGCTCCTGCTCGGTGCCGTCGTTCCAGCCCAAAAGCGCCAGGAAGTTTACAACGGCCTCCGGAAAATAACCCTGTTCGCGGTATCCGGCCGAAATGGATTGCGTTTGCGGATCAGTCCACTCGAGCGGAAACACCGGAAATCCCATTTTATCGCCGTCGCGCTTAGATAGTTTGCCGTTGCCAACCGGTTTTAAAATCAGCGGAAGGTGCGCAAACTCCGGAGCGTCCCAGCCAAAGGCGCGGTAAAGCAACACGTGCAGCGGCAAGGACGGCAACCATTCTTCACCGCGTATTACGTGGCTGGTTTCCATCAAATGGTCGTCGACGATGTTGGCCAGGTGGTAAGTTGGCATGCCGTCAGACTTAAACAAAACCTTGTCGTCCAACAGGTTGCTGTCAACTTTTATGTCTCCGCGAATGATATCCTGCAGCACCAGCGTTTCATTGACCGGCGATTTGAAACGGATGACATATTCCTCGCCTGATGCAACTCTTTTGGCGGTTTCTTCAGTCGAAAGCTTCAGGGAGTTGTCAAGTTTTTCGCGGTTGTGATGGTTGTAGATAAAAGTCTTGCCTTGTTCTTCGTGCTGTTTGCGATGGGCGTCGAGTGCTTCGGCCGTATCAAAGGCGTAGTAGGCATGACCGGAATCAATCAGTTGCATGGCGTATTGCCGATACATTTCCTTGCGTTCGCTCTGACGATAAGGACCAAACTTCTCGTTTTTTCCCACGGTTTCGTCGGGCGAAATTCCCAGCCATTCCAAAGCTTCAAAAATGTATTGCTCGGCGCCGGGCACAAAGCGGTTTTGGTCAGTATCCTCTATACGCAGGTAAAAAACACCGTTGTGCTTTTTGGCAAAAAGGTAGTTGAACAACGCAGTGCGGACACCTCCAATGTGAAGCGGCCCTGTTGGGCTTGGCGCAAATCTGACGCGGACTGGTTTTGACATCGCAATAAATTTTGTGCAAAGATAGTTAAGTATCGCAAATGCACCGGGCGTGCGTCTCTGGGCAGCCGGACAGATTTAACAATTTTCTAAAACTTAAAATTGTACTTTTAGCGGTTATTCATACGCTGATTTGATTTTGTGGAAAATACACAACTGATTTACGACAAGCTCGAAGCCTTTATCCGTAAGTATTACGTTAACGAGTTGTTGCGCGGAAGCCTGTTTTTTGTAGGGCTTGGCGTACTGTATTTCCTGTTTACGCTGCTTGTGGAGTATTTTCTGTGGCTCAGTCCCGGCGGACGTACGGCGCTTTTCTGGGCGTTTGTCGTCGTCGAGGCGTTTTTGCTGGTCCGATACATTATGTTCCCGGTTTTCAAATTGATCAAACTCCAGAAAGGGATTGATTATACCCAGGCTTCCAAAATCATCGGGCAGCATTTTGGCGAGGTGAACGACAAGCTCACCAACTTTTTGCAACTGGCCTCCGACAGCCATAAATCAGAACTTTTGCTGGCGTCGATTGACCAGAAAGCCGCAAGCCTGCAACCGATTCCGTTTACGCGGGCCGTCAATTTCCGGACGAATCTGAGGTTTGTTCCGCTTGCGCTGATTCCGCTTGCCTTGGTGGCATTTTTTTACATCTCCGGAAACAGCGAGGTGATTTCGCAGTCATTTACGCGCGTGGTGAACTACAATCAAAAGTTTCAGCCGCCCGCCCCATTTACCTTTGTGCTGCTCAATCAGGATTTAAAAACCCAGCAGGGGAAAGACTTTTTGGTGCGTGTCAAAACCCAGGGGCGCATTGTTCCGGAAACGGCCATGATCGTGCTTGGCGACGAGCGATACTACATGGAAAGCGCAACGCCCGGCGAGTTTTCATTCAACCTTTCAAAACCCACTGACAATTTAGTGTTTCATCTGGATGCCAATGAAATTGCATCTGCTGATTATACTTTAAAGGTTGTTGCGGTACCTTCGATAGCCAATTTTGAGATGGCTTTGCAGTTTCCGGCGTATCTGAACAGAAAACCTGAGGTGGTAAAAGGTACCGGCAATGCGATCATTCCTGAAGGAACCCGCGTCACCTGGAACATGCTTACCGTGGCAACCGGCAGCGTGGTTTGGACCGATGGAACCCGCAACCTGAATTTTTCGCAGGAGGACAATCGCTTCAAGCTGTCGCAAAACGTATCGCAAAACGTTGAATATCAAATTGTCACTTCAAACAGCAATGTCCGCGCGTATGAAAAGTTGGAGTACCGATTGGCCGTCGTTCGCGATCAGTTTCCGTCAATCACAGTGGGCGCTGCTCCTGATAGTTTGAAACTTGAAAAGAACTATGTGGTTGGCCGTGTTTCCGACGATTACGGGCTTTCAAAACTGCAGATTGTCTATTATCCAACAGGAAAGGAAAAGGACGCCCGACGCTTTGTCCTTCCGGTTAAAAAGGATGTTTACGATAGATTCGTTTTTGCGTTCCCATCAACATTACCTGTCGATCAAGGTGTGACTTACGATTATTACTTTGAGGTGTTTGACAACGATGCGCCGCACGGATTCAAGAGTTCCAAGTCATCGGTTTTCAGCAACCGGATCCAGACCGATCAGGAGATTGAAAACGAAGTTCTTCAGCAGCAAAACGACAACATCAACAGCTTGCAAAAGTCGCTAAAGGCTCAGGACAAGCAAATGTCGGAGATGGAAAAGCTGCAGAAACTGGGCAAGGAAAAGGAAAGTCTTGATTTTAAGGATCAGCAAAAAGTCAATGAATTTTTAAAGCGTCAGGAGCAACAGGACGCCTTGATGAAGGAGTTCGCGAAAAAACTTGACAAGAATCTGGAGGAGTTTAAAACCGATAAGAAAGACGAATTCAAGGAAGCGCTTCAAAAGCGTCTGGACAAAGTCGACAAAGACCTAGAGAAAAACCAGAAGCTTCTGGATGAACTCAAGCAACTCAACGACAAAATCCAACAGGAAGAACTGTTTGAAAAGATGGATCGCTTTAAACAAAGCGCTAAAAATCAGGCAAAAAGTCTGGAACAACTCGTTGAACT
>CAZIBV010000028.1:0-1291 GCA_964537345.1 uncultured Flavobacterium sp. | reverse complement strand
AAGATGATGCAAATGGGATCGTCAATGTCGCAAAGCATGGCCGGCGACCAAAAGGAGCAAATGGAAGAAGACGTCAAGATGCTCCGCCAAATCCTGGACAATTTGCTGGCGTATTCGTTCAGTCAGGAAGATTTGATGGCGCAGTTTAAAGGTTTGCGCCGCGGAGCGCCCGCCTACAACACGGCCTTGCGCAAGCAGCAGGATTTGAAATTGCAGTTCAAGCACGTCGACGACAGTCTTTTTGCCATGTCGCTGCGCAATCCCAAAATAGCCGAAGACGTCACCAAAGAAATCGGGAACGTTCATTACAACGTCGATAAATCGCTGGAATCGCTCTCGGAAGGTCAGGTTCCAAAAGGTGCGTCGCATCAGCAATACGCGGTCACATCGGCCAATAAACTTGCAGATATGCTGAGCGATGTGCTCAATTCCATGCAGATGTCGCTCTCAGGTTCAGGAATGGGCAAGCCTAAACCCGGTCAGGGCGAAGGTCCAGGCATGCAATTGCCCGATATCATCCAAAAACAAAAAGGATTGGGTGACAAGATGAAGTCCGGAATGAAGGGCCAGAAACCCGGCGATAAACCCGGAGACAAGCCTGGCGAAAAACCCGGACAGGGCGCGCAGGGCAAACAAGGCGAAGGCCAAAAGCCCGGTCAGCAAGGTAAGTCCGGACAAGGAAATGGTCAGGGCGATGGCGAAACCGGCGACGACGGCGAAGGTGATGCACGGGCGATCATGGAAATTTACCGCGAGCAAAAGCAACTTCGGGAGGCTTTGCAAAAGGAGTTGGAACGCAAGGGAATGGGCGGAAACGGTCAGAGCGCCATCGAACAGATGAAGCAACTGGAAAAACAACTGCTCAACAAAGGTTTCAACAACGAGAACATGCAGCGCGCGCTGAATCTTCAGTATGAGTTGTTAAAGCTCGAAAAAGCCATGCAGCAACAAGGCGAGGAAAAGAAACGCCAGTCGCAGACCAACAAGCAGGAGTTTTCCAATCAGGCGAGGCCACTGCCGCGCAACTTGCAGGAATATTTAAACAGTATTGAAATATTAAACCGTCAGGCGTTACCTTTGCGCCCCAATTACAACCAGAAGGTTCAGGAATATTTCAGAAATGATTAGGTTTAACTACGAGACTGATTTTAAGCTATCTGACGAGAAACGTTACCGCAGCTGGATTTTACGCGTGATTGCATCAGAAGACAAGACTGCCGGCGATATCAATTTTATCTTTTGCGACGACGCTTTTCTGCACAAAATCAACGTTGAATATTTGGCTCATGAT
>CAZIBV010000027.1:12480-27016 GCA_964537345.1 uncultured Flavobacterium sp. | reverse complement strand
TTGTAATGCAAGGTGTTGATTTACAGGTTTTCATAACGACCTTTTTTATGAGATTCTACGTTTTCGCTTTTTTGATGCTGATGGGTTTTGCATCGCACGGCCAGTCGATTGTTATCAGCCAGTACATTGAAACCAATTCGGGCACTGAACCAAAGGGAATTGAGATTTATAATGTGACCGCTACCGATATTGTATTTTCGGCGACCAACAACCTAAGGGTTCGGCAAGGAGCTAATGGTGCCGCTTGTGCTTTTTTAGCAGTCAACATTACCTCAGGTACCCTGCGCGCCGGTGAGGTTTGGGTGATCGGGACCGCTAATCTTGTTACTTATGCCAATGCCAACGGAGCCAATCTGAGCGGGACCACAACGTTTGCTTTTAGTTTTAACGGGGACGATGCGTTGCAGGTTACTTTGGGCGGTGTGCTTCAGGATGTAATTGGTGAATGTGGGGTCGACCCTGGGACTGGATGGAGCGCAAACGGCGTCAGCACCGAGAATCAAAACATCCAAATCATTGATGGTATCTGTACCGGTGTCACCACTTCATGGACTGATCCCAGCTTGCGTTACACAACAGTATCAACAACTCCTGTATCCAATATGACAGGCTTTGGAACAGCGCCCGCCTCTTGTACCACGCCTTGTACCACGCCAACCACTCAGGCGTCGTCTATTGCGGTTTCGAACATTACAGCTGGCGGTGCCGATTTTTCATGGGATGCCGGGCTTACCGCCGCCGGATCGATGGTGGTGATTCGCCCAACGGCTCAGCCTGATGCGCTTCCGGTAAGCGGAACCAACTACACACCCAACACGGCCTGGGCATCGGCCGGACAAATTGACACCAACAACCGCGTGGTGTATCGGGCGTCGGGAACCAGCGTTTCCGGAATTACCGGATTGTTGCCGGCCACGTCCTACACGGTGACGGTTTACGCCTATAACGGATCGGGAACCAACATCTGCTATAACACGGTAGCTGCTGAGACGGCAACCTTTACCACACTCGCCCCTGACCCAATTGCGTATCCATCAATCTATACCTGTACGGCAGTTGGTACGGCTCAAATCACACTCAATTTTTCAAGCCCAGGCTCGGTAAGTGCCGATGCTTACATGATTCTCATGCGGCAGGGTGCAGCGCCAACAGGCGTTCCAACGGATGGTGTTTACTACGCTCCGGGCACGGCGATTGGCAACGGAACCGTTCACGGCTATACTAATTTTTTGAACCCAGCAACAAACAGCTACATCGTACCCGGACTTGACGCCGGCACAACTTACTACTTCCGATTGTTTCCCGTTCAGACAGTAGGGGGCGCTCTGGCCACGATAAACTATCGCACAGTGCCCACCATTCCGGTGACAAACTGCACAACCGGCTCGGGTCCGGAAATCAATGTTCGCGGTGTCATCGGTTCAAACCCAACCATTGCCGACGGCGACGTCACGCCACAAGGAACCGACAACACACAGTTTGCGACCGTTGTGATTCCCGGCAACCAAATCAAAACTTTTCGCATTGAAAACGTGGGCGGACAAAACCTGAACGTTACCGGCATTACATTTACAGGGGCTGCATTGGCTGACTTTGCCGTTCTGGGCATTACGTTTCCGCAAACCATCACGCCCGGCTCGAGCCTTGATTTCGACATACGATTTACGCCCTCAGTAAGCGGTGTTCGCACGGCCACCGTCAACATCGCTAACAATGATGCCGATGAGAACCCGTACAACTTTGTGGTTCAGGGAACGGGAACGATGACGCCGTCGGTTGATATCAATGTGGTGGGCAATGGCGTATCAATCCCCGACAACAGCATCTACCCAATGGGTACCAATCACACGGCATTTGGTGTGGCTACTGTGGGCGTCACAACCGTAGTCCGCACTTTCGAGATTGAAAACCTTGGATCGACGGTACTTAACCTGACAGGAGCTCCGGTTATTGCCATTTCAGGTCCGCACGCCTCGATGTTTACTGTAACGACGCCGCCAGCGGTGACGGGTATTTCCGGCGGAAGTATAGAACCTTTTGAAATTACGTTTAACCCAACGTCGCCGGGCGCCAAGAATGCGACGGTTACGATTTTGAGCAACGACCCTGATGAAAGTCCTTACACTTTTAACATCAGCGGAACGGCCAAAGGCGCCAACAATATTTACGTTTACGGCAACGGCAATGACGTTGTAAAAGGCTCGACCACAACCACCGAGACCAACTTTACGCATTTTGGATCGGTTGCAACGCCCGCGGGTGTCCGTCAGCGTACGTTTGTGATCACTAACCTTTCGGGCGCGCCCCGTTATTTTGGCAACGTAACGGTTTCCGGCCCCGATGCGGCGATGTTTACCGTGGTGGCGCAACCGTCAAACAACTCGGTGGGCAGCGGAAACAGCACGTCGTTTACCATCAACTTTACACCAGCATCGGTTGGCGTCAAAAATGCGACGGTAACTTTTAACACGTATACCAATTCCGGGCTGACCACGCCCGAGCCTGTCGATCCGGTGTATACGTTTGCCATCTCCGGTACGGGAATTTCCTTTACGCCGTGCGCCAATGGCCCGGTGACCACGCTTTACGTTCAGGATTTTGAGGCTGTGCCTGCCACACCAACTTTTAATTATTCCTATACTACAAACGGCACGGTGACCATTGCGGGCGGAACTTACAACAACGGGTCGGGAGCGCGCAACGCCTTTATTGGAGCGCGATCGTTTCAGGTTGCCGGAATCGGAACTTCGTCGGGTGAATTTGAAACAACCGTGATCACAATGGCGCCCATTGACGTGAGCCAATACAACAACGTAAACTTCTCGATGAAGGTGGGTGCTTTTAGAACCGGAACCGTTCAGGGCGTTGACATCAATGATCTTGTTCAGGTTGAGACAAGTATTGATAATGGCGTGAACTGGTCGGTTGAATCAGTTTTGCGCGGCTACTCTAACTCGCGTTGGGATTTTGCCGCAACCGGCGCGTTCAATGCTTATTACACCGGCGTGAACAGCGGGATTACAATTGATACGCGAAACGGAAACGCCGAACTCGCCACCGGACCGGCAACGTATTATGTACGGAACCTTCCGTTGGTTTCAAACTTGTTGATCCGCATCACTTTGGCCGTTGACCGCGAGGACGAAATTTGGGCAATCGACAACATCCGCATTGAAGGTCAGCAGCCTACAACAACCACCTGGACGGGCGTTTGGACACCGTCAGCGCCAACCAGTTCGACCCGCGCCGTATTTAACGCGCCGTACAACACGGCAACCAACGGAAGTGTTGATGCTTGTGCCTGTATCATCAATTCGCCGCTTACCGTTGGCGCAAATTCTTATATGCAGATTCAGGACAGGATCGCCAACAACAGCACGCTTACCGTCGAGAGCAATGCCAGCCTGGTGCAGCGCAATGACGAGGCTGCCAATTCCGGAAACCCGATTACCGTTCGCCGACAGACTTCGTTTTACGAGCGATTTGATTACACTTATTGGGGAACGCCGGTGGGTGGTGTCACGTTTGGAGGGCCTGGAATGCCGTTCAACACCTGGCGACTGGATTACGCCTTTGAGTACAATACCAATAATTTTGTCGACAACATCACGGCTGCAACCGGAATGGCGCCTGCCGATGGTTTTGATGACAATGAAGACGATTGGTCGCCGGTAACTGCAGCTACGCCAATTGTTCCCGGAAAAGGATATGCCATCATGGCGCCAACCAGCGGATCATTCCCGGCGACTAATACGGTTACTTTTAACGGAACCGCCAACAACGGCGTGTTTACCGTTCCGCTGATGCTAAGCCCGAGCGCCGATGCTACCGACGATTACAACCTTTTGGGCAACCCGTATCCGTCGGCCCTCGACGCGAATTCGTTTATTACGACTAACGCTGCCACCCTGGAGGGAACGCTTTATTTGTGGTCGCATTTTACGCCAATCAGCGATAACGCTCCAGGACCAGACCAGCAAAATTTCATCAGCGATGACTATGCTACGTACACTTTGGGCGGAGGTGTTCCTGCTAATGGATCGACCGTAATTCCACGCCGTTACATGCCGGTAGGACAGGGATTTTTTGTCGAGTCGAAAACCGCAACCGGAAGTGCGTTGTTCAACAACTCCATGCGATCGACGGTAACGCCGCCAAATGTTGACGCCTCGCCATTCTTTAGGGCGGAGGCTGAAAAATCGATGGTTCCTCAGGCTGAATTTGACCGCGTCCGCATCACGATGTCAAATGCGGCGGGACTTACCAGCCAGCAACTGATTGCGTATTCAGACGTTACTACCTACGGCTACGATTCCGGGTATGACGGAGCCATGTTCCCAGGGTCGTATCCTATAAATTTTTATTCCATCATCGAGGAACGACCATTTAAGATTCAGGCGCGCCCGGCGTTTTCAGAGTTTGATGAGGTTCCGTTGGGTTATTTGGCGCAATCTGCCGGCGAATACACCATTGGTTTGACGGAACTTGAGGGCGCCATTGTGGGCGTGCCTGTTTATCTCGAAGACAAGATTGGCGGAATCGTGCATAACCTGAGCGAATCGGCGTACAACTTTTCTACCATTGCCGGTAAGTTTGACAGCCGTTTTGTGTTGCGCTTTAACCAGACGGTGCTTGCCAATCCGGACTTTGAAGCTGGTGGCGTGATGGTCGCTACGTCCTCGGGTACGGTATCAGTACTTTCAACCATCGAGGATATCAATAAGGTCGAAATTTTTGATCTTTTGGGTAGGCTGATCCACAGCAAAGACCAGGTAAAAGCGCGGGACTATCAGGTGGAGCTCGCAGTGCAGTCCCAGGCACTGATCGTCAGGATTTTGTTGGCCGACGGGACGATACAAGTCCGTAAAATTGTTCATTAATCCGATGTGATACATAGGACGTGCAGATTGTCGATGATTTTTGTATTTCATCGACAATCTGTTGTTTTGGAATAGGCGTTTTGTATGTTTGCGCGTTAGCCGAAAGGCATTGATTTTAAACACGTTGCCCCTAAGAACAATCTCGTCTTACCCTATGAACAAAAGACTACTTGCCTTAATTATG
Source organism: uncultured Flavobacterium sp. (assembly GCA_964537345.1). Taxonomy (GTDB): domain Bacteria; phylum Bacteroidota; class Bacteroidia; order Flavobacteriales; family Flavobacteriaceae; genus Flavobacterium. The sequence goes on along the minus strand of CAZIBV010000027.1, from coordinate 21,952 downwards.
TTTGTCCTGTGTATCGGGACTTCATCGGCGCAGTTGGTGCTTACCGAGGCATCGCCTTCGCGTACCATCGATTTTACCAACACCATGCAAACCACTGTGGGTTGGGGTCCTTATACCGGTGTTGGATTTTCGCCCACTGTAGTTACCGGACGCCTTAACTCGAATGCCTGGGAACTAAAAGGCTGGCAAAATGGCGATCTTTCATTTGGCGGCGCCATGTCAAACCCGGCTCACGGCAGGGGAGCGGTAGCCTCGGCTGTTATCACCGAAGGTATTTACGCCTACACCGACAATCCGCACACTGCAACCAATCCGGCCATGCTGATTCAGCCGGGCGATGGCAACTTTACACCAGGAAGCCTTACTCTTAGAATCAGGAATAACGGAACTACCAACATTACGCAGCTTGAAGTGCGTTACGATTTATTTGTCCGAAACGACGAAGCGGCTTCGACTTCCTTCAATTTTTCACACTCCAACGACAACACGGCTTTTATTGAAGAGCCGGGACTTGACTACGTGTCACCCGATGTTCCGGACGCATTTCAGTGGACGCAGGTTGATGTAAGTCCTTCGCGTTCGATTATCATCACCGGAATCAATGTACTGCCGGGCAATTTTTACTACATCCGCTGGTCGGGTGATTTGGTAAGCGGTTCGGGAGCGCAGGACGAGTTTGGTCTTGACAACATTGTGGTTACCGGAACCTATGGCCCGCCAGCGCCGGAGATCAACGTAATTGGCGGCGGACTCACCATTTTGAGTGGCGACATGTCACCCCGCGTAGCCGACGGAACTGAACTCGCCAACACTTTTACAGGCGGCAGTCAAACGCTTAAGACATTTAACATACAAAACCTTGGCGGTGCTCCGCTCACCGTGTCGAATGTTACCATAACCGGTGTAAATCCCGGCGATTTTCAGGTTTTCTTTTCGCCACCTACACTTCCTCCAACTGGTGTAATCCCTGAGGTTGTAGGTTCGACCATCAGCAACCGCGAGCTGACCATTCGATTTTCACCGCTTGCAGCAGGAACAAGAAGTTGTATTGTCAACATTGAAAGCGACGATGCCAACGAGCCGCTCTACACCTTTATGGTCCGCGGGCTTGGTGTGATTCCTCAGCCTGACATTGACCTGATTGGGCATACCGGCGGCACCGGGCCTATCTATACCAATTTTGTATTGCCTCCTTCGGCAGGGAACAACACTTTGTTTACAACCCAGGTGGTGGGCGGAACCGGACAATTAAAGGATTATCGCATACGCAACACCGGAACGGCAGCACTGTTGGTACTAACGGGTACGCCACTAGTCCAGATCAGCGGTGCAAACCCTGCTGATTTTGTTGTCGAAACCCAACCGGCCCAGCCAACGGTAGCACCGGGATTTTTCCGGACGTTTACCATTAGGTTTAACCCAACCGCGCCCGGCATCAGGACAGCTATCGTAACCATTCCAAACAACGACGTCGTCAATGATGTCTTTGGCAACTCTGAAGGAAACTTCCGATTCCTGGTACAGGGAACCGGCGTTGCACCAGAGATTGAAGTGACGGGCAACAACCAGCCCATTGTCGACGGTAGCACGACACCATCGCTATCGAACCATACGCAGTTTGACAACCAAAATATCGCCACAGGCTTCCAGGACAGGGTTTATACCATCCGGAACACGGGCAACCACCCGCTTGATTTGGGAACCGTTACCCTTACAGGATCGGCAGATTTTACCATTATCGCCCCGCCTGCTGCTACGGTGGCCGCCGGAGCCAGTACCACGATGACGATCAGGTTTGACCCATCGGCATCTGGATTGAGCACCGCAACGGTAAACATTCCCAATAACGATTACAACGAAAATCCGTATGACTTTTTGATTCGCGGATTCGGACTTGATTACGTCCCTTGTACTTACGGGGCGGTCGAAACTATCGCCATTCAGGATTTTGAGGCATCACCGGCATCACCCACCTGGAATTATTCGGTGGGCAGCGGAACGGCGACTGCAGCCGGCGGACTTGGTTTTGCCGTTAACAGTGACGGCGGTGCCACCGAGCGTTTTCTGGGTGCGCAATCCTTGCAGATTGTCAACAGTACGGCCACGATTGCCATGGCGGCTGTCAATACTACGGAGTATGACGATGTCGAGCTGACCCTTAGATTAAGTGCTTTGTCGGTTAATATTACTGACGGACCTGATTTTGCCGACAAGGTGACCATTCAGGTCAGCGTCAACGGGACAACTTGGTCAAACGAGCTGCAGGTAACCGGCAACACTAACGCCAAGTGGTCGTTTGCTTCAGGTACCGGCATCGCATCATCCGTATACGACGGAAATAATGTCAATACGGTGTTTGATCCCGGAGCCGGTGGTTTCTTGACCACAAATGGTTACGGAACCATGACGATATCGGGCTTACCAAAAGTTCCAACGCTTTACGTCCGGTTGATTGTAAACTGTAACGCCAATGAAGTTTGGGCCATCGACAATATGGCGCTTTTTGGCCGAAAGGAAATTTTTACACAATGGAACGGATCGGCCTGGAGCAATTCGGCGCCAACACCGTCAGTCAAAGCCATTATCGACGGGCCGTATGACACGCAAACCTGGGGGAATGTCCAGGCGTGCAAATGTGAAATTACCGGCGGTGGGAACGTTACCATTCGCTCAACCGACTATTTTGTGATTGAAAGTGAACTGATCAATAGCGGAGTCATTAATCTGGAAAATGGCGGAAGCCTGGTGCAGAAAAACGACCTGGCTGTCAATTCCGGGCAGGTTCGCGTGCGGCGCCATACCACACCGATGACCCGATACGATTATACGTATTGGTCGTCGCCGGTGACAGGTCAGTCACTGTTTAATCTCTCGCCACTTACACAACCTGACAAGTTCTTCGCATTTAACCCGGTTATCAACAACTGGCAGGCTGTACCTTCATCGACTATCATGGCTGCTGCCAAAGGTTACATTGTACGCGCGCCTCAAAATTTTGACCTGGTAACTGCCCAGTCATACACCGATGGGATTTTTATCGGTGTGGCGCACAACGGCTTTATCCAAACGCCAATTGCAGGCGGGGCCGGAGCCTGGAACCTGATTGGTAATCCGTATCCGTCGGCCATTCGCGCGGATGATTTTATCAACCTGCCGGCCAACGTTCCGGTTCTCAACGGCACGCTCTATTTTTGGACGCACAACACGCCCATCACGAATAACGTATACACTGATGATGACTATGCCGTGTATAACCTGACAGGCGGAACATCGCCCGCGCCAAATTCAGGAAGTGGAAACAATCTGGCGCCTACCGGAAATATTGCTTCCGGACAGGGATTCTTTGTCGAGGCATTGGCCGATGGGCAGGCGGTATTTAACAACAGCATGCGTATTGCGGGTAGCAACCTGGGCTTTTTCCGTCCGGCGGGCGAGGGGCAAAATTTGACAACTGCCGATACCAAGAGTCGTGCGTGGATTGATCTTACCCATGAGTCGGGCGCGTTTAAACAAGCTTTGGTGGGCTATATTCCCGGCGCAACCGATGGCCTGGACCGCAACTTTGACGGTTCGGTGCTCGATGGTGGAAACACAATTTCTTGGTATTCCGTATTGGGCGACAAGAAGCTGAGTATTCAAGGCAAGGCGAGTCCGTTTAATCAGCAGGACGTGGTGCCGATGGGATATGTTTCGTCCGTTGCCGGAACATTGACAGTCAGCCTTTCTGAAACCGATGGCGACTTGCTCGATGCCAACGTATACCTGGAGGACAAATACCTTAATATTGTTCACAACCTGACCGACGCACCTTATGTGTTCACATCAGGCATAGGAACATTCGACAGCCGTTTCCAACTGCGATTCACTACGCAGGCGCTGCAAAATCCGGATTTTGATCACGGCTCGGGTGTTGTGGTTGCAGTCAATTACAAGACCATCGGAATCCGTTCATACAACGAGGACATTAAAGAAGTGATGGTTTTTGACCTGCTGGGGCGTAAGCTCGCTCAGTTGGGTGTAAATGCCGGTCAGGCTGAAATTAGGGATGTCGCTACCGCACAGCAATCACTCATTGTAAAAGTGATACTGCAAAGCGGAAAAGTAATTACCCAAACGATACTTTACTAACCATACCAAATAAAAATGCCACCCTTAAAGAGTGGCATTTTTTTTTTTACTTGCTTTTGCCCTGAGCTTCCAGATTGCGCTCGATGGCGTGGCCGGGTCTTGACCACTTGGGTTTTTCGCCCAGCGGTTGGTATTGTGAATCCTCGGCCTCGACGGTTTGCGGTTGCATAACTTTGATAAACGGCTTTTGAGGTTTCAGACCAAGCGTTTCAAACATTTTCATGTCTTCATTGACGTCCGGGTTTGGCGTTGTCAGCAGTTTGTCGCCGGCAAAGATAGAGTTGGCGCCTGCCAGGAAACAAAGTGCTTGCCCTTCACGGCTCATATTCATACGGCCGGCCGACAGTCGGACCTGGGTTTCAGGCATGACGATTCGGGTGGTGGCCACCATGCGGATCATTTCCCAGATTTCAACCGGTTGCTGATCTTCGAGCGGCGTACCTTCAACAGCCACGAGCGCATTGATTGGAACTGATTCCGGCTGCGGATCCAGCGTAGCCAGCGCTACCAGCATCCCGGCGCGGTCTTCTACACTTTCGCCCATGCCAATGATACCGCCACTGCAAACCGTCACATTGGTCTTGCGTACGTTTTCGATAGTTTTAAGACGGTCTTCATAACCGCGTGTCGAAATGATTTCCTTGTAGTAATCTTCAGATGTGTCAAGGTTGTGGTTGTAGGCGTAGAGTCCGGCTTCGGCCAGTCGCTTTGCCTGATTCTCGGTAAGCATACCCAACGTACAGCATACCTCCATGTCGAGTTTGTTGATGGTGCGAACCATCTCCAGTACCTGATCGAACTCAGGTCCGTCCTTGACATTTCGCCAGGCAGCACCCATACAAACGCGTGATGATCCTCCGGATTTGGCGCGCAACGCCTGGGCTTTAACCTGCTGAACAGTCATCAGGTCATTCCCTTCAATATTGGTGTGGTATCGCGCAGCCTGCGGGCAATAACCGCAATCCTCAGGGCATCCGCCGGTTTTGATGGATAAAAGCGTTGACACCTGAACGACGTTTGGGTCGTGGTGCATCCGGTGAACCGTTGCGGCCTGAAAAACCAGGTCCATCAGCGGTGTGTTGTACAGATCGATAATCTCCTGACGGGTCCAGTTATGTCTGATGCTCATGAGTTACTTGTTTAGGCTTCAAAAATAGTAATTCCCATTGAGCAATCGCAAGGGACAAATGCCAAAAAAAAAGGGCCACATCCCTGCAGCCCCCTTATCTGTTTATTTTAATCGACTTTATTGATGACTTCCAGCTTGCCTTTCCAGTACTGCATCAGTACAAATGATACTGCCAATGAGGCCGCCGAAGATTCGAACAGCAATCCCAGACAATAATAGTTGATGGTCAGTTCGCCACCGCCAAAGACAAAATTTTGGGGTAAATTCTGGAGATACGATTCACCGCCCATATAACTGATATAACCCAAAAGCGCGGCGATGCTAAGAATGGCGCCTATCATTGAGGTGATAAAGGCTGATGTCAAATTCGTAAAGTATCCGCGAATGCCATCTTCAAAATTGCCCTGTAAAGTGCGGTTCGTTCCCCAGGCAACGATAAAAGCATTAAAAATACGAAGCCATACATTATCGGAAAGGCCGATTAGCTCCAGCAGGATAAAGTATAGTCCAATCCCTACAAAAATTAAAAACCCATTGAGTAGTTCCCGTTTGAATTTCATAACGTTAATTTAGTTTTGGTTACTTAATTTGAGAATCCCGTAGGGAAGGAATGCGCACTGTGCGTCTCGGTCTACCTAAAATTAACAATTCCCAAAAAAACGAAATGACCTTTTAGTAAAAGTTTAAGAGCGCTTCAAAGCTTACCGATAAATTCCTTTGTAGCCAAAAGGTCTTTTGACAGCTGTGATTTCAATTCGTCAAGCGAGTTAAATTTTTGCTCGTCGCGCAGCCTGAATAAAACGTTTGCAGAAATCTCTTCACCGTAAAGATTATCATTGGTTTCCAGAAAGTGGATTTCGATGGAATGCGATCCTCCGCTTACGGTAGGCCTGTTGCCAATGTTCATCATGCCAAATCGCATTTCGCCTTTTACCGACGCTTTGACGATATAGACGCCATCGCGCGGAATGAGTTTGCCGGCTTCGACGTTAAGATTGGCGGTAGGGTAGCCCAGGGTGCGGCCTAGTTTTTCACCTTCAACAACCGTCCCTGTCAACATATAGGCATAGCCCAGGTAGGCATTGGCCGTTGCAATGTCGCCAAGTTCCAGCGCCTTTCTTATTTTGGTCGAACTCACGGAAACGTCATTGACTTCCTGCGGACCAATCTGCTCGACATCAAAGTTGTAGGTGTCGCCAAAGTCGATGAGGTCGTGGATACCGGCGGTTCGACCTTTCCCAAAACGGTGGTCGTGACCGATGATGACTTTTCCGACATTGAGTTTTTCAACCAAAATAGTCTTGACGAAATCCTGCGCCGAAAGTTGTGAAAAAGTGCTGTCAAACGGATGGATGATCAGGTGATCGAGCCCGGTGTCCTTGAGCAAACCGATTTTTTCCGATTGGGTGTTGAGCAAGAAAAAGTCTTGCTGTGTCCCGACCACAAAACGTGGATGCGGATAAAAAGTCAGGATGAGGCTTGCGGCGTTTTGTGTGTGCGCATCGGCAATCAACCGCTCGATGATTTTCCGGTGGCCGGTGTGGACGCCGTCAAAAGTTCCCAGTGTCAAGACGGTTTTTTGGCCGGAAGTAAATTCAGATATGGACTTGTATACGCGCAAGGATGTAATTTATCGGCAAAGGTAACAAAGAATCGGGCAATACTGAATAATCGCCAATCATCTTAAAATCACCGTCAAAGGTTGACTTTTTTGAAAAACCTTTTATATTTGGAGGATAATTAAAAACCAACCAATGAAAAAATTATTACTACTCAGCCTCGCGCTTCTCACCTTTTTTGGCGGCTTTGCCCAAGGCCCGCTCTGGAAGGAAGTTGCAGCGCAGAGATTGGCCGACGCGCCAAAAGTGGACAGGACTTCCTTTCCTACTGATTTCAGATTCTACAACCTGAATCTGGACGCTTTGAGAACAAGACTGCAGGATGCGCCTTCACGGGATTTGCAGCAATCATCCAATGTGATTGTACAATTCCCCAATGTAAATGGTGAGTTGCGTACGTTCAGGATGTTTGAGGCGTCGGTCATGGACCCTGAACTCGCTGCCCGCTATCCACAAATCCAGTCGTATGTTGGACAGGGTATCGAAAACCCGGCCGAGGCAGTTTATGTAAGTTCGACCATATTTGGTTTGCACGTTATGATGCACACTGCAGATGGAACTGTTTACATTGATCCGTATACCAAAGACCTTTTGAATTATATGGTTTATGCGCGCAAGGGGCTGACCACCAATCAAGTGCGTCAGTGTCTTGTTAAGGACGAACCAGTTGAAACGCTTGCACAACGCGCCCCGGAGGCGTCATCGCTTATTGGCGACGGAGTCTTCCGCACCTATCGTTTGGCGATGGCTTGTACAATTGAGTATGCTGCATTCCACATTACGGCTGCGGGAATTCCTGCCATTGCGCCGCTTGCTACCAAAAAAGCTGCTGTTTTGGCGGCTATGGTTGTAACGATGACCCGTGTAAACGGAGTTTATGAGCGCGATATGTCACTGCGCATGAACCTGATTGCCAACAATGACGCGCTGATTTTTGTTACGAGCGACAACTTTGACAACAACACCGCCGGAACCTTGATAGCACAGAGTCAGACGGTGATCGATGCAACGGTTGGTTTTGCAAATTATGACATCGGACACACCGTAAGTACAGGTGGCGGAGGTCTTGCAACGCTGAACTCTCCTTGTAGCTCAGTCAAGGCCCGCGGTATTACCGGCTCAGGAGCTCCGGTAGGCGATCCATTCGATATTGATTACGTGGCGCACGAGATGGGTCACCAGTATGGCGCAACGCACACCTTCAACAACTCTTGTGGCGGAAACCGCACAAACGCTACGGCGTACGAGCCTGGAAGCGGCGTGACGATTATGGCTTATGCCGGTATCTGCGATCCAAACGTACAATCAAACTCTGACGATCACTTTCACGCGGCCAGCATCGCCCAAATGACAGCGTTTGTTCAGGGCGGCGGAACATGCTCGGTTAACGTTTCAAACGGAAATTCCGCTCCCGTGGCGAATGCCGGAGCTAATTACACAATTCCAAACGGAACGCCTTTTATCCTTACGGGTTCGGCTACCGATGCCAACGGCGATACGCTAACTTATTGCTGGGAGCAGATGGATAACCAGATCTCGACCCAGCCGCCACTTCCGGGCAACACAAGCGGACCAAACGTAACATCTGATTCTCCAAAGTCGACACCTGTTCGTTACATCCCGTCATTTGACCAGGTATTGGCCGGAAACCTTGCCCCAACTTGGGAGGTGATTCCAACTGTTGGTCGCACGATGAATTTTGCGCTTACCGTTCGCGACAATCGCACGCCAAACGGAGGTCAGACCGGACGTGACGACATGACGGTTACTTTTGCCAATTCAGGACCGTTTGCCGTAACATCGCCGGCAGTTGACAACGTTTCATGGCCGGTAGGTTCTACCCAGACCATCACCTGGAGCTTAGGCGGTTCTACTGCTGCGCCAATCAATACGACTACCGTGAACATCATGATCTCAACCGACAACGGTGCAACTTTTAGCACATTGGTTGCCAATACGGCCAATGACGGAACCGAGACCATTACCGTTCCAAACACGCCGGCGCCTTTTTGCCGTATCATGATCGTGCCGGTAGGTAACATTTACTACGCACTTTCCAAGTCGATTGCTATTGGATATACAATTGAGACGCAGTGTAACACCTATAACAGTACATCGGCGATTTCCATTCCGGACGGAACTGCAGCAAACGTTGGAGGTCCAATTGCAAGTGGAACCATCAGCGTGCCTGCAGGAGCGAACATCAGCGATGTTAACGTTACCATTGCTGGTACCCACTCGTATTTCTGGGATTTGATTGTAAAACTCAAGCACCCTGACGGAACCGAGGTTCGCACGCTAAACCGCAACTGCAACAACACTTCGACCGGATTCAACATCACCTTCAACGACGGTTCGCCAGCTATCGTTTGTAGCGGAAACGTTACCGGAACTTATGCTGCGGCCGATCCGCTTTCAAATTTCAACGGCAAGCCGCAGGGAGGAACCTGGACTTTGACTGCCCAGGATTTCTACAACGGTGATACCGGAACCATCAACTCATGGTCGGTTACCATTTGTGCACTTACCGGAGTTCCGCTAAGCAATGCCGAGTTTGGTCTGGACGGATTTGTAGTCTATCCAAACCCAAGCAACG
>CAZIBV010000027.1:10013-12380 GCA_964537345.1 uncultured Flavobacterium sp. | reverse complement strand
TCAAACTGTTTCACGTTGACTACAACGAGTTGAAAGCCAAGTTGGCTCAGGCTCCATCACGTGATTCGGGCGTTGAATCAAATGTAGTGGTACAATTCCCTGCGCCAAACGGCGAATTGAACCGCTTTAAAATCTACGAAGCGTCGGTGATGCACCCAGAACTGGCTGCCCGTTATCCGGAAATCCAATCCTACGTAGGACAAAATTTGGACGCTCCTGCCGAAACCATCCGTATCACTACGACGATTTTCGGTCTGCACATGATGGCTTCAACCGCAAACGGAACGTACTACATCGATCCATACACTAAAGACCTTTCAAACTACATTGTGTATGAAAAGTCAAAACTGAAAACCACACGCGTTCGTCAATGTCTTGTTGAAGATACTCCTGAATCGACCGAAGGACTTCGCATGGCCTCTGAGTCAATGCTGGCCAGCGACTCTAAATTCCGCACTTACCGTATGGCCATGGCTTGTACTGTTGAGTACGCGGCTTATCACATTACAGCAGCCAATCTTACCGCGGCCGCTCCGCTATCGGTTAGAAAAGCAGCGGTTCTTGCCGCCATGAACGTAACCGTTGGTCGTTTGAACCAGGTTTATGAGCGCGATATGTCACTCACCCTTCAACTGGTTCCTAACAATGACATTATCATCTTCGTTACGTCTGATACCTTCAACAACGACAACGCTACCGTGTTGATCAACCAAAGTCAGAGCGTAATCGACGCAAACATCGGATCTTTCAACTATGACATCGGACACACGGTAAGTACAGGTGGTGGCGGATTGGCGCAAAGCCCATCGGTTTGTATCACCGGAAAAGCCCGCGGTATCACCGGATCACCGGCTCCTGTTGGCGACCCGTTTGACATTGATTTCGTAGCGCACGAAGTGGGTCACCAGTTTGGCGCCAGCCACACCTTTAATGGTATTGGTGGAAACTGTGATGAAACTACAAGAGCCAACGCTTTTGCGGTCGAGCCCGGAAGCGGAAGCACGATTATGGCTTATGCCGGAATCTGTTCGCCGGTTGACGTACAACCAAACAGTGACGCGCACTTTCACGCCGTGAGCATTGCCCAAATGGTAACACACATTACCGGTGCCGGAAACTGCGTGGCCGGTGTAAACAACAACAACACACCTCCTGTAGCCAATGCCGGAGCGAACTTTACTATTCCTAAAGGGACTGCTTTTGTTCTTAAAGGATCGGCTACTGATGCCAACAACCCAAACACACTTACGTATTGCTGGGAGCAAACCAACAACCAGATTTCGGTTCAGCCGCCATTGGCTACGAGCACTACAGGACCGAATTTCCGTTCGTTCCCGCCATCAACTTCGCCTAACCGCTACATGCCAAAATTTGCCGACGTTATGGCCGGCAACCTGACGCCAGCCTGGGAAGTTGTGCCTAACGTAGCGCGTACGATGAACTTTGCGCTTACCGTCCGCGACAATGCGCCAACCAACGGCGGTCAAACACACCGAGACGACATGGTGGTTACCGTAGCCAACGTAGGACCTTTCCGCATTACCTACCCTGACCAGACCAACGTCAACCTGGGCGTAGGAGCTACTCAGACTATCACTTGGGACGTAGCAGGTACTACCGGAAACGGCATCAATACCTCAAACGTAAACATCCTGATCTCTACCGACAACGGTGTAACCTTTACCCCGCTTGTGTCCAATACGCCAAATGACGGATCAGAGACCGTTACCCTTCCTTCAGTTGCAGCACCTTACTGCCGCATCATGATTGAATCGGTAGGCAACATTTTCTACGCACTTTCCAAGTCGTTTACAATGGGATATACCATCGAAACCACTTGCGAAACCTATACTGCCACACCAAACTCTACAATCCAAATCGGGCCAGATGGTCCAACATGGTATCTGATGGGTCCTGGCATCACCGCAACAAGTTCGAATCCGATTTCAGATATGAACGTTACCGTCAACCTGACACATGCTAACGTAGGTGAACTTGCTATCGGAATTGCGCCTCCGGGAGCAACTCAGGGAAGCCAGGTAGTTGTCCTTTATCAAGGGAATTGCAACTCGGGAGCTAATATGAACGTCGAGTTTGACGATCAGGGCGCGGTATTTAATTGCAGTGTGCTGAATGCCGGAAATGCATATCAGCCCAACACAGCATTAAGCGTATTTAACGGAACTCTTCCTACACAAAATGGAGGAGGATGGAGAATCGTTGTGGCCGATTTCGTAGCCGCGAATAATGGAGTTATGAATAGTTACACGTTTGAATTCTGCAGTACTACCACAACTTTGGCAATTGCCGACTACGGTCTGAGCAACTTTGTCCTGTATCCAAACCCTAACAATGGATCGTTTAACG
>CAZIBV010000027.1:6212-9913 GCA_964537345.1 uncultured Flavobacterium sp. | reverse complement strand
TACGGTCTGAGCAACTTTGTCCTGTATCCAAACCCTAACAATGGATCGTTTAACGTAAGCTTTGATTCGGCTTCAAGCGGAGACATCACCATTGGTGTTCACGACATGGGCGGACGCAAAATCTACGACAAATCATTCCAGAACACCGGCGCCTTTAACCAGCAAGTTCAGCTTGACGGTTTGCAAACCGGAGTTTATATCGTAACGGTTCAGGACGGCGACCGCAAGGAAGTCAAGCGAATCGTGATCGAATAATCATGATCATCCAAAATAAAAGCGGCTTCAGGGCCGCTTTTTTTTATTCCAGTATGACGTCAAGTTCAGTGATAATCGGTGTGGTTTGTGGGACTTTAAATTTTAATCGCGCCCGTAGTTTTCCTTTTTCCTTTTTAATCGACAGCGTACCGTCATATACCATAAAGTTTCCAACGGTTCCGCGCTCGCAAAAACACCAGCGGCTAAACATTACATTGGCCTTACCCAGTTCGCGGCCCGAAAGTTCAACCTCCGGATTGGCCGTGTTGATCTCAAAGTGAATCTGTTCGCGATAACCACTGTCGGGTAAAGTCGGATCGCGGTCTTTGTCAAACATAAACGCCACCACGCTTTTGTCAGGGCTGTCCACCAGGTTGTAGTAACGTCCGCCAAAATTGTCCTGTTTAATATCCAGGGCCTTTCCGGTGTGTAGCGCCACTTCGCGAATCTCATTCTTGACGGGCTTTATGGGTTCGTGAAACGCAATCCGCGTCACCGGTTTTTGTGTTTGGCATCCAACTAGGGCCAGCGCCAATCCAATCAGGTATTTTTTCATGACTAAAAGGTTTGGCTTAAAGATACTTATTTTGTTTCAGTTCGGCTTCCGCCCCGAGTCCCGTTAAAGCCGCTCATCGTAAGTTCCAATCCTGCCGTTCCAAAAGAGCGAACCGCCTGCGCCATGGTTTCAAGGTGTTCGGGCAGGTTCTGGCGCTCTTCATCGCTCCATTCGCCCAAAACATAATTTACCTGCTGTCCTTTTTTAAATTCGTCGCTGATACCAAACCGCAACCTGGGATAGTTGGAATGACCCAGCATCTGCTGAATGCTCTTTAGTCCGTTGTGCCCGCCGTCGCTGCCTTTTGGCTTGATGCGGATTGTCCCGAACGGAAGATTCAAATCGTCGGTAATCACCAGGACGTTTTCAACCGGAATGTTTTCCTTTTCCATCCAGTAGCTGATCGCCTTCCCGCTCAGGTTCATATAGGTATTGGGTTTGAGCAAAAAGAAGGCGCGTCCCTTGTGCCGGAACTGTGCCAGCGCGCCCAATCTCACCGTCGAAAATTCCGCCTGTTCCTGAGCCGCCAGATAATCCACCGCCTTGAATCCAATATTGTGTCGCGTGTTGACATATTCCGGACCAATGTTGCCCAGGCCGGCAATCAAATATTTCTTCATGGGTTCGACATCTTGGGTCCGTTTAAAAAAAGAGAACCAGTTCATGCCGCAAAAATACGCAATCCGTGTGAGCATCATCCACAAAAAAAAAGCACCGCCAGGAGACAGTGCTTTTCAAAATATTCAAAGTAAGAATTACTTCTTGCCTTTTGCAGGAGCTTTTGCAGCTTTTGCAGCTTCTTGGGCCGCTTTCATCGCCGCACGTGAAATCTTCACCTGAGCCACCACGGTATTGTCTGGGTGCAACAGCTTAAAGTTGTTGGTTTCCAGCTTGGTGATGTACAGTTTGTTGCCCATGTTAAGCTCTGAAATATTGGCTTCAATAAAATCAGGCAGGTCTTTTGGCAACGCCTTCACTTTAAGTTTGCGCGTGTTAAGGTTAAGGATACCACCACCAAGAACACCTGGCGACGTACCCACAACTTTTACCGGAACCTCAATTGTAACCTCGCGGTCATCGCGCAGTTCATAAAAGTCAATGTGCTGAATACGGTCGGTGATAGGGTGCACCTGAATGTCCTGCAACACAGCGTCAAATTTTTTACTACCCAAATCAATCACAACAGTGTGTGCGTTTGGAGTGTAAATCAAGTTCTTGAATGCTTTCTCTTCAGCCGAGAAATGCACCGGTTGATTTCCTCCGTAAAGCACGCAAGGAACCAATCCAGCATTACGCAAGGCCTTCGTTGCCGATTTGCCCACGCTTTCTCTTTCTGATCCTTTAATCGTAATCGATTTCATTGATAAAAAAAATATAGTTAATAAATAAAATTCTAAGCTTTCAGCTGTCAGCTATTAGCCATCAGCTATTTCGGGCGTTGCCTTTGGCCGCGCTTTCCGCTATTATCTTTTCCGCTCCCGAGCTTCGGGATCGCAAAAGGATAGCCGCTTCAATCGCTAACGCGGGGTTCCCGTTCAATTGTAGTTTAACCTACATCAGGAACTTGCCGCTGATTGAATTGTTGTGGTGAACCATGTGCATCACTTCGGCAAAAAGCGGTGCGCAACTTACCACGCGAATCTTGCCCGACTGGCGCTTAAGCGGAATCGAATCAGTTACGATCAACTCGCTCAGCTTTGACTTTTCAATCTTGTCGTAAGCGTCACCCGACAAAATAGCATGCGTACAAATAGCCCGCACACTTATCGCTCCGCGTTCAATCATCAGGTCGGCAGCCTTGGCCAGCGTTCCTCCGGTGTCGATCATATCGTCCACCAAAATCACGTTTCGGCCGGTCACCTCGCCAATCAGCTCCATGTATTCCACCTGGTTGGCTGCTTTGCGTTGCTTGTAGCAAATCACCACATCCGACGCCAGGAACTTCGAGTAGGCATAAGCCCGCTTGGAGCCTCCCATGTCCGGCGATGCGATCGTCAGGTTTTCCAATCCCATTTCCCTTACGGCGGGCAGGAAAATCGTCGATGCAAAAAGGTGATCCACAGGTTTCTCAAAAAAGCCCTGAATCTGGTCGGCGTGCAAATCCATCGTCATGATGCGGGTCGCACCGGCTGCTTCAAGCAACTTGGCTACCAGCTTGGCACCAATCGGGACGCGGGGTTTATCTTTCCTGTCTTGACGCGCCCATCCAAAATACGGGATCACGGCTGTAATGTGCCGCGCCGACGCTCTTTTGGCCGCGTCAATCATCATCAGGAGTTCCATCAAATTGTCCGAACTCGGAAAAGTCGAACAAACGATAAAGACCCTCAATCCTCTGATTGATTCTTCATACGAAGGCTGAAATTCGCCATCACTAAATCTTGAGAACGTTACCTTACCCAGCGGAACGCCGTAATGTTCGGCAATCTGACTGGCAAGGGCTACACTCTGCGAACAGGCAAAAATCTTTGCCTCTGGTTCAAGGTGTGACATTTTAACCGGTTGTTTTTAACCAATGTGCCCACAATTCCCAAAAACCCTAAAGGATTAAAGGTTAAGCACCTCGGACGTAGTTATTTAGTTGTGTGTCGTTAAAACGAGGTGCAAATTTAGAAATTAAATCCTAGTGGGTTTACAATTTTCAGATTTTTTTCGGCGCAATTCCAAAATATTATTACATTTGCACTCACAAACGCCCGGGTGGCGGAATTGGTAGACGCGATGGTCTCAAACACCATTGGGAAACCGTGCCGGTTCGAGCCCGGCCCCGGGTACAAAAGCTTCCTTTTCGGAGGCTTTTTTTGTTAAGGCCGGGTTCAAACTTTTTTGTTTGAACGGCCCCGGGTACAAAAGCTTCCTTTTCGGAGGCTTTTTTTGTTAAGGCCGGGTT
>CAZIBV010000027.1:0-6112 GCA_964537345.1 uncultured Flavobacterium sp. | reverse complement strand
AAGCTTCCGAAAAGGAGGCTTTTTTTAATTAGGGTAGTTCCAACTGAACTCTCAGAAGAAATAAAAAACTTCAAATTGAAAGTTTTTTAATTCGATTCAGATTTATCCTCAATTTTCTCAGGCTCCGACGCGGGCGTTTTAGCCTCCGGTAAAAACCAACTCAACCATAAAATACGCGACAGCCGCATAAACCAGGGTTGCAGTAAAATCAGCACCACGGTATTTGCGCCCAACCACCAAAAAATACGCGCATCGCTGAATCCGATTCCGGTAACCAGCAGCCAGATGACAAACGTCGTAATGCTAAACGCCACCGTAAGAATGTAACTCACATAACCGGTTCCGTAGTAAAAACCCGGTTCAAGGCTGGTGGGAATTCCGCACGACGGGCAATGGCTTTTCATGTGGGTGTTTTTCCCAAACTTGTACCAGGCATCGGTAAAGAGTTCGCCTTTGTAACACCGCGGACATTTAAGTGCAAAAAGGTTAAGGATGTAATTCTTCATGGTTCCGGATTTTTTAATGTAAGTTTCCACAGCCCCCTGAAATCCTTGAGTTTATATCCCGTAGCGCGATCCTGTGGATATCTGAGCCAAATGGCGTCCATTGTTTTGGGAGCAATATCAGTTTGAGGGTTTCCGTGGCACATCAGGCAGGTGGGCATCCCAATGTTAATGCGTTTGTAATAAACAATTTGGTCCTGTGTCGCCACCAGCGTGTCCACAAGTGTGGACTTGTCTTTAAACCGGTTGAATACTTCCTGATCCTCAGGCGTGACGGCGTTCATTGGATTGCGGTTCCGGTCGGAAATCCGGCTGATGGTCCAGTTGCTCCCTTGCGCAATCGAATCAGTCAGTGGTAGGGCCCGCGTGTTGCAAAAATCAACGGCATATTCCGGCCCGCCGCGGCCAATCGACCCGGAAACATTCTTTAAAAGCGTGTTTTGGGTAACGGTCGCAACCGAGTCGGCTTCCAATGTGAGCTTCGCGGTGTCCAAAGGCTTGGTTCCTTCCCGGCATCCGGCAAGCGTCAGTATCAAAGCGGCAAAAAAGTATCGCACGGCCAAAAAGTTTCAGCAAAGGTAGGTTGCCAAAGGCCGCCAGTCTGTAACAAACATTACATTCGCAGCGATCCGCCCGGCCAGGCCAACATGCCTCCGTCCAGATTGTGGATTTCCTCAAATCCCAGGCTTTCCATCAAACGGCAGGCCTGATGACTGCGCTGTCCGCTGCGACAATACACAAAATACGGAAGCTGTTTGTCCCAGGTTCGGATTTCATCGGTAAAAGCTTCCAGATTGTAAAAATCTAGGCAGCGCGCGCCCGGAATGGTTCCCTGGGCACATTCGGCGGGGGTGCGCACATCCAAAATCACCGCATCCTGATGATTGGCGAGTTTGCGCTCCCATTGGCTGGCATTTAAATTTTTCATGACTGTAGGGTTAGTCGGTGGTGGTTTCGTGTCCCAGTTTTTTCCACTCGGACATTCCGGCCGAATAGTTCAGGACATTTTTATATCCGTGTTTTTGCAAAAGTGATTGTGCAATGGCGGCACGGTCGCCGGCCTGGCAATACAGCGCGATTTGCTTGCCCGGTTCAATTTTGTCAAGGTTCTGCTCCAGCGTACCCACAAACAGGTGTTTGGCACCTTCCACGTGGCCAGCCTTGTATTCGGTGGCGTTGCGCACGTCCAGAATCTGGATATGGCTGTCACCGATTAGAGCCTTGAGGGCGAAATCATCAATGATGGTACTGCCTTGCATCCGGATTCCAATCGCTTCCGGATCAGAGATGAATCCCATGACATTGTCAAGCCCAATCCGCATCAGTTTGCGCGTCAGGTCTTCCATTTTGGCCGGATCGGCAACCAGGATAAAAGGCTTGTCGTAATCCAGCACCCATCCGCACCAGGTTGCAAAAGAGTTGTTCCCCTGAATGTTGAGCGACCCAGGCAAATGGTTCTGCGCAAATTCTTTCTTGTCGCGCGTATCCACAATGGTGACCCCACTTTCATAGGCCTTGCGGAAGTCGGCAGGCGAAAGCTGAGGGTAAACCGGAACCTCTGTCAAAAGCGGGCGGTCCACCTTGTTGAGTTTTTTCATCATCGCAAAATAACGCGGCGGTTCAGGCTGATCAGTAAGCAATGTCGCCACAAACCCTGGTTCGTCCTGTCCAAACCTAAACGCCCAGTTGCGCCCGGTTTCATATCCAACCGTCGAAACGGGTACCGCGCCCAAGGCTTTTCCGCATGCCGATCCTGCTCCGTGACCCGGCCAAACCTGAACATAGGGCGGAAGCGCTGCAAACCTTTCCAGCGATTTGTACATCTGGCGCGCGCCCTCGTCCTGAGTCCCCTTGAGACCGGCCGCTTTTTCAAGCAAATCCGGACGTCCAATGTCGCCCACAAAAACAAAATCGCCGGTAAAGACCATGATGGGATCTTCTGATCCGGGATGGTCGGTGAGCAAAAAGCTGATGCTCTCGGGCGTGTGACCCGGTGTGTGCATCACTTTAAGCGTCAGGTTTCCTACGGTAATCACATCTCCATCGCGCAACCCTACATGGTCAAACTCGTACTGCCAGTCCGGCCCGCCCTCGTCCGAGAGGTACATCCTGGCGCCGGTAACCTTGGCGAGTTCACGCGTGCCGGCCAAAAAGTCGGCGTGAATGTGCGTTTCCGTCACATGCGTAATTTTCATTTTTTGCTGACGGGCAATTTCCAGGTACGTATCAATGTCGCGCTTGGCGTCAATGACAATCGCTTCACCCTTGGCCTGGCATCCTATAAAGTAACTCGCTTGTGCGAGGGTTTTGTCGTAAATGTGTTCAAAATACATTCTGATGATTTTAAAGTATACAAATTTAGTCTAATCTGTCGTGTTTTTCTCGTTTGTCAAAGGTTTAGTGCCGATGGGATTTCACGCGCCAGTATGTACACGGCCATCAACAGTACAAACCAGCCAAATCCGGTTTTGAGTTTGCCGCCGTCAATCCTGCCTGATGCGTAAATCCCAACAAAAATTCCCGCTACCGACGCTGCCGAAAAACCGGCCAAAAGGCTCCAGTCGATGGGTTGCGCACTCAGTTCGCCCACAAAACCCGCCAGCGATTGGATGGCAATAATCACCAGCGATGTCCCAACGGCTTTCTTCATCGGGAGTCCGGCCAAAAAAACCAGCGACGGAATAATCAAAAATCCGCCGCCCGCGCCAACCGCCCCGGCAACAAGTCCAACCGCGGCTCCGGTAAAGGCAAGTTTGACGGGTGAGGATGCCACATCAGGTTCGGAAAGTGTCGGCCTAATCATCTTAAGCGCGGCTACAAACATAATGATCGCAAACAAAATAAGTAAGGCCAGCGATTTTGACAGGCGCACATCTTCGGTCAGCGTAAAAGCGTCGGGTAACGATGGGATTAAAAAGGCGCGCGTCAAAAAGGCAACCACTAATGACGGCAGGCCAAACAGCCATACCATCGGCCATTGGACATTGCCCAATCGCGTATTGCGAACACCGCCAACCAAGGCTGTCACGCCCACAATGAACAGCGAGTATCCGGTGGCGGTAACTGCGTCAATTTTAAAAACGTAAACCAGAATCGGCACGGTAAGGATTGATCCGCCGCTGCCCACAAGGCCAAGGGAAACTCCCACCAGAATGGCCAGAACGTAACCGATAAGCAGCGTGAAATCCATGGGTCAAAGATAGGCTAGGTGTCAACTACGGTGCGTAACATGGGTTACAATCACTTGAGAAGTTCAATGTTGTTTCGGTTGAGGCTGATGATGCCGTCGTTTTCCAAAGCCTTCAGTAGTCGTGAAACCACCACGCGCGAGGTGTTCAAATCATACGCAATTTCCTGATGCGTGACGGATATCGACCTGCTTTTACTGATTTTTGACTTTTCCCGCAAATAGTTCAAAAGGCGCTGATCCATTTTTAAAAAGGCCAGGCTGTCGATGGCGGCAAGCATTTCACCAAGCCGTTTATTGTAGCTGAAAAACACAAAGTTTCGCCAGCTTTTGTATTTGCCCAGCCATTCTTCCATTTTCCCGATGGGAATCATGGCAAGGCTTCCTTCAGTTTCAGCAATGGCCCTGATCTCACTTTGGGTGTCGCCCATGCAACAGGCCAACGTCATTGCGCATGTGTCGCCGCGTTCTAAAAAGTAGAGCAAAAGCTCGCCTTCGTCGGGGTCTTCTCGCAGGATTTTTATGGCGCCTTCCAGCAACAAAGGCATGTTCCTGATGTAGGATCCAATCTCGATCAGGAGGTCGCCAGACTGGAATTCGACAATTTGTGATACTGATTCGATTTCTTTAATCAACGACGGCTCAAACACGGGGCCGTACGCGTGCATTACAGGTGATTCCATGGTGGTTAAAGTTAATCAAAAAGGCCAATTCAGTACTTCTGTAAATGTCTTTTGTAGTCGGTTTCGTGACAAAACGTGCAGTTGGTCAAAAGAAATTAACAATTTAACGAATTTACCCGCAACCATCATCGGTACTTTAACGCTTTTTTTACATTTGAAACATAAACGGTCCCTATGCGTTTATGAAAACAACGACCCTTGCAATCGCAGGATTGCTTTTTTCACAGCTGATCTGTGCGCAGGTTGGTATCGGAACTTCGGCGCCCGCAGCCCAACTGGATGTTGCGGCTACCAATGTTGCGTCCCCAGCCAATACTGACGGACTGCTCATTCCCAGAATTTCGGCGTTTCCGGCACTCAACCCGACAGCGCCGCAGCACGGCATGCTTGTGTTTCTCACAGCAACTTCCGGAACCAATATGCCCGGTTTTTATTATTGGAATCAGCCAACACTTTCCTGGACGCCATTGTCGGCACCCATAAACGCTTGGTCGCTGACGGGAAACGCTGCCAGTGGTGTCAATTTTATTGGTACGACCAATGCACAGGACGTTGACTTTAGAACCAACAATATTGTTCGGTTGCGTTTAAGCCAACGCGGACAATTGGAGTTTTTTAACACCGGAAACTCCATTTTTATTGGCGAAGAGGCCGGTGAAAATGACGACTTGACCAACAATCAGAATATTTTTATCGGATACAACAGCGGCCGATTGAACCTGAGCGGCAGCGCCAACACCGCAATTGGTTATTACGCCTTGCGAGCGCTCACAGCGGGAATAGGGAATACCGCACTCGGCCATCGGGCGTTGCAATCAAACGACTCGGGAAACCGAAATCTTGCCGCCGGACAGGATGCTCTGTCAACAAATACTGCCGGACACAACAACACGGCGTTGGGATACGCTGCCATGCAGTCCAGCGTCACATCTGATTCAAACACCGCTATCGGGAGCGCCAGTATGCGTAATGCCGAGGGTAACGCGAACACTGCGGTAGGCACATCCACCATGGAAAACAACAGTGGAGGTTACGCGTCGGTGGCGGTTGGAGCTTATGCGTTGAGGAACAATGCTTCTGGCTATTTCAATACTGCCTTGGGTTACAATGCCATGAACCAAAACGGCTCGGGATACCAAAATACAGCAGTTGGAGCAGGGTCATTGGGTCAAAATCTGGCCGGATACCGAAACGTTGCGGTCGGCATGTCGGCCTTGCAAAAAAACACTGGCGGATATTACAATACGGCAACGGGATATGCCTCGTTGGAAAAAAACACCGATGGCTTTCAAAACACGGCATCGGGTGCTTTTGCGCTTTCTGAAAATACCACCGGGATCAACAATACTGCCAATGGGAGGAATTCGCTTGCTGCCAATACGACGGGGAATAACAATACGGCGGTTGGGACCAACGCCATGGCCAGCAACCTTACCGGTGGAAACAACACGGTTTCAGGCGTGGCAGCCATGTATCTGAATACCTCGGGCGGGAATAACACGGTTTCGGGCGGATCGGCACTGTATTACAACACAACGGGCAACTATAATTCCGGCTTTGGACTGGATGCCTTGCGCAACAACACGACGGGTTCGCACAACACAGCCTTGGGTTCGTCCTCTTTGTTGACCAACACTGGTGGAATCAGGCTTACGGGTTTGGGCCGGCTGTCAGATGTAAGCGTCGACAACCTGACCAACGGAACTGTGCTGGGAGCCAATGCCATTTTGAATGCTTCG
>CAZIBV010000026.1:0-27086 GCA_964537345.1 uncultured Flavobacterium sp. | reverse complement strand
ACATTGATGTAGGAACAAAATCTTCCAATAACCACCAGTCTAATTGTTCATTGTTCATTGTTAACTGTTCATTGTCAATTGTCAATTGTCAATTATCAATTCCCCACCTCTTCCCTATCTTTGCAAAAAAAGCCAATGCCGGGTTTCGAATCATTTGATCTGCCAAAGTCACTGCAAAAAGCCGTTGACGAATTGGGATTTTCCCGCCCCACTCCCATTCAGGAAAAGGCGTTCCCGGTAATAATGTCCGGACGCGACATGATGGGAATCGCCCAAACGGGAACCGGAAAAACGTTTGCCTACCTGATTCCGCTGCTTAAACAATACAAGTTTACACCGACGCACACGCCCAAAATCGTCATTCTCGTTCCCACGCGCGAACTGGTGGTCCAGGTTTGCGAAGAAGTTGAAAAACTTACCCGATACATGTCGGTCCGAACTCTGGGAATTTACGGCGGCGTGAACATCAACACACAAAAAACGGCAGTATTTGAAGGCATTGACATCCTGGTGGGAACGCCTGGACGCGTCATGGACCTGGCGCTGGACAACTATCTGCGGTTTGATGAGGCCAAAAAGTTGGTCATAGACGAGTTCGACGAAATGCTCAACTTGGGCTTCCGTCCGCAAATCACGTCAATCCTGGCCATGATGAAAGTCAAACGGCAGAACATTTTGTTTTCGGCCACAATGACCGACGAAGTGAATGAAGTTCTAGAGGATTATTTTGATTTTCCGGAAGAGGTTTCCCTCGCGCCATCGGGAACACCGCTGGAACAAATCACGCAACTGTCCTACCACGTGCCCAACTTTAACACCAAGGTTAACCTTTTGCAGGAGTTGGCATCCACCGATGGGTTTGAAAGGATATTGGTGTTTGTCAACAACAAGAAAATAGCCGATATGTTGCACGAGCGGATGGAAGCCGCATTTCCCGGCGAGTTTGGCTTGATCCATTCCAACAAATCGCAAAATTACCGACTGCAGGCAATGGCGTCCTTTCAGCAAGGCGAATTGCGCGGACTGATTACCACCGACGTCATGGCCCGCGGACTGGACATCCGGAACATCTCGCACGTCATCAATTTTGAAATGCCGGAGGTTCCCGAGCAATACATCCACCGTATCGGACGTACCGGCCGCGCCGATGCAACCGGTTTTGCCGTGAGTTTCGTCACACCCCGCGAAGAGGAAATAAAACTCGAGATAGAAGTCTTGATGAATCGCGAAATTCCCGTTGTCGACATTCCGGAAAACGTCGAGATATCAACCCAACTCATCGGACCGGAAAAAGAAAAGGAAAAAGTAAAATTCCTGCTCAAAAAGCCAAAACTCGACGGCGGAGCGGCATTTCATGAAAAAGCCGGGAAGAATAAAAAAGTCAATCTGGGCGGCCCGAGCAAGACCAAGAAGAAGACGGGATCGGTCAACCGCGGACTGCTAAAGGCTCAGGCGGCAAAAAAGAAGAAAAAATAACCCTATAGAGCAACATTGCAATGGCTTGAGGCTAAAAAAATCCGTATTTTTGACTGCCTTTCGCCGCGCAAACCGGGGCAAAGTGAGTAAATGCAATTTAAACACCCGGAAATCCTTTACTTCCTTTTTTTGCTGATACTGCCCATTTTGGTGCATTTGTTTCAGCTTCGGCGGTTTAAAAAACAATCTTTTACCAACGTCAGGATCCTGAAAGATCTGTCGATCCAAACCCGAAAGAGCTCCCAAATCAAGAAATGGCTTTTGCTGGCCACGCGCCTTTTGTTGCTCGCGGCCGCTGTCATCGCATTTGCGCAGCCATTTTTTCCTGCCACCGATGCCAAAGCCAGTGGAAACGATTTGTACATCATTTTAGACAATTCGCTCAGCATGGAAGCCAAGGGCCAAAGCGGTCAGCTGATGCGCCGCGCAATCGAGGATTTGCTCGAACACACGCCCGCCGATCAGACTTTCTCGCTCCTTACCGCCGACCGCACTTTTTGGAATACCGATATCAAAACCATTCGGCAGGATCTGCAAAACCTGGACTACAGCGCCGTCCCATTTGTGCCCGAAGCGTTGATGGCCAAGATCAGGTCGCAAAAACCGGGAACGGGCAAAGATGTTTTGCTGATTACCGATGCCGCCGGAATTCAAAAAACGGTAAGCAACGATGACCTCAACGCCTTTGTCTATCTGGCCAAGGCTGAAACCAAAGCCAATGCATCGGTCGACAGCGTATATCTCAAGCAGACGCTGGACAATTTTTATGAAATCGGTGCCAGGGTTTCGGCCCGTGGGAATGTTGGCGAATTATCGGTTTCGCTTTATGACAAGGGAAAACTCATCGCCAAAACCCAAGCAGATCCGGCCAAATCCAACGAGGTTAAATTTACGATTCCCAAACAGGATTTTGATGGATGGCTCTCAGTATCCGACAACGGACTGCAGTTTGACAATACGTACTATTTTAACATCGCGCAACCTAAAACAACGTCAGTCCTGATCATTGGCGATCCGGCTGCTTCGCAGTTCCTGGGTAGGATTTACACCGCTCCAGAGTTTGAATTCGAGGCGGTTCCGTTGCGCGGATTGGATTACAATTCCATCGAAAAGCGCGATCTTGTCATCCTTAACGAACCGACCGAAATTCCGCAGGCGTTGCAAACCACGCTCAAGGCATTTGTAGAAAAAGGCGGCAACCTTGCCATCATTCCGTCAGTTGAAGGCAATGTAGCGCAGCTCAACGGACTCTCCGGAATTTTCCGCGCCCAATTTGAACCCGCTACCGGAACGCGTCAGGTGACCCGCATCGCCTTCAATCACCCGCTGTACTGGAACGTTTTTGAAAAATCGGTCGAGAATTTTCAATATCCTGAAATCAAACGGTCATTCAAACTGAATACCTCCTCGCCTGCCGCGCTGGCTTTTGACGACGGATCGCCGTTTCTCGCATCGGTACAAAACCAAGGTGGTACGGTGTATTTGTTTGCGGCGCCACTCAACAAAAACGATGGGAATTTCCAGAATTCTCCGCTAATCGTCCCGACATTCTACAACATGTCGCAAAATGCCACGAGCGGAGTAACGGCTTACACCATTGGGCAAGGACTTCCCGTTATGGTTGACGCACAATTACAGGGCGACCAGGTGGTATCGGTCGCAGGAAATGACATCAGCTTTATTCCCGAACAGCGCCAGATGGGGAGCCGTGTCCAACTTTCGTTTGGCGATTTGCCAGCCAAGGCCGGAAACTATCAGCTATTAAACAAAACACAACCCGTCAAAAATATCAGTTTCAATTATTCGCGCAGTGAAAGTAATGCCGATGTGAACGCCGCAGCTTACGCTGATTTTGAATCGGTGGGCAGCGTGAGCCAGCTTTTTAACGACTGGCACAGTTCGCGCACCGACACGGGAATCTGGCGTTGGTTTGTCATCCTTGCCCTCATCGCGCTTGTTGCTGAAGTTTTGATCCAAAAATTTGTCAAATGAACCTGCTTATCAAACAAGCCCGGATTGTCGATCCAGGCGGGCCGCATCACCTGAAAACCGTCGACCTGGTCATTGCCGATGGAACCATCCAAAAAATAGGCTCCAAACTCAGGAATACCGGAGATTATCAGGAAATCAAACTCAAAAACCTGCATGTTTCACCGGGTTGGTTTGATTCGTCGGTGGCTTTTGGCGAGCCCGGTTATGAAGAGCGCGAAACACTAAAAAATGGCCTAAAGGTAGCGGCAGCTTCGGGTTTTACCGATATCGCCCTGCAACCCGCTACGAATCCGGTGGCCGACAATCAGGCGCAGATAAGGTTTGTGAAATCCAAGGCGACGGGCGCCACCTCGCTGCATCCAATAGGTGCACTTACCCGTGGCAGCGCCGGCAAGGACATGGCCGAATTGTATGACATGCACCAGTCGGGTGCGGTGGCCTTTGGCGATTACAACCAATACATCGGCAACGCCAACCTGATGAAAATTGCCTTGCAGTACGTTCAGGATTTTGACGGACTGGTGATTGGCTACAGCATGGACCAAACGCTGGCGGCAAACGGCATGGCTCACGAAGGCGCCGCAGCCATCCGCCTTGGTTTAAAGGGGATTCCCGCGCTGGCCGAAGAACTTGCCGTGGCGCGAAACCTATTCCTTTTGGAATACACTGGCGGTCGCCTTCATATCCCGACGGTGTCAACAGCCAAATCCCTCCAACTGATCCGAGAGGCGAAAAACAAAGGTTTGAACGTCACTTGCAGCGTATCGGTCCATCATCTTTTGCTTACCGACGAATCGCTCGAAGGTTTTGACACACGGTACAAAGTAATGCCTCCGTTGCGCGATGAAGCCACCCGAAAAGCGCTGGTAAAAGGCGTAAAGGACGGCATTGTCGACTGCATCACATCTGACCATTTCCCTATGGATATAGAACACAAAAAGATGGAGTTTGACCTGGCCGCAACCGGAACCATCGGGCTTGAAAGTGCTTTTGGTGCCTTGGGAACTTTGCTTCCTACCGATGTGATCATCGCGCGGCTTACGGCGGCCCGAAAAATATTTAAGCTTCGGACGGTTTCAGTTGCCGAAGGTGAACCCGCTTGCCTGACGCTTTTTGATCCTGACTCAGATTGGACCTTTACGGAAGATGCCATCCAGTCGGCGTCAAAAAATTCGGCTTTTATCGGCCGGAAAATGAAGGGCACTGTATATGGAATCGTCAATAATAACCAGTTAATCATAAACTCATGAGTGCTGTAGCCCAAGGAAAAACCGCCGCCATCATCAGTTATCTGACGCCAATCGGCACCGTTGCCGCCCTGATTATGAACAATGAAAAAAAGAATCCGTTTGCAGCCTTTCACGTCAGGCAGGCGCTGGGCCTTTTTTTGACCCAGTTTGCATTTGGCTTTCTGGTAAGTAGCCTGGACAGCTGGACGGCCACCAAAACTTTTTATGCCATTTTGTTTATCCTTTGGCTCATCGGGTTCAGCGGAGCGGTTCAGGGTGTGGAGCGCAAAATGCCTCTGCTGGGCGATTTGTACCAAAAACTTTTTAAAAGTATCCCGTAATGAGTGCACCCTTATTCCACCTCGTGCGTGAGCCCCGCATTAAAAAAGAGCTCAACCCCGCGCTTGTTTTGCTTCACGGTTACGGAAGCAATGAAGAAGACCTGTTTTCCTTTGCCGGCGAACTTCCGGAGGAATACTATGTGATTTCAGTCAGGGCGCCGTACGCGTTGGGCGGTTACGGTTATGCCTGGTATGCGTTGCATTTTGACGCCGATATGAACAAATTCTCTGATGACGACCAAGCCATTTCGTCGCGCGACAAAGTTACTCGACATCTGGAGGAACTCGTGGCTTCCTACCCTATCGACGCGTCCGACATCACCTTGATCGGCTTTAGTCAGGGCAGTATTTTGAGTTATGCGATAGCATTGTCGTATCCGTCAAAAGTGCGGCGCGTGGTGGCCATGAGCGGCTATCTCAACATGGATATTCTGACGCCTGATTATACCGGGAATGATTTTTCGCACCTCAAGATTTTTGCCTCGCACGGTTCGTCCGACCAGGTTGTTCCTGTAGAATGGGCCCGAAAGGCCAAACCCATTCTGGACGGGTTGGGAATAGACAATGTTTACAAGGAATATCCGGTGGGACACGGCGTTGCCCCTCAAAATTTCTGGGATTTGCTTAACTGGCTAAAATCTACTTAGCCGAATACCGCGGCTCGCCTTTGTAGCGGATCACGTACCCTTTCCAGGCGATGAGTTCCCAGTTGCCCGACACATAGGGTTCGCCCTCGGCTTTACGGACAAGCATTACCGGCTTTTTTTCATCGACCACAAAAAGTTCGGCGCGGTTGGACGGTTCGTCAAAGATAACAAAGGCCGACATGACCGCCGATTGATCGGTTTGGATAGGATCAAAACGGGTGGCTACTTCAAAGACGCGTATACAATCATTTTTCAGGGCCGAAAAGGTATAGCCGGCACTAGTCAGGCATCCGTATGTATCGCGCGCACCGCCAATTTGCGTAGTATCGCCAACTTTGACCGTATCCGGAACTGATTTAGGCTTTACTTCACCGGTTGGGGTGTCCTTTTGCTGACAAGCCATCGCCAGCAAAAATCCTATCAGCCAGAACTTTTTCATTTGACGTGAATCAGGCTCTCAACCACTTCAAACGAAACCGTTTCGTCATCGTTGACAAAATATTTTAGGAAAACCTCACCCCAGTATTCGCTGTCCGAGAAATCGGCAATGATCCAGCGGTGGTTGACAATCTGCACCTTGTTGATGACAAATGGCTTTCCGGTAATCATGTCCTGCCCGGTGTACGGATTTCCCTTTGGATTGTTGTTGTAATCCAGCAGTTTTTCGCGCACAATCGGGATCAGTTTTTCATACGCCATCGGAGTTTTACCCCGCTCAAAGTATTCCTGCGCGTTTTGGTTGTTGTCCAGTGTAAAATAGGCCGCATCGGCACCAGCCTGAACAGCAGTATCCAAACTGTCCTTTAATGACTTGGTGCGCTTGTCGTAGCGGTTGCGTTCAAAATCAACCGTTTTGCTCAGGTAAGCGTAGGTAAAAAGGTTGACCAGAACTGAAATAATCAAAAGGTACAGCAACAGGGATCTTCTCATGGTAGTTCTATTTCAAGGTTGTCGTAAGCTAAAAAGACGTTGGGCGGCAGTTTTTTTTGCGCCTGCTCGTGAAAGCCCATGTGATGGCTGATGTGCGTCAGATAGGCCTTTTCCGGGCGAACCAAATTTATAAAATCAAGCGCTTCATCCAAGTTAAAGTGCGTATCGTGCGGTTCTTCGCGGAGGGCGTTGACTACCAAAACTTTAAGATTCTTTAGTTTGGCGATTTCTTCCTTTTCGATGGTCTTCACGTCAGTCAGATAGGCAAAATCATCAATCCTGAATCCAAAAACCTGGAGGTTGCCATGCCAGACGTTTACCGGCACGATGGCTTTGTTGCCGATGACAAAAGGCTTGTTATTTTCAACTTCGATGGTATCAACCGACGGAGCTCCCGGATAGCGGTTGACGGTTTCAAAGACATAGCCAAAACGGCGTTTTAAATCGTCCAGCACCCGCCGATGTCCATATACGGGAATTGATCCCTGACGAAAATTGAAAGGTCGGATGTCGTCGATTCCGGCAGTGTGGTCGGCGTGTTCGTGGGTAAAAAAAATCGCGTCGACCCTTGGGCATTTGCTGACGAGCATCTGCTGACGAAAGTCCGGCCCGCAGTCAACAATCACCGACGCTTCATCCCAGTGAATCCAGACAGAAACCCGCAGTCGTTTGTCTCTGGGATCGCTGCTCAGGCAAACCGGATGGTCACTCCCGATTACCGGAATGCCCTGCGATGTGCCCGTGCCCAGAAAATAAACTTTCAATGTTATTTTTTTTACAAAAATAGGGCATTTGCGCCTTGTGCCCAGCCTAATTTTTTAACTTTGCGTAACTAGAACATGCAACCGGAAATGGACAAGGAAATTAAACTGAAGGGCGACAAAGTCATTGAGCAGATTCCATCAATCAAAGACAAGGCGCTTCGCATCAACTTAAACGAGAACATTTACGGAACTTTTGCCGAGATAGGTGCCGGACAGGAAACCGTTCGCCACTTTTTCCGCTCGGGAGGCTCATCGGGAACCATTGCCAAAGCCATGTCGGCCTATGACAAGGATTTTAGCGACGCCATTTACGGTGCCGAAGCTGACGGACGTTACGTCACTGAAAGCCGTCTCAAGAAAATGCTGGCGCACGAGGTTGAACTGATTGAAAAGCGACTCAATCGCGACAAACATCCCGGAAAGCTGTTTTTTAGTTATGCCAACACGGTTGCAACCATCGATTTTGCCAAGCAATTCAAAGGTCACGGCTGGGTAGGTATCAAGTATCAGCTGGAGCCTGATGAAGACTACAACGAGATTATCATCCACATCCGATTTAAGGAAACCGATGCGCGTTTGCAACAGGAGACCCTTGGAATTCTGGGCGTCAACCTGATTTACGGCGCATTCTACAAATACAACGATCCCAAAAAACTGCTGCGTTACCTGTACGACCACCTCGACAAGGACCAGTTGGAAATTGATACGATTAACTTTTCCGGACCGCGTTTTGCCGATGTCGACAACCGTTTAATGTCTTTGCAATTGGTTAAAAATGGCATGACCGACGCGGTGATGTTTAACCCGGAAGGCCATAACATCCTGCCTGCAGCCGTGCTTTACAAAAAGAACATCTTGGCGCTGCGTGGAAGTTTCCGCCCGGTAACCAAGGTTAACATGGACATGTACAAAAAATCTCTGGCCATGTTCCTGGATGAAAACAAGGTTGACAAAGACAACACCCTGGTAGTTTTTGAAATTACGCTTTCCAACCTGCGCTCCGACGGCGAGATTGACGAACGCGACTTTATGGATCGCGCCGAGCTGCTTTGTTCTTTGGGACAGACGGTAATGATTTCTAACTTCCAGGAGTACTACAAAGTAGTCGAATACTTCTCTAATTATACCAAGGCCCGCATGGGATTGGCGATGGGTGTCAACAACCTGGTGGACATCTTTGACGAAAAATACTACCGTCACCTGAGCGGAGGAATTCTTGAAGCGTTTGGAAAACTGTTCTACCGCGACCTCAAAGTATTCCTCTACCCGATGCTAGACGACGACGGAACAGTTATCAATTCTGAAAATCTCAAGGTTCACCCGCGGATGAAAGAGCTTTACAAGTTCTTTAAATTCAACGGCAAGGTGATCGATATTGATGACTTTGATCGCGACACGCTCAAGATCTTCTCACGCGAGGTGCTCAAAATGATCAGCAAGGGTCAGCCCGGATGGGAAGACATGCTTCCGGAAGGCATCGCCACGCTGATCAAAAAGCATCACCTGTTTGGGTATGACCCAAAAAAAGTGATTGAAGAAGAAGCCAACGCTTAACCTTGCAGGATTTGTGCCGCGTGATCTTTGCTGTTCACCTTGGCGATAACCTGGCTGATGAAACCCTTTTCATCAATGACAAAGGTGGTGCGGTGAATCCCGTCAAACTCCTTACCCATGAATTTCTTTGGTCCCCAAACCTGGTAGGCCTGGATGATGGTTTTGTCGACGTCGGCCAATAAAGGAAACGGCAACGAATGTTTGGTGGCAAATTTCTCTTGCGCACCGGCGGTATCGGCACTGACGCCAAGCAAAACGTAACCCTTGTCCTGTAACTGTTCAAAGTTGTCGCGGAGGTTGCAGGCCTCGACGGTACAGGT
Organism: uncultured Flavobacterium sp.; assembly: GCA_964537345.1. Taxonomy (GTDB): domain Bacteria; phylum Bacteroidota; class Bacteroidia; order Flavobacteriales; family Flavobacteriaceae; genus Flavobacterium. Next base: position 17,833 of record CAZIBV010000026.1, on the reverse strand, counting down.
TGGCGTACTGGCTTTTGGATAAAAGAACAAAATGACTTTTTTGCCTTTGTAGTCGGTCAGGCTGTGAGTTTTTCCTGATTGGTCGATGCCTTTGAATGCGGGGGCTTTGTCGCCCGGTTTTAACTGAGTCATAGCGTATATTTGCATCAAAGTTACAAAAATGACCCTTTCGCAACGCGTTGAATTTACCATGCGGACCCTGGACGAGCTCTATCCCGAGGTGCCGATTCCGCTTGATCACAAAGACCCGTACACGCTGCTGATTGCTGTGCTCCTATCGGCCCAATGCACCGATGTCCGCGTCAACCAGATTACGCCCTTGTTGTTTGCCCGCGCCGACAATCCGGCCGATATGGTCAAACTTTCGGTCGAGGAAATTCAGGACATTATCCGACCGTGCGGACTGTCGCCCATGAAGTCGAAGGGAATTTACGGATTGTCACAAATCCTGCTTGAGCAACACGACGGCCAGGTACCCGCCAGTTTTGAGGCGCTCGAAGCCTTGCCGGCGGTAGGACACAAAACTGCGTCGGTGGTGATGGCCCAGGCATTTGGCGTCCCGGCCTTTCCGGTAGACACGCACATCCACAGGCTGATGTACCGCTGGAATTTTTCAAACGGAAAAAGCGTCGAACAGACCGAGCGCGACGCCAAACGGATTTTTCCGCGCGAATCGTGGAACAAACTTCACTTGCAAATCATCTGGTACGGACGGGAATACTCGCCGGCGCGTGGTTGGAATTTGCAAACCGACGTGATTACCAGCGCCATTGGTAGGAAAAGCCTGCTGAAGGAATGGGCCAAAAAAAATCCCGGAACTTCCGGGACTTGATTAGTTGGCGATGCACTCAAATTGCATCTTTCCGGCTTTTACCAGTCGGAATGCTTTGGAATAATCCAGCAAAAATCGAATGGTTTCTTTTTTTGGTGCCATGACCGCGCCGACTTTTTTCTTAGAGTAGAGTTTTGCCATATGTTGCTTAAATGGATTTCATTTACAACGATGGCGCCGGCGGTTTATTGTCAATTGGTCAAAATAATTTTATTCTTGTCGATGATTTTTCGCAGGTTCATCAAGGCGTAGCGCATACGTCCCAGCGCCGTGTTGATGGACACGCCGGTGAGATCGGAAATTTCCTTGAAACTCAAATCCTGATACATCCGCATCACCAACACTTCCCGCTGGTCGGCCGGAAGCTCATCGATGAGTTTCTGCAAGTCTGATTCGACCTGAGATGTTATGATTTGCGACTCGACATTGGGGGAATTGTCCGACATGACCGAAAAAATCGAAAACTCCTCAGTCTCGCGGAACATCGGCATCTTTTTGTTTTTCCTGAAGTGGTCGACTATAAGGTTGTGCGCGATTCGCATCACCCATGGCAGAAACTTGCCTTCCTCATTATAGGAATTTGATTTCAGGGTCTTGATTACCTTGATAAAAGTGTCTTGAAAGATATCATCCGACACATCCCTGTCGGCGATCTTTGAGTAAATAAAACCGTAGATTTTGCTTTGATACCTGTTGATAAGAATCGGCAGGGCGCTTTCGTCGCCTGCGACATATTGCTTTACCAGGATTGCATCCGGAAGGTTGACATTAGCCATAGTTATACCTTTTAGTTTTGGGTTGCGTTATGTGCGTCTAAAAAGTAAAACTGTATATAGGCAAATGCGTTTAGGTGTTAATGAGCCAAATTTAACATATAATTTTTGAATGTTCCAAACACTGCGGCTAAAATTAACAGTTTTAAGACAATATGCGAGCAAATACTGCACTTTATTAAACCCGCCGGCCCGGAGTTGCAAACAATCGTTAACGCATTTTCACAGGTTGATTGTCTATCTTTGTGCAAATCCACAATTTTACATGTCTGCAGATATTTCCAAGCTAAACCCTAAGGAGAACATCATCATCAAAGGCGCGCAAATTCACAATCTGAAAAACCTGGATGTTGCCATTCCCCGAAATCAGCTTGTCGTTATAACCGGACTCTCAGGTTCGGGAAAGTCAAGCCTTGCCTTTGATACGCTTTATGCCGAGGGCCAGCGCCGATACGTCGAAAGCCTTTCATCGTACGCCCGTCAGTTTTTGGGCAGGCTCGACAAACCAAAAGTGGAATACATCAAAGGGATTGCCCCGGCCATCGCCATCGAGCAAAAGGTGAATACTACCAACGCGCGATCGACGGTAGGCACCTCGACTGAAATATACGACTACCTGAAACTGTTGTTTGCCCGCATCGGACGGACGTTTTCGCCTGTGTCGGGTGGCGAGGTCAAAAAAGATACCGTAACCGATGTCATCAACACCGTAAAAAATCTGGAGCCGGGAAGCCGTTGGCTGTTGCTCGCGCCCATCAACCTTGAAAAAGGCCGCACCCTGCAGGAAAAACTAAAAGTGTTGCTCCAGCAGGGCTATTCGCGAATCCTGGCGGGCAATCAAACCCTGCGCCTTGACGAAACCGACGGCGAAGGACTAAAAGCCAGTGATGTTTATTTGGTTCTCGACAGGATTGTGGTCCAGGATGACGAAAGTTTCTTTAACCGTTTGGCCGACGCCGTGCAGACCGCATTTTACGAAGGCCAGGGAACGTGCTTTTTAAAGCATTATGAAACCGACGCGCAATACGAGTTCAGCAACTCATTTGAACTCGATGGGATGTCGTTTCTGGAGCCCAACGTCCACCTTTTCAGCTTTAACAACCCATACGGTGCATGTCCGGTGTGCGAAGGCTACGGCAATGTGATTGGCATCGATCAGGATCTGGTGATACCCAACACGTCGCTCTCGGTTTACGACAATGCCATCTATCCTTGGCGGGGCGAAAGCATGGGATGGTATCGCGATCAGCTGGTCAAAAATGCCTACAAATTTGACTTTCCCATCCACAAACCATATTTTGAACTGTCGGACGAGCACAAAGATTTGCTCTGGAAAGGCAACCGCTATTTTACCGGACTGGACGATTTTTTTGCCGAACTCGAAGCCAAGAATTACAAAATTCAAAACCGGGTGATGCTCTCGCGCTACCGCGGAAAAACCAAATGTCACGCCTGCAAGGGCAAGCGATTGCGTCCGGAGGCCAACTACGTTCGCGTGGGTGGCAAAACCATCAGCGACCTGGTCGATTTGCCAATCAAGAATCTGAAAGTGTTTTTTGATGAGCTCAGCCTGCCGGAATACGATGCGCAGGTAGCCAAACGCCTGATGATTGAAATCCGCAACCGGCTGACGTTCCTGTCAAACGTAGGCCTGGATTACCTGACGCTTAACCGAAACTCCGCATCGCTTTCCGGCGGTGAATCGCAGCGGATCAACCTGGCTACGTCATTGGGAAGCAGTCTGGTCGGGTCGATGTACATCCTGGACGAACCCAGCATCGGCCTGCATCCAAAAGACACTGAAAGGCTCATCGAAGTACTTAAATCCCTGCGCGATCTGGGCAATACCGTGATTGTGGTCGAACACGATGAGGACATTATGAAGGCCGCACAGATGATTATCGACATCGGGCCGGAAGCCGGAACCTATGGTGGTCAGCTGGTGGCTCAGGGAACCTTTGACGAAATCCTGAAATCGAATTCGCTCACCGGACAGTACCTGAGCGGCAAAATGGAAATCAAAACGCCCAAAGTGCGCCGCAAACCGGCAGCCTGGATTGAAATTCTGGGCGCGCGTGAAAACAACCTGAAAAACATTGATGTGAAATTTCCGCTCGAAACCCTGACCGTGATTACGGGCGTATCGGGAAGCGGAAAGAGCACGCTCGTCAAGAAAATCCTGTTTCCGGTGCTCCAAAAACAAATTGAAGGCGTGGGCGAAAAAGCCGGACAATACAGCGAACTTCGCGGACATTACCACAAGATCCGACATATCGAATACGTCGACCAAAATCCAATCGGGCGCAGTTCGCGTTCCAATCCGGTGACGTATATCAAGGCGTATGACGACATCCGCGACCTTTTTGCCAAGACCAAACTGTCCAAACTGCGCGGCTATCAGTCCAAACACTTTTCATTCAACGTCGACGGCGGACGCTGCGAAACCTGCAAGGGCGAAGGAACCATTAACGTCGAAATGGTTTTTATGGCCGATGTCCAACTGCCTTGCGACACCTGTCACGGAAAGCGCTTTAAGAAGGAAATTCTGGAAGTTGTGTTTGAAGGTAGAAATATCGACGACATCCTCACCATGACCATCGACGATGCCGTGGCGTTTTTTGCCCAAACCGGACAAACCAAAATCACCCAAAAACTACAGCCGCTGGCCGACGTCGGGCTGGGTTACGTCCAGTTGGGGCAGTCGTCCTCTACCCTTTCGGGCGGCGAGGCGCAGCGCATCAAGCTGGCGTCATTCCTGGTAAAAGGCACGATCAAGGACAAGGCACTTTTTGTATTTGACGAACCCACCACCGGCCTGCATTTTCACGACATCCAAAAGCTGCTCAAATCCTTTGAAGCGCTCATCGAAAAAGGCCATTCGCTTTTGGTCATCGAGCACAACCTCGACCTGATCAAATGCGCCGATTGGGTAATCGACCTGGGTCCGGAAGGCGGCGAAAACGGCGGACGATTCTTGGCCGCGGGCACTCCCGAGGAAATCGCGAAAAACAAAGAATCGGTTACGGGAAAATACCTGAAGGGAAAACTGGCTATTTAACGGAAAACCTGCGGCGGAGCACCTTGCCATCGCCCTCGGCTGTAAGCACGTAAACGCCTGTCGAAAGACGCGACACGTCAAGTTTATGAACTTCCATGGCCGACGCACGCTGTTCGATCAATTGCTTGCCGTTTACATCCATCACGCGGATCAACACTTCGCCCGAGGCAAATTCACCCAGGTTGATGTTGAGTTCAAACGTTGCCGGAATGGGCCAGGCCACCAGTTGCGGCATCTGCTCTGACGTCGTTTCCAGATTACAATTGGTACAAGCCACCGCAAAATGCAAAAGCGCTCCGGTTGCCGCCTTGGCTACCTGATACACAAAGGTTGGATCCATATTGGCTACGACGTCGTTGGCCGAATGCGGATAAGGCGACTCATTGGTTTCGTAGAATCCGGTGATGATTTCGCCGTTGTTTTCAAACGGGACATAATCTGATCCGTAAGCATTTGACACCACGGTATTCAGATCAGAATAAAGCTCAACACAATTTCTCAGTTCGATGGTGCGCAGGTTTGAGGCGCCGTTGTTTGAAGTTGGGTTCGACAAATCGCGTTCGCAGGTAATGGTATTGTTGACCTCTCCGGCCACACCGCCCACCTGGTCAATGTTGAACACCAGGCGGATGTCCATTTTTGGCGTCGTGCCGTTCACCACAGTGTTGACGTAGTGCTGGCTTCCTATAAGTCCGTCTTCTTCGCCCGCAAAATGCACAAATTTAATCGAGTATTCAGTAGGGACGTTTTGCAACAGACGCGCCGTTTCCAGTATTACCGAAACCCCGCTTCCATTGTCGTTGGCGCCGGGTCCGTTTACGGTGTCGTAGTGACCGCAAATAATGACATAGGTATCGGGATAAACCGTTCCAGTCTTGGTCACCACCAGGTTTTTACAAGTAGCTCCTGAATAAGTAAACGGAAACTCCTCAATCTGCGAAGCCTGATAACCGTAGGATTCATATTGGTCCTTGAGCCATTCCAATGTATTGGCCTGAGCCGCGGTGTTGCGGTATTTGATGCCAAAGTTGGCAAAAGTGGTGACAAGGTTGGTAATATTTTGCTGAGAGGCCTGCGCCACGATCGATCCGTAGGCTGGCTGATAGGTTTGTGAAGTTGCCGAAAGGGTCAAAAACAGGGCGGCAACCCAAAAGATCCGGGAATTCATAACGTTGGTTTGTGCAGCGAATATAGTCAAAATCAAAACGTTAAATCCAATAGCCACAAGATTTTTAAAAATTGTCACGGCGCATTATTTTTTTTGGCATGCATCTTGGAAACCCGCCAATTACAAACCTCGGTTGGTTTGTCGCAAAGCCCAAAGCGGACAAAAGGCAGATCATAAAATTTTTAAGTCATGAAAACAACTACTCTTTTAGCAGCCATTTTAATGGTCACCGGCACTGCCACCGCCAACATCGATGTTGCGTTTACAGCTCCAAGGGGCCACGTTCTTTTCAGTAATGATCACCCAATTGAATTCACCGAGCGCGGCATGCACTTTATGGTGTTTCCCAACGGCGAATTTGATTTCAGCACCCAGCCTTCAACCGGTGGCGACTACTACCGCGGAAATCGCGGAAACGCCCACGGCGCAACTGCCCATTTTGGCGGTACCCGTGTAGAGCACGACGCCCAGGGTCGCGTCCGCCGCGTGGGCAACGTCTACATCAACTACGACGCCTTTAACCGGGTTAAGCGAATCGGAACCGTCTACATGACCTATCACCGACGCGTGCTCACCCAAATTGGCGGACTCCAACTGGTGTATGACCGCCGCGGCCGCCTTATCGATATGATCGGGCGCGTTAAAAACACCGCGGTTGCCTATGCTCCGTATTACGGGCCTGCAAACGGTTGGAGCGGCGATTATTACTACCGCAACGAAGAAAAAAAATAGTTAGTTTGGTTTAGTTAAGTTCAAAAAGCTCGTCTCAATGGCGGGCTTTTTTATTTGGGCATAGGGCTCCCCCAGCCACTCCCCTGCGCGCCCACGGGCTTTTGGCAGTCGCTTTTTAAACCCGCAAAAAAGCCGGGTTTAAAAGAGCTCCAACAATGCCGCAATCCCTTATGCGGCCTAACGTTTAAGCCGCGCGGTTTCCAAAAAAGCATCCAGGACACGGTTGACGTCGGGCGAGAGTTTCAACTGATAAACTGCCACGGCATAAACCGCAGTGAGTAGCATCGATTTCAGGATGATGTTGGCCAGCGGCCCAAAAGGAAACTCCCAGAAGTAAAAAGCAGCAAAAATCAACACCTGCAAAACAAGTCCGCGAACCGTTGCCCGGGTAAACGGATAGAGTTTCATCTTTTTCACCACAAACAAAAGTTTGGCGGCGCTGTAGCAAGTTATCGCCACCAGGGTTGCCACCGCCGATCCCTCAATCCCGTAAAGCGGAATCATGATCAGGTTGAGCGCCACGGCCAGTGCGGCCAGCATCAACCCCAAAAACAAAACCGCGCGGTAATATTTGGAGTTGAACAATATGGCGTTGTTGTTTCCCAAAAGCAAATCCAGAAACTTTGAAATCCCGATCACAAAAACAACCGAGATTCCCGCCGAATATTCAACCGGCAACAATTCATAGACGGACTTGATGTTGACCAGAATCCCCAAAAGCACATATCCGCCCGCAACTTGCAACGTAATCGATGTCTTTTTGTAAAAATCGTTAAGGTCGTCGTGCTTGCCGTCACTCATGAACTTGGCGGTAACGGGATAAGCAATTTGGTGCATGGCACGACTGGGAACGGCAATCACCGTGGCAATGAAAATCGCTACGGAATAATACGCCACGTTTTCAATATCCATCATGGCGCCCAGCATAGTTTTGTCGAGGTCCAAAAGCAGGTTGGCCACGCTTCCGGCCAGAATCACAAAAAGCGAATAGACCAAAACGGGCCGCGCATCGGTTGGAATGGTAAACTTCCACACCGGTCGCCTTACCTTAAAGGCAAACACCACCATCGCCAGCGTCGCCGCAAGGTAAATCCCCACAAGCCAAAACACAAATTGCTCGGCCGTAATCCAGTTTAGGTAAACGGCAAACAAAAAGGCCGAAATTAAAATCCGCAGCAAAACTTCCTTGACAAAATTCCCGTAAACCGATTGCATGTGAACCTTGACCCAGGCATAAAAAATCTCGAAATAACCCATGCACAATCCCACAATCGGAATCAGCCAGATATAATCGTACAAAATCGGGTTGCGGTGCGACAATGCTCCGGCAATCTCGTGATAAAACAAAAAGCCAGTCGCCGCTACCGGAATGCAAAGCACCAGGGGAATCATCAACATAAAAGTGAGAAACTCGGCCTGTTGCCGCGAATCCTTGTAGCCGGTGTAAAAACGCACCAGGGTGTTGTGCGCACCAAAGGCCATGAGCGGCATCATGATGTTGGCCGCCGACAGCAAAAAAGCGGTAACGCCGTAATACGTCTTGCCCAGAAAATGGGTGTACATAAACAGCGCATTGGCCGCCCCGATGGCAAAACCCACATAGGTAAAAATGGTGTTGCGTATCGATTGGTTAGCGACGATTCCCATGGCTGAGGATTTGTGCAAGTTGACGCGTCAGGTTTTGTCGGGAATACTGCTGGATTTCCTCGGCTGACACCTTGAGTTGCCCCTGCTTCCACCGCAGGTAACACTGTTCAAGATAGTTCTTTATTTTGTCGGTTTCGCCGTAGCGGGCAAAAATTCCGGTTTGCGTATCGCGAATAATATGTGAAAAATCAGCATCGTCAGGACCCAGCGCCAAAATAGGACGGCCGGAAGCCATGTATTCAAACAACTTACCGGGAATGATACTTTTGGTTTCGGGCGAATCAATCTCAATTAACAGCAATACCGCCGATTTCCGCTGATAGTTTACCGCCTCCTGATGCGAAACATAGCCAGGAACGACTAAAAATTCAGCCAGTCCTGCATTGGTAATGGATTGCGTCACCTCCGGGCTTACCGCGCCCACAAGTTGCAAAGTAAAGTCATCTGCAAAACCGTCCAGTTCGCGGGTGAGTTGCGCCAAAGCATCCCAAAGCGCCTTCGGATTGCGCTGTGAAAGCAACGATCCGATATGCGACACCGTAAATCGGGTGGCGGGCGTAGCATCAGTCACCGGCGTTACATCAAAACCGTTGGTAATCACGTGAACCGGCCGCGCCGTCTTGGACTTGAATTCGGCAGCGGTGGACGGGCTCGTAACGACAATGTTATCGGCGGCAGCCAAAACGCTTTTTTCAAGAAAAGCATGCCGCGCAGCCGACCGCTTGGTAAGTTTAAGCTGCGACTGATAGCCAATGGTTGTCCACGGATCGCGAAAATCAGCCACCCAGTGAAGACTTGCATTTTGGCGCTTTAATTCAAGCCCGATGAGATGCAGGCTGTGTGGCGGCCCGGTCGTGATAACGGTGTCAATTTTGTGTTCGCGCAAGTATTTGGCTAAAAACTTTACCGAAGGACTTGCCCAGAATTTTCGCGCGTCGGGGATAAAAAGGTTGCCGCGTACCCAAAGCGCCAATTTTTGCAGCTGCGTTTGCTTTTTAGCCGGCGGAATAATCCCTGAACTGATGCGACCCAGTTGTTTTTTGCTAAAAATCCCGGTCAGGGCGCCAGGCTCAAAAATCGGGCGTCGAACAATGGAAATTCCCTGCGGAACCTGTTGCACCAACTCTTCATCGACAATGGGATACTGCGGATTGGAAGGTGTGTAAATGATGGGCTCAAAACCGTTCTCAGGCAAGTAGTGGGCAAACTTTAGCCACCTTTGCACGCCCGGCCCTCCCGCAGGCGGCCAGTAATAGGTTATGATGAGTACCTTTTTCATGCGTCTTTCCGGCGGCGTCGGGCGTAAATCCATCCTGCAACCGACAGCACCAGGATGATCCCGGTCGATATGGCGGCTATCGCACTGCCGTCTTTTACCACTTGTGGCTCAAACCTGAATTCTACCGTATGCGTTCCCGATGGAATGTCCATGGCGCGCAGGGTGTAGTTGGCCCTGAAATGCGGCGCCGGTTTGCCATCGATATAAGCCTGCCAACCGTTTGGGTAATAAACTTCACTAAAGACTACCGTTCCTCCGGTTTTGCTCCTTGTGGTGTACTTGATGTAGTTTGGCTTGTGTTCCTCAACCGATACGGCGGAGTTTGGATCGAGCGCGACAGCATTGCGGACTTTGAAGCCCTGTGCAGTTTGCTTGCGGTTGACAATGGCCATGGTTTTTAGATCGGTATCGGCAAGTGCCTTCATTTCTTCGTCGGCCGAGTTGACGAATTTAACGTCGTCGGTAAACCATGCCGGTCCAAAAGCCGCGGCGTTTTCCAGCGGAACCTTGTTGCCATCCTGCAAATCCAGGATCAGGTATTTGACGTTAAGCATGTTGAGCACCGGTAGGCTTTTGGTCAGCGTCAAGGTTTGCGGATCGATGTACTTGGTCAGGCTGTCCAGTTTTGGTTCTACCTGATACAGGAACAATTGATCCATTCGACGCGGACGGACTGCGCTGTATCCGCCCACCGATTTGTGGAAATACGAAGTGCGGGCCTGCAGTCGGCCGGTTATTTCATAAACGCGGTAAACGCCGTTGTCCTGCAGGATTTCCTGATCGGCCTCAGAAGCCTGGAACGGTTCGCGGGCTTCACGGCGGCTGACAAATCCGCTGGCGTCAACGTAATTCTTGTCGATAAAAAACAAATCGCCCACCATGATGATGCCCACGGCGATAACGGCCGTCAGATGCGAAAGTTTTTTGGCGTGATACAACCACATGGCCAGTGAAGTGAGCAGGATCAAAAAGGCGCTGCGGAGCAAATCAGCCGAATACATGGTTTTGCGGTCTTCCTTTAAAAGCCCCAAAAGTTGCTCGGGTATCTGGCTGTCAACCGGTCCGGAAAAGTTAAAGGCGCCCTTGGCAGCAAACAATACGACAATCAACCCAAGACAACCCGCTGCCGACTGCCACAATTTGGTGAATCGGCGTTTTTCATCAGCCTCGCTAAAATACGACTGCAATCCCATAATGGCCAAAACCGGAAAGCAGAGTTCGAGAATGACCTGAATGGACGAAACCGCGCGGAACTTGTCGTAAAGCGGAACAAAATCAACAAAAAAGCGCGTGAGTGGATCCAGGTTTTTTCCCCATGACAAAAGCAATGAAAGGATAGCCCCGGCCAAAAACGCATACTTGATCCTTCGCTTGTCGAGCATCAGCGCCAGGATGGCCAGGAAAAAGACCACGGCCCCAATGTAGGCGGGAGCGGCCACAATGGGTTGATCGCCCCAGTAGGTAGGCAGCGACGATGCAAACTCGCGGGCCTCAGCTTCCGACGCGCCCTGTTGCAATGCAAACTGATAGGATTGACTGTCGGAACTGAGTTTTTCAGCGTTGGATCCGCCAAACAAACGCGGCGCGATCAGGTTGAAACTCTCGGCGATTCCGTAGCTGTATTCGGTGATGTAATCGTAATCCATCGAGGCGGTTGTCTGGTTTTTGGTGCCGTCGGGATTAAAGGTTAATTCGCTTTTGCCACGGATGGAAAAGTCAGCGTATTCGGCGGTAGCCAAAAGATTCGTGGCATTGGCGCCAATGGCCAAAACGCCCGAAAGCAAAAAGATTGAGCTGATCCTGCCAAGATCGTCCCAGGCTTTTTCGCGGATTAGGTTGGCTATGAAATACGCGGCTATCGGCAACAACAAAAGCAACAGATAATACGTCATCTGGAAGTGGTTGGCCTGAATTTCGAGCGCGGCCGCCACGGTTGTCAGGATCGCGCCTACAAGGTATCGCCTTTGGAAAACCAGGATAACGCCCGCAATCACGAGCGGCATATAGGCGATGGCATGAGCTTTTGCGTTGTGTCCGACGCCGATGATGACGATCATGTAGGTGGACAATCCAAAAGCGAGCGCGCCAAAAAACGCCTTGAGCGGATCAGTCCGCAAGACGAGCATCAGCACGTAAAAACATCCAAAGTACAAAAAGAGATAGTCGGCCGGACGCGGCAAAAAGCGCAACGCCGAATCGAGCATTTTTACATAATTGTGCGGATAATTGGCGCCCATTTGATAGGTGGGCATCCCGCCAAACGCGGCGTTGGTCCAGTACGGCTCATCATTTTGGGTGGCGCGAAAGTCATTTTGCTCGCGGGCCATCCCGATAAACTGCGCAATGTCCGATTGGTAGAGTTCCTTTCCCTGAAGGACCGGATAAAAATACAGTAAAGCGATTGCGATAAATCCGGCGAAGGCAAGAAAATGAGCCCTGTACTTTGTAAGTATTTCCATAAAAAAACGCTGCGTTCAAAGTTGTAAAAGTAACAAATTAACCGCAACGGGCCGGGATGGGCTATTCTATTTCTTCATAGTCGATATACTCGCCAACCTTTTTGGTAGATCGCGGACGGGTATTCGGCTGGTTCGCATTGTCATAAGGTTGCTGATAGCCGCCAAACTGTTGCGAATCCTGCATGCGACGGAGGTTGTCCTGGGCCTTTTCGACCGCTTTTTTAAAGAGAATAGGGAGCAAAAGCCGCATGACGATCTTAAACAAAAAGTAAAAGATCAGCATGTACGCCAGCAATTTTAAAACGCCTACAAGCGATGCGGTATGCATAAAAACAAATTTGTCCAAAGGTAGTAAATACGGGATATACGCCCACTTTGAAGGTCATAAATAAATAATAAATCTTACCTTTGGGCAACTTCAATCCTGGTGTATGACGCAGTTGCGATCTCTTTTAGCCCTTACATTTTTGATGCCTTTTTGTGCAAAGGCCCAGTTTACCGACGTAATCAATTCTAACCGTCCCGGCGAGTCGATGGCGGCCTTTTCCGTTGGAAAAACGGTTTTTCAGGCTGAAACCGGCCTGTTTATGGTCAATGAAAAAGATGAAACGCTGGATTACGACGCGACCGGGCTCGGGCTCGACCTCAACCTGCGATACGGCGCATTTTTGGAGCAATTGGAGTTTCATTTGGATTTGCAGTACCAGCGCGACAACTTTAAAACGCCTTTTGACACCGAGCGTCGCAGCGGTTTCCGCCAGATGATTTTTGGCGCCAAATACCTGGTGTACGATCCCGACAAAAACTATGTAGCCAAGCCTGATTTGCTGAGCTGGAAAAGAAACCACTCGTTTAAATGGCGCGAACTTATCCCGGCAGTTGGTGTCTATGCAGGCCTTTCGACCAATTTGTTTGACAGTCCGTTCTATGCGGCGGACGATAATTCTAAAGTGAATCCAAAAGTTATGGCCATCACCCAAAACCAGTTGGGCAAATGGGTGGTTGTGATGAACTTTATCCTGGACCGTTTGGGATCAAAATATGAAAACCTTGGCTATATCGGAACGGTGACGCGCGGCTTCAATCCGCAGTGGTCGGCGTTTCTGGAAGGCCAACTCTACAAGGACGACTTTAGGACCGACGGCATCGTACGTGCGGGAGCGGCCTATTTGTATCGCGAAAACATTCAGTTTGACGTGTCGATCGGGAAAAATGTCGACAATGCGCCCAACATCATTTACGGCGGCGTAGGCATGTCGTGGCGATTTGACTCCAATTACGAGGACGTCATCATCCGCGCGCCAAAATCAGACGAGGACAAGGAAAAAGACAAAAAGGAAAAGGAGAAAGACAAGAAAAAGAAAAAGCGCAAGGACGCGGTTGAAATTGAAGAAACTACGGAAGGATGATTACGATAGTCGAAGTTACCTCAAAACGGCAGATGCGCGAGTTTGTAAAGTATCCGTTTTTGCTTTACAAGGACAATCCGTATTGGATTCCGCCGCTTATTCAGGATGAAATTGACAGTTTCGACCCAAAAATCAACCCTGTTTTTGAATCGGCGACAGCCAAATTTTACCTGGCCTTCAAGGACGGAAAACCCGCCGGACGCACGGCTGCCATCATCAACTGGGACGAGGTACGTCAACTTAAAAAAAACAAGGTCCGCTTTGGCTGGTTTGACGTGATCGACGACATCGAGGTGACGCGTGCCCTTTTGGACAAGGTAATTGAACTGGGCCGCGAGCACAACATGGAGGAAATGGAAGGCCCGATTGGGTTTTCAAACCTCGACAAGGTTGGCGCGCTGACGATGGGATATGACCAGGTAGGAACCATGATTTCCTGGTACAATCACCCGTATTACATTACGCATTTTGAGCAACTTGGCCTGAAACCTGAAAAGGAATTCATTGAAAGTATTTTTAATTTTTCCAATGTCGACCCGACGCCGTTTAAAAAAGCCGAGGACCTGATCAAAAGACGTTACGGACTGCAGTCGCGCAATTTTACGACAACCGCCCAGGTGATGCAGCGCGCCGATGAGATGTTTGACCTGTTCAACACCTGTTACGCGCACCTGTCGTCATTTGTCCCTGTATCCGATAAGATCAAGGCGTACTACAAAAAGAAATACATCCGGTTCATCAATCCGGAATACATCAAATTCATCGATGACAAAGACGGAAAGATGATTGCCTTTGCCATTGTGATGCCGTCGCTTTCACGGGCGCTGCAGCAAACCGGCGGAAAACTGTTTCCGTTTGGGTTCCTGAAACTGCTCAAAGCCAAACGCACCAGTAAGGAAGTAATGTTTTACCTCATCGGCGTGTCGCCCGAATACCAAAATAAAGGGGTTACCGCGGTGATTATGTCCGAATATTACGAGGTGTTTAAAAAGAAAGGCATCCAGACTTGCATCCGCACGCCCGAACTGGACGAAAACGCGCCCATCCAAAACATGTGGAAGAATTTTCAGCCCGTGATTCACAAACGCCGCAAGACGTTCAGCAAACCAATTTAATCCGGACAGTTGGTTTTTAAAAGCGTACCTTTTGGATCAAAGGTCAGCGCGCGCGGATTGACGATTTGTTCGCGGTTGTCCTTAAACGCGACGGCGCCCGTGCCCGGAATCAGGCTGTCACCTTTTTTCAGGAAAACGGCTTCGCGAACTGACGACAGTCCCTCACTTTTAAATTTGTAGTCAACAAAAAGCGTATCGCCAATAAACGTCCCGGAAATCGTGCCTGAACTCTGGTCTTTTTCATAGAACTGATAGGCCAGTTTGCCCGTGATGTTTAGTTGCGACGGCACATAACTCAGGCGAATGGTGTCCTTTCCGGAAGTCCACATAAAACATTCAGACGAAGGAGCCTGAGGCTTAGCCGCCGGAAGCACCAGTTTTTCGTCGTTCTTTTTACATCCGATGGCGATGGCAAGTGCCGATATGGCGACGATTTTTTTCATGATTTTATAAAAAAGCCGCTCCAAGTTGAAACGGCTGTTGTATTTAGTTTTCGGTAACGTCAACTGTTTTTTCAGACGCTATCCGCAAATAAGTTCCGTTGACGAGTTTTTCGCGAACAGCTTCAAAGGCATCAAGCGTTTCTTCAATATCCTTCATGGTGTGCGATGCGGTAGGAATCATCCGCAGCAAAATAATGCCTTTTGGAATCACCGGATAAACCACGATCGACAGGAATATGTTGTAATTTTCACGCAAATCGTTTACCAGCATCATGGCCTCCGGAATGCTTCCGTTAAGGTAAACGGGCGTTACGCAGGTGTTGGTATCGCCAATGTTAAAACCGCGCGCCTTGAGGCCATTTTGTAGCGCATTGACGTTTTCCCACAACTTGGCCTTGAGTTCAGGCATACTGCGCAGCATGTCTAGGCGTTTGAGCGCTCCCACTACCAGAATCATCGGCAGCGCCTTGGCAAACATCTGTGAACGAAGGTTGTATTTCAGATAATCGATGATGTCTTTGTCGGCGGCAATAAAGGCTCCGATGCCCGCCATAGATTTAGCAAACGTAGAAAAATAAACGTCGATGCCATCCTGAACGCCCTGCTCCTCACCTGCCCCGGCGCCGGTTTTCCCCAACGTTCCAAAACCGTGTGCGTCGTCGACCAACAGGCGAAAGTTGTACTTTTCCTTGAGCGCAACAATCTCCTTGAGTTTTCCCTGTTGTCCGCGCATGCCAAAAACGCCCTCGGTAATCAGCAGGATTCCGCCTCCGGTTTCCTGAGCCATTTTGGTGGCGCGCTGCAGATTTTTCTCGATGCTTTCAATGTCGTTGTGCTTGTAGGTAAAGCGCTTGCCCATGTGCAAACGGACACCGTCAATGATACAGGCATGCGAGTCGACGTCGTAAACAATGATATCGTTTTTGGTTACCAACGCATCAATCGTTGACACCATTCCCTGATACCCAAAATTCAAAAGATAGGCAGCTTCTTTTTGAACAAAAGCTGCCAGTTCGTTTTCAAGTTGTTCGTGAAGACGGGTGTGCCCCGACATCATACGCGCTCCCATTGGATAGGCGGCACCATAATCGGCGGCAGCCTGTGCATCAACGCGGCGAACCTCTTTATTGTTGGCCAATCCGAGGTAGTCGTTAAGGCTCCAGTTAAGGATTTCTTTTCCGTGAAATTTCATCCGCGGACCTAGTTCCCCTTCCAGTTTTGGGAATACGTAATAGCCTTCGGCTTGTGACGCCCACTTACCCAGCGGGCCTTTATTGGTCTGTATTCTTTCGAATAAATCTCGTACCATCCTAGGTTTATAAATTTTGCGCAAAAATAACACTAAATACGCATACTGCAACCGCCACCTACAATTATTTGAATTCAGGAACATTTGCAATCAACCTGTTGAAAACCCGAAAACTAACTATAAGTATTGGCGTTTTCTCGATATTTTTACCACGTCGGCTTGCCCAGTTACCAAAGGAATCCTAACTTTACATTTTACTCATACTATGGATTTGAAACGCCCCCAGTTTAAAAAACCAGGTCCCGATGATTTCTACGCCAAGTTGCGACGCGAAGTAGAAGAAACCGTTCTGGCCAATCCAAAATACCGCCGCCAAAACATTGTTAAAAGTTTGTTTTTGTTGGCGTTGTACGTCTTTTTTTACTGTTCAATCCTCATTTGGGGCAACGCAACGCCCATGCTGTTTCTGGGCTACATGTTTACAGGATTTGCCATGATGGTATTGTTTATCAATGCCTTTCACGATTCGGTTCACAGTGCTTTGTTTATAAAGCCTTGGCAAAACCGAATGTTTATGAATGTACTCGCTCTTTTTGGGAGCAGTCCGTGGCTTTGGGAAAAGCGTCACATGCACCTGCACCACCCGTACCCAAACGTTCAGGACTGGGACATCGACATCAAACAAAGCGACATCGTCAGGATTTTTCCGGAAAGCAAATGGCTCAAAGTGCATCGGTATCAGCACCTTTACATGTGGTGCATTTATCCGCTTTACAGCCTGAACTGGCTTTACATCAGGGATTTCAAGGACTTTTTTGGCACGACCGACAACTACGTACGCCGTTTGTACACCATTCCTAAAAAGGAATATTTCAAGCTTTTTGCCGCCAAAATTTTTAATCTCTTTTATTTGATAGGCGTTCCTATGCTGGTGCTCGATCAGCCTTGGTATATCATTGTATGCGGATGGTTCATTATGCATATTTCGGCCAGCGTCATTGGCGTGATTGCGCTGATTTCGACGCATGTGGATGAAGATGCGGTGTTCCCATCGGCACCAGAGGACGGCAAGTTTGACATCACCTGGGCTGAACATCAGATGCTGGTCACCAAAGACTTTAGCGCCGACAGCACACTGGCTAATTTCCTGTATGGCGGATTCACGCATCACGTGGCGCATCACCTTTTCCCGAATATCGGGCACACGTACTATCCGGCCATCACGCCCATCATTAAACGGTACGCTGCCCAGTACAACCTTCGGTACACCAATTATCCGTTTTACAAAGCCGTCCGGTCGCACTTCAGGCTGCTGCGCGATAAAGGATCGGGGCAAAATCTCTTTAAAACCGGTGAATTATGACCTTGGTTTTTGCATCGGCAAACGCCAAAAAAGTTTCGGAAATACGCGCCATGCTACCGGACGGTTATTCACTTTTGGGCCTTGCCGATATTGGTTGCCACGACGACATTCCTGAAAACGCCGATAGTTTTGACGGAAATGCAAAATTAAAAGCCGATTATGTAACTGCTAAATTTGGTTGCGATTGTTTTGCTGATGATTCGGGGCTGGAAGTTGAAGCCTTGGATGGCGCTCCGGGCGTTTATTCGGCGCGATATGCCGGAAGCCCAAAGGACGACGCGAAAAACATAGTCAAATTGCTCGAAG
>CAZIBV010000025.1:4715-27235 GCA_964537345.1 uncultured Flavobacterium sp. | reverse complement strand
GGGTAGTCCAGATGGACAAAAAAGGAATCGACGCTTTTCTTGACTAACTTTACCAACATACCAATTGCATTTCGACTTTCGACTTTTGTCTTTTGACTTTTGTCTTTCGACTTTTGACTTCTAACCTATGAGAATATTCAAATTTGGCGGAGCTTCCGTCAGGGACGCGGCAGGAATCCGCAATGTTTATGAAGTATTGCAAACCGCCGGACACGACGACGTGCTTTTGGTGGTATCAGCCATGGGAAAAACCACCAACGCCATGGAAGCCGTAGTGAACAACTATATGCAAAAGTCGCCGTCGCTTCAGGCGTCGGTACAAGAAGTCAAAAAATACCACAATGAAATCCTGCTCGATCTTTTTGAAGACGAAACCCATCCGGTTTTTGGCGCCGTCAACGAGTGGTTTCAGGAGATGGATCGGTTTTTCCGCCTTAACAAATCGCCCAATTACAACTTTGTTTACGACCAACTGGTGAGTTTGGGCGAGATGATTTCAACGACGATAATAAGCCACTACATGAGCCATCGCGGCATCAAGACGCTTTGGATGGACGTGCGCAATTTTATCAAAACTGATTCAAATTACCGCGATGCATCGGTTGACTGGGATACTACCCAAAAACTCATCTCCAAAAACGCCCGACGCAAATCGCTGGTCATTACCCAGGGTTTTGTCGGATCGGACGAAAACAATTTCACGACTACCCTTGGGCGCGAAGGATCGGATTACACCGCCGCCATTTTTGCCTACTGCCTCAATGCCGAAAGTGTCACCATCTGGAAAGACGTACCCGGCGTGATGAATGCTGATCCGCGCTATTTTGAAAACGCCAGGCTGCTCAACCAGATTTCCTACCGCGAGGCCATCGAACTTGCTTTTTACGGCGCCAGCGTCATCCACCCAAAAACGCTTCAACCGTTGCAGCGAAAGGAAATCCCGCTGTTTGTCAAATCATTCCTCAACCCAAAACTTCCGGGAACCCGCGTGAGCAAAGGCGCCGACCTGGAACCGGAATTGCCGTGTTTTATCGTCAAGAAAAACCAATTGCTCATCTCGCTGTCGTCGATTGATTTTTCATTTATCGTCGAGGAGAACATCAGCGAAATCTTTCAGTTGCTTCACCAGTTCAAGATGAAGGTTCACCTGATCCAGAATTCGGCCATCAGCTTTTCAGTTTGCGTCGATGACAAATTCGGGAACTTCCAGCAACTCCGCGCCGCATTGTCGCGCAAGTTCAAAGTGACGTATAATGAAGATGTGTCGCTGTACACCATTCGCCATTTTACCGATGAGTCGGCCCGTCAACTGTCGGCCGGAAAAGAGATTTTGCTGCGCCAGATAAGCCGCGAAACCATGCAGATCGTGGCCCGTGACAACTGATACTAGGCGGCCGGTCTTTACGTTATAGGCTTATGTTCAACCGTTTGCTTTTCCTGATCCTGATTGGCTTTGCGCCGATTCTTTCCGCTCAGGAAAACGATCCGGCCTACGTTAAAAAGAAAATTGCGGTTGCGGCCACCGTCACCCTCGACAGCACCGGGATTCAGCCCGCGCGGTTTACAGTCACGGACCGCAGCGGAAATCCCATTGACTCACTGGCGTATTCCGTCAACTACAGCAAGGGCGAAATTTCATTTAAAACCGATGTAGCCGATACGGTTTGGGTAAGCTATCAAAAATACCCGGAATTCCTCACCAAAACCTACAGCCTTTACAACCAGGACCGTTTGATCAGCAACGAGGCCGGAAGTCTTTACGCTGTTGACAGGGCGCCGCTCAAGAAATTCGTGCCGTTTGAAGGGCTCAACACTTCCGGAAGCATTACGCGCGGCGTTACCGTGGGCAACAACCAGAACGCCGTAGTCAACTCCAACCTCGATCTGCAAATTACCGGCAAACTCTCCGACAAAGTCAGCCTTCGCGCATCCATTCAGGACAGCAACATCCCGCTGCAGGAAGGCGGCTACTCGCAAAAACTGGACGAGTTCGATCAGATTTTCATCGAACTGTCAGCCGACAAATGGGCCGTACGCGCCGGCGACCTTTTCTTGGAAAACCGATCATCGCGGTTTTTGAACTTCAACAAAAAAGTTCAGGGCATTTCCACGACGCTGAATTTTGGCGACGACGACAACAAAACCACCGTATTTGCATCGGGCGCGCTCGTTCGCGGACAATACGCCCGAAGTTCGTTTACCGGACAGGAAGGCAACCAGGGGCCGTACAAACTCCGCGGACAGAACGGCGAACTTTATGTATTGGTCATTTCCGGCTCCGAACGCGTTTTTGTCAACGGAATTTTGCTCAAACGCGGCGAAAACAACGACTATATCATTGATTACAACGCCGGCGAAATCATCTTTACGTCGCTATTTCCGATCACGTCCGAGATGCGCATCAACATCGAATACCAATACGCCGAACGCAACTTTACCCGGTTTTTGGCTTACGGCGGCGCGATGCACGAAAATGAAAACTGGCGTTTGGGCGGATATGTCTATTCAGAAAGTGACGTAAAAAACCAGCCGTTGCAGCAAAACCTGACGCAGGAACAGGCTCAGGTTCTCTCGCAGGCTGGCGATGATCCGGCGCTGATGACGGCCCCGTCGGCGTTTGAAGACAGCTATTCCGAAAATAAAATCCTTTACCGGAAAGTCCTGATCGGAACCGAGGAAGTTTTTGAATACTCCAATGATCCCAGCCAAACCCTATACAACGTAAGGTTTTTGCCGGTTGGGAACAATCAGGGGAATTACGTGCTGGCCAGTCAGGCGGCCATTGGTCGTATTTACGCGTACGTCCCACCGATCGCCGGTGTTATGCAGGGAAACTACGAGCCCATCACACGGCTCAATCCGCCGCAAAAAATCCAGATCGCCACAGTTATGGGCGGATTTACGGTTACAGAAAAGACAGCCGTGGATTTTGAAGCCGGCGTCAGCAACAATGACCTGAACCTTTTTTCCGGCATCGACGACGGCAACAACACGGGTTTTGCGGGTCGCGTCAACGCCAGGCAACGCATTCTGGACGGAAAGTGGAAAACCGATGCCACCGCCGACGTTCAGTTCGTTCAGCGCAACTTCAGAACGATTGAGCGGCTTTTCACCATCGAATTTGACCGCGACTGGAACCTGACTGCGCCCTCCGGCGATCAAAGTCTGGTGATTGGATCGCTCATCACGCAACGACAGGCCGATTCATCCAAATCCTGGAACGGCATGGCGCAATACCGGTTTGAAAAGTTAGACTTTAGCGGGAATTTTAGCGGAGTCCGGCATGTTGTAGACGCCCGCATCAGGCACAAAGGATTGACCCTGATCACCGACGGAAGCTTCCTGAACAGCGACGGATCGCTGGCCGAATCAACTTTTTTGCGCAATCAATCGCAGGCGCGCTATCATTTTAAACGCAACTGGGTGGGCGCCTCATTCCGACACGAAGACAATCAGGAACGCGTCAAATCAACCGGATTGCTATCGGCGCTCAGCCAACGTTTTAACGAATACGGAGCCTTTGTGGGTCGCGGCGATTCGACCAAAGTCTATCTGGAAGCCGGCTATTTGTATCGCGTCAACGACAGCCTTGTCAACGGACGTTTGGAACGGGTCAACCAATCTGATTCCTACTACGTCAAATCGCGTCTTGTACAATCGGAAAGATCGGATCTGACCGTCTTTGCCAACTATCGCACCTTGCGCTTTACCGACGGCCGCGAAAATGAACCTTCGTTAAACTCGCGCGTTTTGTACAACACCCGATTCTGGGATCAGTTTGTACAGAGCACAACCGCCTATGAAACCAGTTCCGGAACCATCGCGCAACAGGAATTTACGTTCCTCGAGGTCGAACCGGGTCAGGGCGTTTACATGTGGAACGATTACAACGCCAACGGAATTCAGGAACTTCAGGAGTTTGAAATTGCGCCTTTCCCGGATCAGGCGCGATATGTACGGGTGTTTTTGCCCAATCAGGTTTTTGTGCCGACGCACCAGAACAAATTTGCGCAATCCCTTACCCTCAATCCCGGCGCTTGGCAAAATGCGTCAGGCTTCCGGAAAACGCTGTCTTATTTTTACAATCAGACGTCGTATTCGATTGATAAAAAAATCCGCCGAACCGACTCCTTTGACCTCAATCCGTTTGACCGCTCGCAGATAGGTTTACTGGGCCTGAACGAATCCATCCGCAACAGTCTATTTTACAACCGCGGAAAGCAGCGCCATTCCACCACCTACACTTTTTTGCGGACGCGCGCCCGAAGCCTTTTGTCGGTTGGATCGCAGGACAATCAAAATAGTTCACATCAGCTTCAGTATCAGCATCTCATCAAAAAGCACTGGCTGGTCAACCTTTCAGGACAAACCATTGCATCCAGCGGAGAAGCCGAAAGCTATCCGGAGCGCAATTTTGAAATCCGCGGCGGGCAGATCCTTCCCAAGATCTCCTATCTGTTTTCCAAAAACGCCTCGTGGGATGTTTTTTACGAATTTCAGGAGAAACAAAATGGCATCGGCAACCGCGAAACGCTCAACCAAAGCCGCGTTGGAACCTCCTTTCAGTACGCCAGCGAAAAGCAATTTACGGCCAACGGAGAATTCTCGTACTATCAAAACCGATTCAGCGGAAACGCCCTTTCACCCGTCGCCTTCCAGATGCTCGAAGGTCTTTTGCCAGGCGAAAACATGACCTGGCGACTGCTGCTTCAAAAAAACCTGACGCAATTTCTGGACATCAACGTAAGCTATCAAGGACGTAAAAGCGAAACCACCCCCGCCATTCACACCGGAAGCGTCCAGTTGCGTGCGTATTTCTAAAGTGCTATATTTGGCAGAAATCCTTAACGAACGATGAAAACAAAACTGCTATATTTTGGCACCCTGCTCGCCCTGGTGGCCTGCAAAAAAGAACTTGAACCACAGGAAAGCACCGCTACCACCGATTCATCGGCCGTTGTAGCTCCCGCCGATCCCGCAGCCCAGCTGGAACAAATGGTACAACAGCAACAACAACAATCTGCGCCGCAACCTGCGCAAACAGCACCCGGCACCAATCCGCCACACGGACAGCCCGGACACCGCTGCGACATTGCCGTTGGAGCGCCGTTATCTTCGGCTCCCGCTCCAGCAGGCAACAGCAGCAACAATATGGTGTTAACAAATCCGCCCGCAAATGCAGGAAAGGCTGCCATTGTACCAAGCCCGGCTGCTTCATCAACCCCAGCCGCCACTGCGCCGGGAATGAATCCACCGCACGGACAACCCGGTCACCGTTGTGACATTCCGGTAGGCCAGCCGCTCAGTTCGGCAGGTGCTGCAAAAGCCACAGAGGTTCCGGCCATCCTGGCTCCGGCTGAATGATACTTAGTAATAGAAAAAAGAAGTCCCGGCAAGTCCGGGATTTTTTTTGGGCATAAAAAAAGCTCCGTCGTTAAACGGAGCCTTGTGGAGAAGATGGGAGTCGAACCCACGACCTCTTGCATGCCATGCAAGCGCTCTAGCCAGCTGAGCTACATCCCCATAGCGGGGGCAAATATACGCCAAAACTTTTACCCACCAAATCCCAAACGAATTTTTCAGGCAGGAATTTATACCTTTGCGCCATAACCGTACACCATGCAGCAAATCAGGATTACCAAGCAGTTCACTTTCGAGACCGGCCATGCGCTTTATGGTTATGACGGAAAATGTCGCAACGTTCACGGACACAGCTACAAACTTTCGGTTACCGTAATCGGAACGCCCATCACCGACCCTGGCAACGTCAAATTTGGGATGGTGATTGATTTTACCGATCTCAAGCGAATCGTCAAGGAAGACATCGTCGACGTATTTGACCACGCCACGGTTTTCAACGCCAATACACCGCACGTCGAACTCGCCCAGGAGCTTAAAAGTCGCGGCCATCACGTTATTTTGGTGCCCTATCAGCCCACCAGCGAGAACATGGTCCTGGACTTTGCCGCCAAAATCAAACGCCGCCTTCCGTCCAACATAAGCCTTCACTCGCTCAAACTTCAGGAAACTGAAACTTCCTTTGCCGAGTGGTATGCGTCTGACAATCCGTAATTCCATTTTTCTCCGGGCGTGCCGGCGCAGTTCACCGCAAATGCCAATTGTCAATTATCCATTGTCAATTGTCAATTGATTCGCGCCGTCGGGCTGTCCGCGCTCGCTTTTGCCCGCTTTGGGGCGGCCAAAGAGCTCAGACAACGCTTCCATCCCTCACGCGGGGTTTGTCCATAAAAAAAGCCGCCCCGGATAAGGGCGGCCTTTTTGTTTGGGTATCTGAGTCTTATTTCTTGACGATGATAAACTCCGAGCGGCGGTTCTGTTGGTGCTGCTCCTCGGTGCATTCGGTGCACGCCACCTTGGGCTCGGTCTCCCCGTAGCCCTTGCCCGAGATGCGGTCCTTGGCGATCCCCTTGGAGATCACGTACTGTACCGTCGAGCGGGCACGGCGGTCCGACAAGCCCATGTTGTAGGCATCCGATCCGCGGCTGTCGGTGTGGGCCTTGACCATGATCACCATCTGCGGGTTCTGCTTCATGGCCTCGATGAGCTTGTCGAGCTCAAAGGCGCCCTCGCGGGTCACGTTGTGCTTGTCGAACTCAAAGTAGATCGGCTGCAGGACCACCTCGGTCTCGGTGACGATGGTCTCGATGGGCTGCAGGGCGGCATCCACGCGGGTCTGTCCTCCCTTGGCCTGTGCGGCCACGGCAAAAGTGGCCCCTTCGTAACCTTCCCTGGAAGCCTGTACGCTGTATGGCTTGCCGCAGTCCACGCGGTAGCTCACCTGGCCCTTGGCGTCGGCCATCTCGGTGGCGATCACATTGCGGCGCTCATCCACGATGGCCACCTTCGCACCGGGAAGCAAAGCCCCCGTTTTGGCATCGGTCACAATGGCCAGCACGTCAAGCCCGCATACGGGAACCGCACCATAGATGTCGTCGTTGCCCCCACGGTTCGAGGCAAAGAAGCCCAGATCGCGATTCGAATCAAAACTAAAGGAAAAATCGTCCTTCTCGGTGTTGATGGGCTTGCCCAGGTTCTGGGCCTCCCCGCCCTGAAGGTCGATCTTAAAGACATCCAGCCCGCCAAGCCCCTGGCGTCCGCTCGAGGCAAAGAACAGGGTCTTGTTGTCATCGGAGATGAACGGGAAGCTCTCCGTGCCCGGGGTGTTCACCTTGGGCCCGAGGTTCTCCGGGGTGCCAAAGCTCCCGTCGGGGTTCACCGCCACGCGCCAGATGTCCACTCCGCCCTGTCCTCCGGGCATGTCCGAAGAGAAGTACAGCATCTTGCCATCGCGCGAGACGCTCGGGTTGGAGGTCGAGTGGTCGTTGGTCGAGAACGGCAATCGGGTGATGTTTGTCCAGCGCTCGCCCTCACGGGTGGCACGGTAGAGGTTGTTGCGGCCCAGTTTCAGGCGCAGTTTCTTGTCGCGCTCAAAGGATTTCTCCCTGAAGGAGTCGCTGGTAAAATACAGCGTATTGCCGTCGGCGGTCACACTCACCGGACCGTCGTGGTACTGCGAGTTGAGCGAGGTCACCAGGGCCGCATTGGTCAGGGTCCCGTCGGTGTTGTAATCGGCCGCGTAGACATCCAGAAACGGCTGCTCGTTCCAACCGTATTCCTTGCGGGCCTCATTGCGGGCCGAGGTGAAGTATAGCTTGTTTTGGTGAAGCACCGGGCCAAACTCCGATTTGTCGCTGTTCACACCCTCAAGGGTCCTCAGGTCATAGAGCTTGTCCTTGGCCAGAAGCTTGGGCACGTAGTTGGGCTCGGCCAAAAACGCCTTGGCCCTCTCATCCGAGGGGGCCTTTTTGGCAAAGGTGCGCATCTGGACGTTGGCCGCCTCATACTGGCCCTGGGCCTTGAGCATCTGGGCATAACGGTAGTAGGTCTCGGCATCCTGATCGCTCTGGATCGCCCTGGCATACCACTGGGAGGCCTTCTCGGGGTTGAACATGTTGTAGTAGGTATCCCCCAACTGGCGGTAAACATACCCGTCGGATTTGCCCTTCTCCACCAGCTTCTCGTATTCCTGGGCCGCATCCACGTACTCGTATCGGGCGAAGAGTTTGTCGGCGCGCTCGGTGTCCTTGCTTTGGGCCACAACCGTGGTGGCCATCATCAGTAAACCTGCTGCGATATATAGTCTTTTCATTGCTTTGCGTTTATACGTTAGAAATACCTTGGCGATTGGGAGACCTTCTTGCTGAAGTTCAGATCGAACAACAAAATCACCTCATGGGAGCTCGGGGTGGTGATATCCAAATCCGATACGATGTGGTCATAGGCATACCCAAGCTTCAAACTCGGGGTGATCTGATAACCCACCATCGCACCAAAGCTGTCCTCCAAACGCCAGGTGCCGCCGATCTCGAACTTCTCGTTGAACAAAAAGTTCGCCGAGGCATCAACCGATACCGGGGCGTTGAAGGCCGTCTTGACCATCGCAAAAGGCTTGAACTTGATGCTCTGCGAAAGGTCAAAGACATAACCACCGGTCAAGAAGTAATGCGAGACCTCCGAGCCGTACTCCGCCCCGTTGAAGTCAAGGTACTTGCTCTTGAGCATGTTCGGAACCGACAAGGCCACGTAGTACTTATCGGTGTAATAGAACAAACCCGCCCCAAGGTTGAAGTTGCTGCTCGAGGGATTCTCCCCGGCAAAAACCCCGTCGTTCACATCGGGAAGCGTCGGATAGATCGCCCCGAAGTCGATCTTGTGCAAGGTCAGGCCCGCCTTGATCCCCAAGGCCAGACGGTGCTCACCGCCCAGATTAAGGGTGTAGGAGAAATCACCGTAGAGGTTGTTCTCCTCAACCGGACCGATCTTGTCGGAAATCACCGATAGGCCCAAGCCGACGTTCTTGCCAACGGGCATGTGCCCGAAAAAGGTGGCCGTGGTAGGCGCATCCTCGATCTCAACCCACTGCTTGCGGTAGAGAAGGCCCATCGAAAGGCTCTCCTTCGAGCCCGCATAGGCCGGGTTGATCACGCTCATGTTGTACATGTACTGTGTATAGTGCGGATCCTGCTGACCGTAGACCTGCATGAGCCCAAAAAAGGCCAGCGCCGTGATATATAGTTTCTTCATCTGTATGTGTTTTGTGCCCGGCAACCAAGGGAAGGTCCTGAACCCTCCCCCGGCAGCCTCAAGGCTTTAGTTTTTCCTGTTAATGTAAATCCATCCGGTCTTGGTCTCCCCGGCGTTATAGTCGATCACATAGTAATAGGTCCCGTCAGGAAGCTCGTCCCCGTCGCTGGACTGACCATACCACTGGTTGGTGTAGTTGCCGCGCTCATAAACCTTCACCCCGTAACGGTTGAAGATCTGCAGCTTGGCAACATCCTGGCCCTCCAGGTCAAAGTAATCGTTCTCCCCGTCGTTGTTGGCCGAGATACCCTTCTGGATCTTACAGGCCGTGTTCAGGGCCTCGAAGGTCGCCGCAGCACCCTCGCAGCCGCCCTGGCTCACCACAACCGAATACGTCGCGGCGCCGTTTACCACGACCTCAGGACCCGTGGCAGGAGCCACAATAGTGCCCGAGCCGCTCACCGACCAGTCATAACTGAACTGTGAGGCATCCACCGTCGCATCGGCAAAGGAAACGCTCAGCACATACTGAGATCCGTTACAGCCTCCCACAACCGTATAGGCCGGGATGCTGGAGATCGTAACATCAAAGCTCGTCTCATCGGAACAATCCGCACCGCTCTGGGCATACACATAGATCGTCTGGCTGGCAGAAATCACATCGCCCGCGTTGAGCTGCGTGCCGGTGCCGCCCGAACCCGTATAGTAACTGCCCGAGGTCAGCGGCAAGAGCGTATAGCTGTCGCAAGCCGAAACATCCGCCAGATCATCCACAACCGGAGACGCGGTGATGCTCACCAAAAAGCTGGTCTGGCTAAAACAGTTTGGAGTGGTCCCCGTCTGGGCATACACGTAAACCGTCTGGGTGGTGGTCAAGGTCTGCCCGTCCAAGAGCGTTCCGCTGCCGTCAGGACCCGAATAGTAGTTGCCCACCGTCGGGGTGCCCAAAACATACGAATCACATGCCGTAACATCCAGATAAACATCCAAAACCGGCGTAGCGTTCACCGTCACCACAAAATCAGACTCATCAAAACAGCCCGGAACCGAAGCATAAACATAGATGGTCATCGATTGCGAGATCGTCTGGCCCGGCTCATACTGCGTGCCCGTAGCACCCGGACCACTCCAGTAGGCGTGGTTGGCCGGCAAGGCCTCAAGGGTGTAGCCATCGCAAACCGTAACATCGGCAAACTCCTGGGCATCGATCGATCCGATGCTCACCTCAAAGCTCGTCTCGCTCACGCAGTTTGGCACAGTGCCCGTCTGCGCGTAAACGTAGATCGTCTGGCTGGAGGTAACCAGATCCCCGGCGTTGAGCTGAGTGCCCGTGCCGCCAGGGCCGGTGTAGTAGTTACCCACCGTAAGTGCCGGAAGTTCGTAAGCCGAACAAGCCTGCACATCCAGAATTGCAGGAATAACCGGAGTTGCATTGACTGTTACTTCAAAGCTGGATTCATCGGTACAACTACCATCAACCGCATAGATGTAAACGGTTTGTGTTCCCGAGATGATATCACCAGGATTCAATGCATTTCCACCACCGTTTGGTGCGGTGTAGTATGTGTTAAACGCTGGCAATGGTTGTAATTCGTAGCTGTCACACACAGTTGTGTCAGGCATTGTAGCCGCAACCAGAGCACCTACCGAAACCGTAAAGCTTACCTCGGCCGGACAGATTCCGTCGGCTGCATAAACATAAATGGTTTGGTTGGTGTTGATCACATCGCCCGCATTAAGGGCAGTGCCAGTTCCATTTGGACCGGTAAAGTAATTTCCTACTGTGAGTGCCGGCAACTCATATCCCGAACAAGTGGTCACATCAGTAACCGGTTCAAGCTGTGGAGTATTGTTGATGGTAATCAAGAAGCTCTCTTCATCAACGCATTCACCCGTTCCGCCGTAAACATAAAGCGTCATGGTTGTCTCGATGGCATCACCGGCGTTATAGGCATTGCCCGTACCGCCAGGACCGTCAAAGTAGTTTCCTTGCGCAAGTGCAGGAAGTGTATACGGTCCGCAGTTAACCACGTCAGCTATAGGCTCGATATCCGGTGAGGCGATAATTTCGACAGTTGCCGTTGGTATGCCAACCTCGCAAGCACCTGCCGAAAGGATGTTGTACGTAATGGTATAAACACCCGCAGCGCTCGACGATGGCGTGATAGCACCAGTTGTAGGGTTGATGAACAATCCCGGAGGTGTCGAAGCAAATGAACCACCCGTTGTGCCGGTAAACTCAACATCAACGGTACCTGCAAGGTTTGTACAGTATGAAGCAGCCGAATATCCAATTGTAGCTTCAACCGGCTCTGAAATTGTCACCGTAAAGTCAAACTCACGGAGGTCGCAGTTGTCGTCGGCAGCCAGCGTGTTGGTAATGACATAAGTACCCGGTGCCGAAGCCGCCAGGTTGATTTCACCTGTAGTCGTATCTACAAACACAAGACCTTCCGGCTGTGCAGAGAATGTCCCTGAGAGACTTCCCGTAGCAATAACTGGCAATGGATTGGTATCGTTGACACAGTATGCATTTTCAGGATACGAGAAGTTTGATTCCGGACAACAAGCTGTCGATCCTGCACCGGCCTGACCTGCGTTGGTCTGTGTAAGGGTAATGACACCCGGCTGGTTAGAGAAATTCGTAATCAAAATGACATAGAACTGTCCGGCAACCGCGTTAGGAATGTTGAACGTTTCGGTTGGAGCAGCCGAATAACTACATCCGGTTGTCAGTCCTGTAAGTGGCGGAGACGGCAACGGAATTCCGTTACACATAATTTCCTCATTGGCAAATGGTCCCCAGGCAGCGTAGTCGACGTCAAGGTTTGGCGTCGGGCTTCCAGGAGAAGCTTGAGTCAGGAGATAGCTGATAGGCCCGCTCTCGACCACTTCGATAATAAAGAACCTAGGGTTGGGAGACGTGAACAAACATCCTATCTCTCCGAGGTTAGATACACCGGTAGTGTTGGTATAAACCGTATTGACACATGCGTTCGAAGCGTTGTCACAGGTTGACTGTGTCGAAACGCAAATCGTAAAGCTGGTTTGCTGTGGCGTTGCCGAATCTGACCAAACACGGATAAAATACGTTTCTCCGTCAGTCAGTCCGTTAACGGCTCCGGTGTTGTCGGTATAACACTGAACCAATGTCAGGTTTTCGCAAGTTCCGCTATAGACGGCAAAGTTAAGGTTGCCACCTGCCGAAATTCCCTGAAGCGAAACGTTGTGATAAGTGTTCGTAG
The DNA here is from genome assembly GCA_964537345.1 of uncultured Flavobacterium sp. Lineage (GTDB taxonomy): Bacteria > Bacteroidota > Bacteroidia > Flavobacteriales > Flavobacteriaceae > Flavobacterium. The sequence goes on along the minus strand of CAZIBV010000025.1, from coordinate 14,885 downwards.
CTGTAAACGTATACCAAACGTCATCGTCGGATGTTCCCGCACAAGTGTTAGGTTGAGTAGATCCGGTAGCTCCGCCAACAGTACCCGCAACGGTTTGGTTACAGGTTGAGTTAGAGTTCACCGGAACCATGATGGCACCTGAACATTCGTCGTTTGACGGAAGTGTAGTAAAGTTAAATCCGGCCGACCAGATAGTTGTGGTTCCGTCGGCACAAATTGCACGTATATAATAGGTGTATTGTGTTCCCGGGTTAAGACCTGTAATTAAAACAGGGTTAACAGTAACGGTGATACCCGTAGCATCCTGATCCGGAACCGGTGATCCCTGAGGAACAACAATGATTTCCCAGCTTGCAGGCGCAGTACCTCCAGGCGATACCGGCTGGTTCCATTCAAGCAGTGCCGATGTGGTAGAAATATCGGTTGCCGTAAGCAGGTTCGGGCGGATACATGTAGGGCCAGGCGCACAAGTGATGCTGGCTACCCATCCTGCCCGGTTGACACTTCCGTCGCTGCGGAAGGTAAAAGTAAGACATCCGTCCGGGCTGGTTGATGTGAACGGACCTGGAATTACGTTGCCCCAGTATCCACCAGGCAAGCCGCCAGGTACGTTACCCGCGCCGTTAGCACTCGCAATTTGCGGAGCGGCTACAGAGTTACCGTCAAAAACATAAAGAGCATCCCAGTTAGTCTCGGTATCAAATTGTGTAAACGTAACGGTTACTACGTCGCCCGGGTTTTGAGGGCAGATCGTAATCGTGTCGTTGGAGTTGTTTGTATAGTTGGCAGTTTGTCCTCCATTGTCAAAGAAGCTACCACCGCATCCCGGAGGCGTTGTTATATTAAGCGGACCTGCCGGCGTACTTGAGTCAGTTTCTGAACAAACCGCTATAATGTAAACGTCATATTCCGTTCCGGCGCTCAAACCGGTAGCCGTATAGGGGAAGTCAGATACTGAAACCCAAACAGGATCGGTTGTAGGTGGTATCGGTGCGCCATTAGGCACAACGGCAACCAGCCATGAAGTTTCGGCCGCGCCAGGTGTCCAGGTAATAAGCGCTTGTTCAACCGTTATACCCGATGCTGAAAGTGCTGTTGGTTTAGGACAGGTTGGCAGGGTTGTAAATGGTGCCGATGGATTTGACCAAGGGTTTGTGCTGGCCGGCTCACAAACAGCGCGTACATAGTATACATATTGTGTATCCGGGTTAAGGCCGCCAATGACATATGGTGGACCCTCGGCCGATGCGATGGAAACCGTTGGAGTCGTTGAAGCATCGGGAGCAGGTTGCCCTACCTGAACGGCGTAAATGTCCCATCCCGCAGGAGGCGTGCCGTTTGGCGTCCAGTTTAGAGTTGCTCCAAAAGTGGTAACGTTGGTGGCCGTCAGGTTAAGCGGAGGCAAACAAAGCGGGTTGTCGCAATCTACCTCGCCTGTAAACAGCAAAGAGTTTTGCGCTCCGGTTCCGGGGGCTTTGGTATAGATGATTTGTCCAAATGAGTTTTGGATGCTTACCCCTACTTCACCAGCCCAGTTTCCGCCTGCATTCCAGAACAGTTGGAACGGTCCGGGGCAAAGGGAAACCTGTTGGGTAACAGGGTTCGTATCATCTTCATTTGTTGGTCCTGTAAGCGTGGCCACCGTAACACCATTCTGGATTACCGCCATGGTGTTTCCGTTCCATGAATCACCAAAGGTATCGGTCATGATGAATGAAATGGTACAAGGATCTGTACAGGTTGTGGTTGTAAACGCAAACGGACCTGACCAGGTACTGAAAGTTCCATCGCCGCAATCTGAACGCACCCAATATTGGTATCCGTTTCCAACTGCTAGTGGTGTTCCGGATCCCGTAAGGGCCGTTACGTTAAACTCGGTATTGGTATTGGCCGTATCACCAGGTCCGGCTGGAATTGGAGATCCGACGGTTTGCACAAACACCTCCCATGACGTAGCACTTCCTTGCTCAGTCCAGGAAAGGTTGGCGTTGTCCGGACCATTTCCTTCCCCAGTCAGGTTGATGGGCGCAGCACAGTTGAGTTGCTGGATAACCAAGGTGTAACCGGTAGTTTGCGGAGTAGCGTTAGTCGATATGACGATGATGTACTCCTGTCCGGCTGTTACGTTGAGACTTGGGATTTCGCGGATATTGGAGTTGCTGTTTCCAACACCGGCGATACAGTTAACACCAACGTTTGAACATCCTTCATAAACAAAAATCCCCGACCAGGTAGCCGTTGGCGTCATTTGAATATTGATCGCTCCGGTTGTGGTTGGGGTAAATGAATAGAATACGTCGTTACCTGTCATGTAGTTGCCCGTAGCGCCGCAGTTGGTGCCTTGGGTTGCATCGGTAGTGTCGCCGTAGTTGGATGTATTGTCGGTTGTACTATAAGGTAGTGATGCAATCGGAATAGCCGATCCGCAAGTAAGTCCGGGCGATTGTGTCTGGAACGGGAAAGGCCCTACCCATTCACTGGCTACGTAATCAGGACCGGTACCGCAAAGCGCGCGCACCCAGTACTGATACTGTGTAGACGGCGTGAAAGGTTCTCCGGCCGGTTGGGTCGACGTAGCGACATAAGAGTTGCCCGGCACGACGGTTCCAGAAGTAGGCTCGTCGGTTACGGTGACGGGAACAATGTAGATTTCTGAGTTTGCTGCACCTCCCGGGTTATTCCAGGTAAGCGTGGCCGATGTTTGCGAAACGCTTCCGGCAGCAAGTCCGGTTGGGTCGAAACATTTTTCGACGACGCGGACAAGGTCAACCAGCCAGCGGTCACCACCGATTGTGGCGGTTGGCTGGGTGAATTCCATCACAAAGGCAATATAGACCTGTGTGCCGGCAAAAGCTGAAAGGTCAACGGTCTTTTCGATGTACTCGTTAAATGCGTTGCCCTCCATCAAATCGTCCTCATTCCACAACTGGATCAGGGCATAAGCTCCCGGATCATTCTGGGCACCTGTAGCGGGCGCAACCATAATTTTGTACAGTGTGCCGTTGTTGGTGGCCAGTGTGGTGCGCGTCCAGAATTTAAGCTCCCCGTTTGCCGGAATGGTAACGGCCGGCGTGGCAAGGAAATCCTGGGCCGTGCTACCGGCACCAATGTTTTCGCGGTTCATGAAAGCCGCGCGGGTTCCGTCATAGACAAGAGGAGGAGTACTGACACCGTCGTTAAAGGTCCAGCTCTGGCCGGTACCTACGCCGTTGTCAAAAACTCCCCAAGTTCCGGAACCCAGTTGCCAGGTATCACTGGCAAGATCCGGCGTTGTGGTTCCCTCAAAACTTTCGCTGAAAACTTGCGAAAACCCTGATACTGAGAACAACAAAGCCAAAATCAAAAGTGTAATTCTTTTCATAAGAAATTGGAGTTTGGTTGATGTATAGTTGTTTCCTCAAAAAACAAGTTTCAAATTTAACAATTTTTAAACATGCGCTACCAAAATGTCAATTTTTAACTAATGCCCGTTTGCCACCTGCCTTGCCGGGGCTTATCTCAATTTTGTACTTTTGTAATTCAATATAAATTCATGCTTGAAAAAGAAACACATAAACTTGAAAAAGTAGTCTTGGTTGGAATTGTAACCCAATTGCAATCAGAAGAAAAACTGAGGGAATATCTGGACGAACTGGAGTTCCTGTCCTATACTGCCGGCGGCGAAGTAGTTAAACGGTTTACCCAAAAAATGGATAAGCCTAATCCCAAGACTTTTGTAGGCACCGGAAAAATGGAAGACATCGAAACCTACATCAAGGAACACGGGGTCAGTACAGTGATTTTTGACGACGAATTATCGCCGGCACAGCAAAAAAACATTTCCAATATTCTGGGCTGTAAAGTCCTTGACCGAACCAACCTCATCCTCGACATATTTGCGCAACGGGCCGAAACATCTTACGCACGCACCCAGGTAGAGCTTGCGCAGTATCAATACCTGCTCCCCAGACTATCGGGTATGTGGACGCACCTTGAACGTCAGCGTGGTGGTATCGGTATGCGCGGTCCGGGTGAAACGGAAATTGAGACTGACCGCCGAATTGTTCGCGATCGCATCGCCTTGCTAAAGGACAAAATCAAAACCATCGACAAGCAAATGGCCATCCAACGCAGCAACCGTGGGGCCATGGTCAGGGTTGCACTTGTGGGCTACACCAACGTGGGCAAATCGACCTTGATGAACGCCATAGGCAAAAGTGACGTTTTTGTAGAAAACAAGCTGTTCGCGACCCTCGACACCACAGTGCGCAAAGTGGTCATCAAAAACCTTCCGTTTCTTTTGTCGGATACGGTTGGATTTATACGAAAGCTCCCCACGCAACTCGTGGAATCGTTTAAAAGTACGCTTGATGAAGTGCGCGAAGCGGATTTGCTTTTGCACGTTGTGGATATTTCGCATCCGGATTTTGAAGATCACATCGAATCAGTCAATCAGACGCTGGCGGACATCAAGAGTGCCGACAAGCCTACGCTGATGATTTTCAATAAGATTGACGCCTATCGCCCGCTGGAAATCGATGAAGACGACCTCATGACCGAACGCACCCGCCGTCACTACACTCTCGAGGAATGGAAGCAAACCTGGATGTCGAACGTTGGGGCTGACAATGCGCTGTTTATATCGGCTACTGAAAAACAAAACTTTGAGGAATTCCGCCGCCGGGTTTATGAAGCCGTCCGCAAAATCCACATCACCCGATTCCCGTACAACAATTTCCTGTATCCGGATTACGATGAAGCCGTCGAAGACAAACCCTAAAAAAGAGGCTCTTGCGGGAGCCTCTCTTGTTTAAAATCCGTAGTTAAACCCTACTCCAAATACCTGGCGGACCTGGAATCCGCGATAGGCGTTGTCGTCGTAAATCGTCTGGAACGCAATGTTGGTTGTCAGGTATTTGTTGACTTTTAGCACAATATTGAGCTGGTAGTCAAGGTCGACATTTTGCGGGTCTTCCAGATAATTTGAATACAAGTTGAGGATATTCTCAAAAGATACATTGGCCATCACGACAAACTTGTAATAGGCCGATGCATTGAAGCCCAGTTCGTATCGGAGTGACTCCCCTTGCGCTACGCCAAAATACGCATCATCGGGCAAGGTGAAAGACTTGTCGACAATGGTGATTTTTGACGTGGCCGGCGCCAGGTTGAATTTAAGGTTGTCATCGCGCTTCCACATTATGCCGGGACCAAATGAAAGATAGGCCGGCGACAGGAAATTCGTGTATTCAAAGCGGGTTTCGGCACCATTGACATCGGTTCCGTACGTGTATCCCTTGGTGAATTGCGTGCGGAAATTTAAAAACGCCGAATAATACCACTTGCTGTTAGATTCGACACGTTTACCCAAAAGCGAGTTAAGCTCGAGCCTGTCGTCAGTTTTCTTGGCAAATGACGAAGTCTTGGTTTTGACAAGCCCGTATGACGCAATCACTTTGTTGTCCCAGCTCCAGTTGTCCTTTTTGTAGTTAAAATCATAGTTGACGGCAGCCGTACCGGAAATGTTGTTTTCACCACCGGCAAGCCAGTTGTCAAACGTCGATTGGTTAAAAAGTGCCGTGAGGGTTCCTTTGGTCGTCCAGCGTTTGGTTGTATCGGCCACTGTGGTAGCCTCCTGTGCAAATCCGGCCCAACCGGCAGCGAGGAACAGGAAAATAATCAGCTGTTTCATTTTATTTTGGATTAGGATTTACGTTTAAAAAGTGGCACCGCCGAGCACGCTTCGCCATACATAATGCTTTTGGCTACGCGCTGCAGATGGCTTGCCGCCATAAGGTAGGCCGACGTCGGCACCGGCTTGCGCGAACAACCCTTGATGATGACCGGCTTGTCGCGGTATATTTCATAATCGATTGTGGGCAGAATCTCCGCGTATAATTCAGTGTCGATATCTTCTAAACTTCCCGTAACCACGCGGCGGGCGTAGTCGTTGAGATGTGTCGCAATCAGGATTGTCGCCCAGGCCGGAACAATGGCATCGTTAGAACAGAAAAGCGCCACATACGCATTTTGATACTGCGCCCAATCGTGATTTCTAAGCGCCTCACGGAAAGGTTTTTCACGAAGTAGCAAGCCTTCTTCCAGCCATTGCGCCAGGTCGAGACTGATGCGACGGCCATCGGGATAATAATCCTCCAGATCAAAAACCTCGAGCGCGCTGGCGGCTACCCGGTTGACAATCTCGCCTTCCATCACAACATTCCCAGTTCCAGTTTGGCCTCTTCACTCATCAAATCTTTGCTCCACGGCGGATCAAAGGTGATTTCAACCTCGACGTCCTTGATGTTTTCAATTTTGCGCACCTTGTCTTCTACTTCACGCGGCAGCGATTCGGCCACGGGACAATTGGGCGATGTGAGCGTCATCAGGATTTTCACCTCATAGTCAGTGCTTACCATCACGTCGTAGATAAGCCCGAGTTCGTAAATATCAACGGGAATTTCCGGGTCGTAAATGCCTTTGAGCACTTTTACGATTTGTTCACCGAGTTGGTTTGTATCGATTTCTTGTTCCATAACTTATGATTTTGCGCCGGCCGAATAAGCCAGTGCGTACATTTTAATTTGTTTGATCATAGACACCAATCCGTTGGCCCGCGTGGGCGACAGGTGTTCCTTTAAACCGATTTCCTCGATAAAGGCGGTGTCGGCCTTGAGGATGTCATCAGGAGTCTGGTTTGAAAACACGCGGATGAGAATCGCAATGATTCCCTTGGTGATGATGGCGTCGGAATCGGCGGTAAAAACTACTTTCCCGTCCTGATAGCCGGCGTGCAACCACACTTTTGACTGACAACCCTTGATGATGTAGTCGTCGGTTTTGTATTTTTCGTCAATCAGCGGGAGTCCTTTTCCCAGATCGATAACGTACTGAAAGCGCTCATCCCAATCATCAAACATTGAGAATTCATCGACAATTTCAGCTTGTATGCTTTGTATGCTCATTCTTCGCGGTTTACATAAGCGGCCATTAGGTTGACCAGTTTCTCAATTTCGGCCGGCGGCGTCCCGTGGTCAAAATCAATCGATTCAAATGTTTTGCCCTTATAGGTAACTTCCAGTTTGGCTATGGCCGCACCGTCATACAGCCGCTGGTTGCTGGGAGCCTTGAGGTTTTGCATGTCCTCGGCGTTCAAATCGGCAAAGGCCTTTTGAAAGGCTTTCCAGGTGGCGTCGTCAATGTTTTCCTTTTTAAGGTTGACCCCATTGAGACCGGAAACCGAAACTTTCTTGTCGGCCACCAAAACATCGCGGTAAAAGCCACGCGAATGTACTTGATACTTGAGGGTTGCCTGATTGACATCGGCTGCTTCGTCCTTACAACCGCGCCCTATCAAAACCAGCAAGACAAAAAAAGGAATGAATTTCATACCTGTAAAAATACACAATCTTATGACAGCATGCGTTGGGCTTTTTTAAGCGCCTCAACCAGAATGTCAACTTCCTGTTTGGTGTTGTAAAAAGAAAAGCTGGCGCGAACCGTTCCCGGAATCCGGCAAAACGCCATGATGGGTTGTGCACAATGATGGCCGGTGCGGACGGCTATGCCCATTTTATCGGCGATGGTTCCCACGTCATACGGGTGGATGTCGCCAATGTTGAACGATATGACCGACACCTTATCCTTTGCAGTTCCCCATATCTTGAGCCCGTCGATGGTTTGCAACTGTGCGGTGGCATACTCCAGAAGTTCAGCCTCGTAGGCGGCAATGTTGTCGTAGCCGATATTGTTGAGATAATCGATAGCGACACCAAATGCGATTCCGTCGGCGATGTTGGGCGTTCCGGCCTCGAACTTGTGCGGCAAATCGGCATAGGTTGATCCTTCAAACCTGACTTCCTTGATCATTTCGCCGCCGCCCTGATACGGCGGAAGTTTCTCCAACCAGTCCTCTTTTCCGTACAGCACGCCTACTCCTGTCGGGCCGCACATTTTGTGGGCGGAAAAGGCATAGAAATCGCAATCCAGGTCCAGAACATCGGGCTTGATGTGCGCCACCGCCTGTGCGCCGTCAATAAAAACCGCAGCGCCAACAGCGTGGGCCTTTTGGATTATGGTTTTGATCGGGTTGATCGTACCCAACGCGTTAGACACGTGATTAACCGAAACGATTTTGGTTTTTTTTGAAAGCAGCGCCTCAAATTCATCCATCAACAGTTCTCCGTTCAGGTTCATGGGAATGACCTTTAAACTGGCGCCCGTTCTTTGTGCGAGAAACTGCCACGGCACAATGTTGCTGTGGTGTTCCATGGCCGAAATGAGAATTTCATCAGCCGGCGAAAGCAAAGAGGCAAAACCCGACGCCACCAGGTTTACGGCAGCCGTTGTCCCCGAGGTGAAAATGATCTCGTGAGGATGGGTAGCATTCAAATGCCGCCTGATGGTTTCCCGCGACTGTTCGTAGGCATCGGTGGCCCGTTGGCTCAAAGTGTGGACGCCGCGATGGATATTGGCGTTTATGGTTTGGTAATACTGGCTGATGGCATCTATGACAACCTGCGGCTTTTGTGAGGTTGCGCCATTGTCCAGATAGACCAATGGCTTGCCGTTTACGGATTGGTTTAGTATCGGAAAATCTTTCCGAATGGCTTCTACGTCAAACATATCACAAAGGTACGCTGAATATGGACGGATTACAAGTCCGGACGATAGCGAGCAATTAGGGTAGGATACTAATTTTCTATGGGAACCTCATCCCAGGTTTCGTTGACCGTTCCCTGATTTCGGTTGGGATTGTAATTAGGATCGTTGGTGCCGATGTAGTCGCCATCTTGGTTCATCCAATAATGATCGGAACCGGATTGCACCTGGTAGCGCTTGCCATCGGAATTGGTTACCGTTTCTTCGCCTTTAATGTAGTTTACAAATCGGTTGTGCTGCCTGTCAGACGATGCGTTCCGGGCCTCATAAGACGCCATGATCGAAGCGTTGATGGTTTCGGTTTTTTGCCTGTAAGCGGCCTGTTGTGCATCAAAATTGCGTTGGTTGGCCGCCATTCGTTGATTGTGCGCAGCCCATGATTGGCTTTCGCGGTTCATTTCGTTGCGGTTATATTGGTCAAAATACCGCGGATTGTACTGCAAACTTGCCAATCCGTTAAGCAAGGTCGATTTGGCCGAGGCGTAAAGTTCCTGAGGTGCATCCAATCCTTGCCCGTAATAATTCCACATCGTCATGCCGTTTACAGTGTTGTGGTTTACGTGGACGACAATGCTGTACGGATTGCCCTTGTTATCCTGAAAGTCGGCGATGGCTGCGTCATAGCGGACATTTGGCGTTCCTATTTGGTACATCATGCTTTGAATGGCACCGTCGGCCTTTGCAATTTGCGGAGTTTGGGTAATGGCGATTAGTTTGGATCCCTCCCGTTGCGCGACAGGAACAAAATCCTGACGGATGACTTGCTCGGCGGTTAGCGGTATGCGCAGTTTTCCACCGTTTTGCCGATAGATGTCGGCCATCATGGGATCGGTAGCATGCATAAAGTTCTTCATGGGAAGGTTGTACACAAAGATGCCGTTGGGCCCGGTCATCACAGCCTTTCCGGGCTCGCTGTGCAATTTCCAGTTTGCCGGAAGTGTCATCATAAGCATCACCTGACCTTTGTTGTCGGTCATGGGGTGCGGGATGAGTTCGGCGTTTTCCTCCTGACTTTTGGCATCTCCAGAGGAATCTTCAACAACCTGGCCGGTAACCGGATCGATTTTTTCAGTTTTGGACGATTGGCACGAAATGGCCAGGGCGACAACGAGAAGGAAGAATGTTCTCATGGGATTGTTTTTTTTCAAAAGTAAAACTTATGCCGGTAATCGGCGTTCGGTATAAAGGAAAAAAACGTTCGGATTTTTGCGTATTGCCTTGTTTTTTAACGTGTTCCTTAAATGTTGGCCAGCCCCGATGGACGCGGCAGCCTTTTGAAGCCGGCGCGAATTTTTGCCCGGCTGCACAGGCGACCGGCGGAAGCCTGTGCGGCCGGTGGCAAAAAACAAGGCGGCAAAAAAGCTATAGCAGACAGCGGGAAGCGCTGCAGTAATAAAAAAAGACCGTGATTTTTTTTAAACAAGCTGCGCGCCCACCCTACGCGCAAGATACCCATCCTCCCCCAATCTCCCCTCCAGAAAATCTACCGCAATTGTTAAACCCTACAAATCAAATCCCATGTTTACGCCC
>CAZIBV010000025.1:1914-4615 GCA_964537345.1 uncultured Flavobacterium sp. | reverse complement strand
CAGAAAATCTACCGCAATTGTTAAACCCTACAAATCAAATCCCATGTTTACGCCCAGCTTGGTGGCGATGATTTTGGTGATTCGGCGCTTGAGTTCCGGGATCCGGACGCTCTCGATGGCTTCGTTGCAAAACGCGTACATCAGCAGAGCTTTGGCTTCTTTTTTAGGGATGCCGCGCGATTGCATGTAAAACATGGCGCGTTCGTCGAGCTGGCCGATGGTACAACCGTGCGAACACTTGACGTCGTCGGCAAAAATTTCGAGTTGCGGCTTTGCGTTGATCGTAGCCTTGTCACTTAGCAAAATGTTGTTGTTTTGCTGGAAAGCGTCGGTTTTTTGTGCTTCTTTTTCAACAAAGATCTTTCCGTTAAATACGCCGGTGGATTTCTCGTCGTAAATGCCTTTGTAGTTTTGGTGGCTTTCGCAATTGGGTGTAGCGTGGTTGACCAAGGTGTAGTGATCGACGTGCTGTTTCCCTTCAATAATCGTAATGCCTTTAAGCGTGCTCTCGATGTGCTCGCCCTTGTGGTAAAAATTCAGGTTGTTGCGCGTGATGTCGCCGCCAAAGGAAAACGTGTGCACCGATACTTTGCTGTTGCGCTCCTGCGAGATGTAGGTGTTGTCGATCAGCGAGGCTTCGAGGCGGTCATTTTGCACTTTGTAATAGTCGACGTTGGCGTACGGATGGGCAAAAACCTCGGTTACCGAATTGGTGAGCACCGGGTTTCCGTTGAGGCTTTGGTGGCGCTCGATGATTTGCACCTGCGCGTTTTCACCCACGATGATCAGGTTGCGCGGCTGAACCATGAGCGCAGCTTCATTCCCGGTTGAAAAGTAGAGAATTTCAATAGGCTTGTCGGCAACTTTTCCTTTTGGGATGTTGACATAGGCGCCTTCATTTGCAAATGCGGTGTTCAGCGTGGTAAGGCTCTCGTCCTGGCTGGCGATTTTGTTGAAATACGTGTTGATGATTTCCTTGTACCTGGGCTTTGTCAGTGCCGACGACATAAGACAAACATCAAGCCCGTCGTGCGTTGTTGACGACAGGAATGACGAGAAAATCCCGTCGACAAAGACCACTTTGTACGTGTCGATTTCGTGCAGGAAGTACTTTTTGACCTCGGCGAATTCAACCGCACTTTCCTTTTTTGGGAATACTGAAAAATCGTTCTTGATGAGCGAATTCAGCGACGTATATTTCCAGGCTTCCTCCTTTTTGGTCGGGAAGCCCTTGGTTTCAAAGTTCTTGAGCGCGGCCGTACGCAAATCGTGCAAATCTGAATGCACATCGACTTTCTCTTCAAAAGCCATGAATGATGCGATGAGTTTTTCTTTAAGATCCATTTTAGTCTAAAGTCGAAAGTCAAAAGTCAAAAGACGTTTAACTTTAACTGTTATTTTTAAGGGCATGCAAATACCTGATTAGCCCAGCTGTTAATTTTGATATTTCTGTAATGTCTGATAATAATTCGGAAAACAACTCCGGTGAAATATATTTCAAGTCATACGCCAAATAAAGTTGTGACCTTACCTCTCCAGCGGAACCCTTGGCGATTGATGGAAAATACGCAAATTCCTTATCTGACTTTCGTTCAAATCCTTCAGCGATATTAGATGAAATTGAAATACTCGCCCGTCGAAGTTGCCTGATAAAATCAATATCTTTCATAAATCCGGACTACCGGTAGTCAGATAAATCTTTTTATTAAACTCCCTCGACTTTTGCCAAGAAACCAGTTCCTCGAATGAATCGAATTTTTTCACAATAATAATCTGTATGGCGCATATAAAACAGTGTCAATCCTTTGTAATCTTTTGTCTTTCGACTTTTGTCTTAAAACTAATTCTCCGACTTAATCCAATCATACCCTTTTTCCTCGAGTTCCAGCGCCAGTTCCTTGCCGCCGGACTTCACGATTTTTCCGTTGTACAAAACGTGGACAAAATCCGGAACGATATAATCCAAAAGCCTTTGGTAGTGCGTGATGACCACTACGGCATTCTTGTCGCTCTTGAGTTTGTTCACGCCATTGGCCACGATGCGGAGTGCGTCGATGTCAAGGCCTGAATCAGTTTCGTCGAGGATGGCGAGTTTTGGCTCCAGCATGGCCATCTGGAAGATTTCATTGCGCTTTTTTTCGCCGCCGGAAAAACCTTCGTTAAGCGAGCGTGACATAAACTTGCGGTCAATTTCGAGCAATTCTGATTTTTCGCGGATCAGCTTGAGCATTTCGTTGGCTGGCATTTCTTCCAAACCTTTTGCCTTGCGCGACTCGTTGATGGCGGTTTTCATAAAGTTGGTTACCGATACGCCAGGAATTTCTACCGGATATTGGAACGACAGGAAAATTCCTTTGTGGGCGCGCTCTTCCGGCGACAGTTCAGAAAGGTCTTCTCCGTCCAATTCGATGGTTCCCTGGGTAACCTCATAATTTTCGTTTCCGGCGATAACGGCTGAAAGCGTTGATTTGCCCGATCCGTTTGGACCCATTATGGCGTGAACTTCGCCGGCTTTTACTTCAAGGTTAATCCCATTCAGGATGTCTTTATCTTCTACGGTAGCGTGTAAATTCTTTATTGAGAGCATTGCTAATTTGAAAATGTGGAAATTTGGAAATTTGGAAATGATCCGGTCCGTTCTTCCTATTTGACTTTAATGTTTAGGTTCGAAATATTATCTTGTGACTTTTGATGTTATAAT
>CAZIBV010000025.1:0-1814 GCA_964537345.1 uncultured Flavobacterium sp. | reverse complement strand
GTCGCTGTCTTAATGTTCGATTATATCTTGGGTTAAACTTAAAAAACTGAGAAACTAAACCTTGCGCAATACCAAATCTCCAAACTTCCCAAAAACATTCTTGCGCCACATTTTCAAATTTCCAAATTTCCAAATTATCCCACACTTCCCTCCAACGAGATCTCCAACAACTTTTGGGCTTCGACGGCAAATTCCATTGGGAGTTTGTTCAGGACGTCCTTGCTGAATCCGTTGACGATAAGCGCGATGGCTTTCTCGGTCGGGATGCCGCGCTGGTTGCAATAAAACACCTGGTCCTCCCCGATTTTACTCGTGGTGGCCTCGTGCTCGATTTTGGCCGACGGGTTGCGGCTTTCAATGTACGGGAAGGTATGCGCCCCGCAGTTGTTGCCCATCAGCAGTGAATCACATTGCGAAAAATTGCGTGCGTTTTCCGCCCGGGGTGAAATCTGAACGAGTCCCCGATAGCTGTTTTGCGACTTTCCGGCCGAAATTCCCTTGGAGATAATCGTCGACTTGGTGTTTTTTCCGAGGTGGATCATCTTGGTTCCGGTGTCGGCCTGCTGGAAATTATTGGTGACGGCAATCGAATAAAACTCGCCTACCGAATTGTCGCCTTTAAGCACGCACGACGGATACTTCCAGGTAACCGCCGATCCGGTCTCAACCTGCGTCCAGGAAATCTTGGCGCCGGTTTCGCAAAGTCCGCGCTTGGTCACAAAGTTGTAAACACCGCCCTTGCCTTCCTTGTTTCCGGGAAACCAGTTTTGAACGGTTGAATATTTAATTTCAGCGTTGTCCATGGCGATGAGTTCGACCACGGCGGCGTGAAGCTGATTTTCGTCGCGGCTTGGAGCGGTACAACCTTCCAGATACGACACATAACTGCCTTCGTCGGCTATGACCAGCGTGCGCTCAAACTGACCGGTTCCGGCCTGGTTGATGCGGAAGTACGTTGAGAGTTCCATCGGGCAGCGAACGCCTTTTGGAATGTAGCAAAATGATCCGTCGGAAAACACCGCCGAATTGAGCGCTGCGTAAAAGTTGTCTTTTTGCGGAACCACCGTGCCGATGTACTTGCGGACGAGTTCGGGATGTTCCTTGATCGCCTCCGAAATTGAACAAAAGATAATGCCTTTTTCGCTCAGCGTCTTTTTGAACGTCGTCGCCACCGATACTGAATCGACCACGATATCCATGGCCACACCGGCCAGCTTTTTTTGCTCGTCGATGGAAATCCCAAGTTTTTTGAAGGTCTCCAACAGTTCCGGATCGACTTCGTCAAGGCTGGCGTACTTGTCTTTTTTCTTGGGCGCCGAATAATAGGAAATAGCCTGGAAATCCGGCTTTTCATAATGAACATTGGCCCATTCCGGCTCGGTCATTTCCTGCCACGCCCGGAAGGCTTCTATCCGCCATTCGGTCATCCACTCGGGCTCTTCTTTCTTTTTGGAAATGGCCCGCACAATATCCTCGTTCAAACCGACGGGAAACGTTTCAGATTCAATATCCGTATAGAATCCGTACTCGTACTCCTTGGTTTCGAGTTCTATTTTTAAATCGTCTTCAGTGTATTTTGACATTTGTTAGGTCTAAAGTTAAAAGTCGAAAGTCGAAAGTCGAAAGTCGAAAGTCGAAAGAATAGGCCCTAAGATACTCTCTTTTGACGTTCGTCTTTTGTCTTTCTGACTACAATGAAAAACTCTCCCCGCATCCGCAAGTCCTGCTCGCGTTGGGATTGTTGAAAACGAATCCCTTGCCGTTGAGCCCGCCTGAAAATTCCAGCACGGTTCCGGCCAGATACAAAAAGCTCT
>CAZIBV010000024.1:18153-27766 GCA_964537345.1 uncultured Flavobacterium sp. | reverse complement strand
TGATTTTTGTAAATTAGCCTTATGATTGACCCAATGACCAAAAGCGCACTTTTTTACGAAAAACAGCGGTTCACGCAATGGTGGATTTGGCTGATCTTGTTGCCGCTTAACAGCGTTTTTATTTTCGGGATTTACCGGCAAGTGATAGGCGGAGTGCCCTTTGGCGACAAGCCTATGAGCGACACCGGATTGCTGATGGCCAGCGGCCTGATGCTACTGCTGACGATAGCCATGGCCAATATAAAACTGGAAACCTATGTCCGGAACGAGGGCCTGTACGTCAGGTTTTTTCCATTCCATTTAAAGTTCAGGCATTTTGCGTGGAGCCATCTCGTCAAAATTTACGTCAGGACTTATTCACCCGTAACCGAATACGGCGGATGGGGCCTGCGCTTAGGAATATTCGGAAGTGGATTTGCCTACAACATACGCGGGAACAAGGGACTGCAACTGCAATTTCCAAGCGGCAAAAAAATCCTGATCGGAACGCAAAAACCCGACGAACTCTCGCGGATTCTTGACGAAATCGGACAAATCAAACAGTAGTATTTTTTGCTCCCGCTCTAGAGATTATCCTGTAACGACAGGGTTATCAGGGCGAGTGTTCCCGGATCCAATCCTTTGATTGAAAACACACCGCCAATCCGGGAAACGCGTTCGCGGATGCTATACAATCCCTGACCTTCGCTCTTTGCCGTAAATCCTATTCCGTTGTCGGCAACTGAAATTTCCAGCTTACCGGGCGTATAGACAAATACAATCTGCGCCTTTGAGGCCTTGGCGTGTTTGACGACATTGTTCATCAGTTCCTGAACAATCCTAAAGACAATCAGGCGGATGTGTTCGGGTAAAGTGTGGGAGGCACAACCGCTGGTACTGACGGAAAAATTCACCAGGTTAAGCGAGTTCATTTCTGATGCAAACTCCATCACGGCAGCTTCCAACCCTTCCTTTTCCAGGGTAATCGGCAAGAGTTGATGCGCTACGTTGCGAACATCGGCATGGATTGAGCTGATCAGTTGGGCAGTTTTTTCAACCCTTTCTGTTTGCACGCCGGATTCCAAAAACGGCAGTGCCTGAAGCGACATCTTGGCCGCCGCCAGTTTTGCCGCCACCGAATCGTGCAACATATTGCTGATCCGTCGGCGCTCATTTTCCTCACTGCGGATGGTTGCCCGGAAAAGTTGGTCGAGGTTTTCACGTCCGATGCGTGCCAGCCTTAATTTTTGAACTTTTCGGTTATAAACAAACGCGCCGCCCGCCACCGCCGCGAGCAACCCGAAACCCGCAATCAAGTATCGCTTTTGCGTTTGCTCCTTGTGCAGATTAAGTTGCTGCTGCGCCAGGGTTTTTTCCTTTTTTTCAAGTTCATAGCGCGATTCAAATTCCATAACCATTCGTTGCCGGCCCGCAAAATTGATCGAGTCAGATTGTTTAAAGTATTCCTGCAGATAAGCCAATCCCTGCTTGGTATTTCCCAGTTTCAAGTTGGACAGTGCCAAACCTTTTGTGCTGGAAAGATAATCGGTATTCACATTGAATGAGGCCCGGGCCAGGGAGTACGCGGCGCGCGCCTCTTCATATTTGCCAAGATCGTACAATACATCGGCCTTGACCATGCGAGCCTTTGCCAGATAATCAGATCGGTTGGTCGAACTGGCCAAATCGACTGAACGGTTGGCATAAATCAGTGCCGAATCAGGCCGCGTCTTTACCAGCGATGCAGCCAGAACGTAGTAGCCGCGGGTTTGGGCTCCCGCATGTTTAAATTCCGTTCCCCATTTAATGCTTCGACGCGCCCAAATCTGTGCCGAATCAATTTTTCCCGCATCCTGATAATCCGTCGCCAGATTTCCGGCCAATACCGCCAAACGAGTGTCCTTATACTTTTTTAACTCCCTGAACGCTTTCAGATTGTGCTCGATCGACGAAGGATAATCATTAACGCTCGAATATACAGAGGCTAGATTCATGCGCGCAAAGGCCGCAGCTTTAGGATTGCCCGCGGCATCAATGACCCGGATATTGGCCTTGAGGTAATAAAGTGTTGAATCCAGTAAATCCTGATTGTAATAGGACATGGCCGTCAAACCCAAAATCTCAGCATCGAGAAACTTGACACGCGTGTCGTTGTAATCCATCCCGGCAAGTGATTTCCGGGCGTACTTTAAGTAATGAGCCGCTGAATCATATCGCTGATCAAAAATGTGCAACCTTGCGATCTCGACTTCTATGCATCCCGCGCAATCGCCTTTTTTGGCTTGGCTAAGCCGATAGGCCCGACGTAAAATCTCCATGCAACCTGATTGGCTCTGGTTCCAGCAATCGGTGGCCTGCTTTTGCAACTTGAGTGTTTCGGGCCGCAGCAAATCCGGATAACCCTGTGCTTGCGCCAATAGTGTTATCAGCAATGTCGACAATAGAAAAAATCTGAACATCGGTCAAATATCGGTTAATCCTTCCAGTATGGCGCGCTTTACCAGGCCGGCCATGTTTTTCGCCTCAAGCTTTTGCATCAAACTGGCGCGGTGGTTTTCGACGGTCTTTTCCGAAATAAACAAGGCGTCGGCAATTTCACGCGTCGATTTTTCATCGGTAATGAGTTTCAGGACTTCGTGTTCGCGTCGGGTGAGCGAAATTTTGCTCTTAAAAACGCTCTGCTCAAAAATGACGTCCTTGACAAAAGCACTGATGTACGTTTCACCCTGAGCCACCAGATTCAGGGCTTCTTTGATGACTTCGCGATCTTCTGATTTTAGCAGATACCCGTCAAAACCGGCATGCAACGCCGATCTTACCGTCGAAGTGTTGCTGTAACTGGTCAGGGCGATGATTTTCATCCCGGGATAACGACGCTTCAACTCGTGGCAAAGCGTCCGGCCGTCGGACTTGCCAAATGCGATATCCAGCAACATCACATCTGGAACCGCAGCTTCCAAAATCCGGTAGACGCCTTCTTCATCGGTTGCCTTGCCAACGACATCGACAAAATCAAATGTCGATAACAAAAGCTCCAGACCGTCTAGTACAATGGCGTGATCATCAGCCAATAAAACATTCATAAAAAGCTTGTTATATTTCGCAATGTACCATACAATCCGTTATCCGCCAAGAGGTACACAAAAGTTACTGCCTGACAATTTTGCGTACCAGACTCGCTTTTTTATGCTGATGTGATGCAGTTAAAAGATAAACTCCTGCGTCAAGGCCCGTCAAGTCAATGGTTCCATCAACCGACGCAACATACAAAACCTGACGCCCGGCCAAATCGTGAACGGTAATTTCATACGATTCGGGTTCTGGAAGGCTGATATGGACCATTCCCGATGTCGGGTTGGGATAGATTTGGAAATCATCCGCAAACCTTTCGCGGCCCAGGCTTCCGGAAAGCCGATACATTCTCTCGGCTCCGTCACCTTCCAACTGACCTGAGAAATATACTGACCCCTCATGCTCAAAAAAATCAAACGTGAAAAATCCCGCCGTACCCGGATTAAAGTCCTGGATGAGCGACGAAACGCCAGTTTCCAGGTTAAGCTTCCACACTTCGTGGCCATTTTCCGGCGAAGTTTGATTAAAGATAAGATGATTGTCAAAAACGGTTAACTTGTTTAAAATACTTCCCAACCCCAAAAGTGTCTGACCGCTGCTGTTCTCGGTGAGTTTAACGGTTCCGGCTTCAGTGCCGTCGGTTACCCAAATTTCATCAAACTGATTTTGACGCGCCAAAAAAAACAACTGATTGCCGTACGCTGTCAAATGGGTCGGGAACGCATCTCCGCCCGTATTGATTTCCTTGACTTTTTCAACCGCCGAACCCTGTAACTTATACAATTCACGTCCGCCTGAAGCCGAGTTGGTCGCCGCAAAATAAAGGGCGCCGCCCATGACCGCAAAATATGTCGGGCTTGAACAGTTGGCACAGTTCACGTTTCCGCCTTGGTTGCCCTGAATATCGGCTATCAAAACGGTTCCGGGCGTCGTTCCGTCAGATTTCCACAACTCCCACCCCTGAGCCGTCGACAAACCATTAAAATACAACTCGCCATTGTAAACAATGGAATTCGCCATTTGCGGAACCGGAGTATTGCCCGGGTCGATATCAGCCACAAATTGCATGGTGTTGCCGTTGGTGCGCCAAATTTCCCAGGTAGTCCCCACTTTTACGTTTACAAAAACCGTCGATCCGTTAAGCACGGTTGGCTGCCGGACATCGGTCATGGCAACGGTGCTGAGTTGGGTATGGCTGAGCGGTGTGTCAAGCATACGGAACAGTTTTCGGTTGTTGTACTGCCCGCTGGTAAACAGGATAAAATTGCCCACCTTGGTAAAATCCCGCGGGTCATTCAAGCCTTGTGTCACCATGGCGTATGTACCGCCGGGAGTTCCGTCGGTGCGCCAGATTTGATTCTCATTGGCTTGAAAATAAACCACATCGTCAATGGACGTCAGATAGTTTGGATTTGACCCCAGAGTCCCCGGCGCAATGTCAAAAAGAATTTGAGCACCGTCTTGCGTTGCGTCGGTGGCCCAGATTTCCCGTCCGTGTACAGCATCGTATTTAGCAAATATAAACTTGTTGTTTGCCTTAATGTTTCGCCAGGGAGTGTCAAAAACAAGCTCGATCTGGCTCTGGACAAGGGTGGAAACCATAAGACATAACACCGTAAAAAATCTCATTTTTTTAGGATTTTTAAAGTTACCGATTGGTCATCGGATACAAATCTCGCCAGGTATAATCCGGCTGGAAGTTGGCTTATCGAGAATGCGCCTGAAACCTCATCCCGAAAAACCATCTTTCCGGTGGCGTCAAAAAGTTCAACTTGCCAGCTCATTACAGTAGGATGCACGATATTCAATTCATCCTGTGTCGGATTCGGGAATACCGCCAGCTGAGGCCCAACAGGTATTGTTACGTCAAGCTGACTATCCATTTCACGGTATAAAATGGACTCAAACGCGCGGATTGTTTGGGCTGGAGACGTCCGGTTAAAGGTTTCGCCCACCATGCTGATCCCCGCCGCGCTAGACGACACACCATTGTGAAAAGTCTGCCGGTGCAATTGCTGGGCAAATCCACTAAGCCCGATGAGCATAATCAAAAGGGCTCTCATGGCTCCAAATATTTAATGGTCAAATATTTAAAGCAAAGGTTGCTGGATCCCGTCCATCCGCTTCCGCCAGGCTGGATGACCACAAAATAAACGTAGCTGTTATTGTTGATAACGCCGTTACCCGCAGTGGGTGTTGTGCTATAACTTACAAATGACGCCGACTGATCCAAACTCGAAAGGGATGCTATGTATTCCAATGACGTACTGGTCGTATTTTTTTGTTGCCGGCATAAAAAAACGCTCAGGTGTGCTCCCGCGACATTCATTTTCAATATTCCGGTCATCTGCGTTACCTGCGCTCCATCAGGCAAAAAAACAGGTGCAAAAAGATTGGCCATCGCCGGAGCGGTAGCGGTCGAGAAAAGTCCGTTGATGGCGTTGAACGAAAATCGGTCATTACTGCTGATAAAATTGGCACCGCTCAATGAAAATTCTCTTATCACCGCAGGCTTGCGTATCAACTGGCCGGATGTCGTAGCCACCACCGCGCGTTGTTGCGAACCTGCAAGGTTGTCCAGCGTCAAGCCTTCTTCATCGAATTCAGCCACCTGGGCTTGGTTGGTATAAATCTTCAGTCGGGTGTTGGCGTTGACTTCGACATCCTGATTGGTGGGAAATCCAATTGAGCTGTGGTTATCCGTCAGCGTGCCTGCATACATGGCGGCTTGCGAGAACGGGACGGCGCGGAGATAGTCGCTTGAAAGTTCCACAAAGCCTTGTCCGGTGTCGGCTTCAACTTTCAATGACAAGGTAGGCGACATAAACCTTAGCGACGATCCCGTTTGAATAACGGTTCCCTGCCCGATGTTGGCGCTTACAAAACCTTTGCTGTCGGTGGTTTTTGACTGGACTTCACTGTACAAAATGACGTTTCCTGCCTCGTAATACGTAAATTTAAGTTGAACGTTGGCCTCCTCAAGAGGGTTTCCGGCTTCATCGGTCAGCACACCCGACCAGGCCACGGGTCGATGTGGAATTTGCGGGAAGGCCGTCCATACGCAAGCCAAAGTGAGCAATAGTAAAAATCGTTTCATATCAAAAAGGGTTTTAGTTTACTGATCTTGCAGGCGAAATTCAACCCTGCGGTTTTGTGCTTTTTGAGCGGGTGACGCATTTTTGTTCAGCGGCTGACTCTCGCCCTTTCCGCTGCTGGAGAGCATGTTTTCCGGCAGGCCGAATTCATTGACCAGGGCGCGTTTTACCGACGCTGCCCGTTTTTCCGACAGCATCAGATTGTTGGAATCGCTGCCGTCGCTGTCGGTGTGACCGATAATCTGCACAGGCTTTTTTAAACCCGCCAGGCTTTGCGCCACCTGTTTAAGGACAGCGTATGAATTGGGGCGGATCACATCTGAATTGACGTCAAAAAAAATGTTGTGCGTTACAAACGGTTTCCCTTGTGAGAGGCTGCCGGGATTTTCAGATCCGGTGGCCAGCCTGAAGTTGGTAAAATACATTCTGGTCTCCTGTACAAAGTAATTTTGCAGCAAGAATGACAGCACGTAAGGATTGTTGGAGATGAAAAAATCAGTGTTTTCCATTACCGCTTCCTTGTTGATCCAGACCGATAGTTGCCTGCCGGAACGCTTCATGCTGATTCTCGCCTTGTACAGTCCCGCCTGCGGAAGCCAGCTGAAAAACCTGAACTCATTTTCCGGGCTTACCTGTTCGTTGTTCCGTTTGATGGCATAGCCTCCCAATCCTGTTTTGGGCCATTGTGATACCGGACTGATGTGAACCAAACTGCTGTTGTCCAGGTAAGGATCAGACAAGGCGCCTGCCTGCGAATGGTCCAGGAAGCGCACATCCAGCGTTCCGGCTGCATCAGTTGGCGTGTAGACGTCAAATTCCAGGGTAAAATTATTGGGAAGCGTTTTAAGATCGAGCGGATAAAAACTTCCGCCTTTTACCTCGAGCCATGGCTGGCCGTCAACTTGGCTGAGTGCCAGGTCGGCCTGATCGTAGGCGCCCCAACGCTTGATGGAACCGTCGGAAAAATCATCAAAGAACAGCAAATTGGGCGCGGGTGTAAATCCAAAATCCTTGTAAGCGGAATAATCCGTATTCCCGTTGGCGTCGGTGGACGTTTTGGGCGCGTCATAACCGCTCTTGGCATCAGGGGCTTTCTTGGCCTGTTTGCCTTTTTTATCTTTCTTTTTAAAAACCGATGACAAACCTTCCTCGAGTTTGTCGAGTCCTTTTTCAATGGTTTGGTCGGCTTTGCTGTTGGTGCGATCCTGCGCCTTTTGACGCGTGACTTCCCGTGCATCGATAATTTGCGCCTCGACCTGAAACCCGGCAAACAGTAATCCTAAAACTATAAGAATCCTTTTCATAAGTTATTCATTATTAGACAGTCCAAAGATCATCAGTGCCCAATTGTCACAAAAGAGGGATTCTCCCCTTTTTAAAACTCAGGGTTTTCCCTTGCTTTGTGATTTGCAACACATTGGCTATATTTACCAGAAGTTAACCAAGTACATTATCAAGATTAAAAGCATGGCCTTGCGGTTCTCCTACAATCAATCCCACTCCAAGCGATTGCTGATCATCGGCCTGCTGCAAATCCTGTTGGGGACTGCGGCGCTAATTACAGGCCCGTCAATCCTGACATATTTTGTGGTTAATGGTGCCTTCTATGTTTTTGATTACTTTTATAAGCGCAACCGGCCTTACATTAGTATTGAGGATGATACGATTGCGGTAGATCGATTTTTCCGCGTTAAAACCGCCAACATCCGGGAGGCGACGGTGAAGTATTTTGCAGGAGATTATCAAGTGACAACTCCCGATTCCGAATTTGTCATCAGCACCGCCCAGGTTGATCCGGAATCAGTTCCGCATTTAAAGGCCGCGCTCGATGCGATCATGATTAAAACAAATCCATAACAAAACCAATATGATGTTTGACGAATCTCTCTTTTTGTGACAAACGTTTTTGATTACCATCGCAGTTTTGGCCGTAGTCCTCATTGCGCGCTTTGTAAAAAAGCGAAGCCGAACAAACTAACCATGCGATCGTTTCTAGTTTCACTAGCGCTTTGCATGTCAGTTTTTGGCGGATATGCCCAGCATCGCGTCAACCTTGAGGATCACATCAACAATATGATCAAGAAGACCGAAACCCTTCAAGGCGTTCCCTTAAAAGTATACCTTAATGGTCAAGTGGTCGAAAAGCTATCGGAACACGAGTTGGAACTGGACAACATGCGCATGCGGATTGAACTCACCGATGACGGCGATCAGGAAAAAGACCTGGTGGTAATTCGCGTCACCGGCAAGGCCTACAGGATTGAACCTAATATTGAAACCGAAACAACTCCCTGATGAGAATTCTCCTGTTTCTATTACTTTTCCCCGTATTGACGCAAGCCCAAAAAGTATTTTCGGTTGACTACGCCAGCCAGGCCGATGTCAAGGTTTTTGTCGTCGATTATGAAAGCCAGGCTGATTTAAAAGTCTATAAGGTAAAATATGAAAGTCAGGCGGGCAAAAACGACGGAAGGTGGTTTTTTACCCAATACGAAAGCCAGGCCGATAAATCCGTTTTCTTTGTCGACTATGAAAGCCAGGCTGATTTAAAAATCTTTTTTGTGGATTATGAAAGTCAGGCCGGTTGGGTAAAAGCAGCCAAAAAACCCTTGCTTTATTAGCCTCGCCTTATTGATGCCTTGTCTCATGACTTTAATCATATAATGTAGCCGATATTCAGCCTACCTTGCGCATTGTAATCGCCCATTGGCTAAACATCGAATCATGAAGACGCTCACACTATTGGCCGCATTGGCCCTCCTGGTAAGCTGCAACCAAAAACACCACGCTGACACCGAAAAACCGGCAATCGAACTCAATCAGGGAAGCAAATGGCAGGTCAATGACCAGATGAAGCCGTTTATCCTGCAAGGCGAAAAACTCGTCGATGCGTACGTGACCCAAAACGACACCGACTACAAAACACTGGCTGTGAATCTTTCGCAACAAAACGATCAACTTATCGAAAGCTGCACCATGAAGGGAAAAAGCCATGACGAATTGCACAAATGGCTCCACCCACACTTGCAACTCGTAAAAAAACTGGAAGACGCAAGCGAGGCGGAATCACAGGAAATTGTCGTTAGCCTGCAGCAATCCTACCGCGATTACCATCAGTATTTTGAGTGACGGAAACAACAAAACACTTCGTCCGTCCGATGTATTTTCTTAAACAGTATTGAATTTAATTTAAAGCTTGGAACCTCCACAAGGGCTATTTGGTATAATTCCCGAATTTTGTCGCTCATCATTTAATAAGTATATTAGTTGCCTAACCGGGATCGCAAACGTTGCATCAAAAATGATCTTGGGCGACTAACCCGTATGGAGCAAAACACGCTTACCGGCCTTACCGAAAGCCAGGTTTTGGCATCGCAAAAAAAGCACGGATACAACCGGATGGATCCGCCGCAAAAAAGCGGGGCGCTCCAACTGTTGTTGGATATTATCCGCGAGCCGATGCTGAT
>CAZIBV010000024.1:14503-18053 GCA_964537345.1 uncultured Flavobacterium sp. | reverse complement strand
AAAAAAGCGGGGCGCTCCAACTGTTGTTGGATATTATCCGCGAGCCGATGCTGATCTTGCTGCTCGCCATTTCCATCATCTACCTGCTGATCGGCGATTATGGCGAGGCGCTGTTTATGTTTTTTGCCATCGTGGCGGTTTCGGCCATTTCATTCTATCAGGACAACCGCAGCAAAAAAGCGCTCGAAGCCCTGGAAAAACTCAATGAACCGCTGAGCAGTGTCATCCGCAATGGCCAAACGGTCCAAATCCCTACGCATGAAATAGTTGTTGGCGACCTTTGCGTCATCCATGAAGGACGGATGATCAATGCCGATGGCAAGATTGTTCAATCCAATGATTTTTCCGTCAATGAAGCGTCACTTACCGGCGAGAGCCTGTCCGTTTTTAAAACGACTGACGATACGGTGTACAGCGGAACTGTCGCAGTGTCCGGCTTGGCGGTATTTGAGGTGACGCATATTGGCCGGAGCACTCGCTTGGGCAAGATCGGGACTTCGCTTAGTGAAATCAAGGCTGAAATTTCGCCGCTCCAAACACAGATTTCCAACTTTGTCAAAAAGATGGCCGCCATCGGGATTGTGGTGTTTGTCCTGGTGTGCGTTTACAATTATGTACAAACCCGAAATCTGGCCGAAAGCCTGTTAAGCGGACTCACGCTGGCCATGTCGGTCCTGCCGGAAGAGATTCCCGTTGCCTTTACAACCTTTATGGCGATAGGGGCCTGGAAGCTGATGCAAGACGGCATTATCATCAAAAAAAGCAGCGTGGTCGAGACTTTGGGCAGTACGACCGTCATCTGTACCGATAAAACCGGAACGATCACGCAAAACACCATGCACCTGCGTCATTTGTACGATCACGCGACGCAAAAGGTTTATGACGAGACAGAATTTGGAAACAGCCATCTCTCGCAACTGATTGAATACGCCATGTGGAGCAGCGAGCCGGAACCGTTTGACCCGATGGAAAAAACGTTGCACCGCATCTACGCGCAAACGCAAACAAATGACAGGCGCCCGGACTTTTCCATGTTTTACGAATATCCGCTGGATGGGACGCCGCCCATGATGACGCACGTCTTTCGCGATACCGGCGGGAACCAAATCATTGCGGCAAAAGGTGCGCCCGAAGCTATTTTGCAGGTTTCGTCGCTCACCGATGCACAGGCGGCTTCCGTCAGAACTGCCATCCGCAATTTTGGGGAGAAAGGCTACCGCGTGCTGGGCGTGGCCAAATGCGATTTTGACGGTTTGGAGTTTCCTGCAAGACAACAGGAGTTAAGGTTTTCGTTTCTGGGGCTTGTGGTCTTTCACGATCCGCCAAAACCCGGAATCCGCGATGTTTTTGATTATATTTACAAAGCCGGTATCAAGGTTAAAGTCATTACGGGCGACAACGTTCACACCACCAAAAGCATCGCGGGGCAAGCGGGCATCACCGGCGTGGACAATGCCATCGAAGGCCATGAAATCCTGGAACTTCCCACCGCCGATGTTGCAAAAATTGCAGGTGACAAAGTGCTTTTTACCCGAATGTTCCCCGAGGCCAAACTGGCGGTAGTCAACGCGCTCAAGCAAAATGGCGAGGTCGTGGCCATGCTGGGCGACGGCGTCAACGATGCACCCGCACTCAAGGCGGCCAACATTGGCGTGGCGATGGGAACCAAGGGAACCGAGATTGCAAAAGCCGCCGCAGCGCTGGTCATCACCAATGACGATCTGGACAAACTCATTGCAGGAATTGCGGCCGGGCGTCGGATTTACGCCAACATCAAAAAGGCGGTTCAATACATCATCTCCATCCACATCCCGATTATCCTGACGGTATCGCTTCCGCTGTTTCTGGGCTGGAAGTTTCCGCAGATTTTCACGCCCGTGCACGTCATCTTCCTCGAATTGATCATGGGCCCGACGTGTTCTATCGTTTACGAAAATGAACCGATGGAAAAAAACACCATGGTGCAGCCGCCGCGCAAAATGACCGATACATTCCTTAACTGGCGTGAGCTGTCCATGACGATTGTCCAAGGCTTGATGATTACCGCCGGCGTGCTGTTTGCCTACCAACTCATGGCGACTTCCGATGCATCGGAAACCCTTACGCGATCGATGGTTTTTACGACGTTGATTTTTTCGAACATTTTCCTGAGCCTGACCAACAGATCGTTTTACTACAGCCTTGTTGACAGTTTTAAAAACCGAAACGTACTTTTTGCAGCTGTGATTGGGCTTACTCTGGTGATGTTGTTTGCCATTTTGTATGTGGCGCCGGTAGCCTATTTCTTCAAGGTCGGTCCGCTAAACGGCGCACAACTCGGGCAGGCGCTTGCCATTGCGGCTGTGTCGGTTTTGTGGTTTGAAGGTTACAAGCTGATAAAACGCCTCAGATCCTCCGACGCCAAATAATTCGTATTTTTATCGCACTAAAACCGCCCGCCCGGCGTTATGGTATTCCCAAGGAACAAAATGTATAAAGCGCTGATTCTTTTATTATTACTTGCAACGTCGGTCCAGGCGCAGCAATTTTATGCAGCATCAGTGGTGGCCGATAAGCACCGTTTGATCCAGCCCGCCGATATTCTGGTGTCCGACGGACGCGTGCTTTTGGAAGAAATTCCTTGTCTCTTGAATTTTGGTGGCTTCACGGTTCCGTTCCGCGTGAGTGTCATCTGCCAGCAAAAAGCGTTTCAGGAATTGGGCGTTGATACGATCAACCACATCATCCTGCAAGCCTACCACAAAGGACGCAGCACCGTCGATCCTGATTTCCAGTATCTGCCCACCGAAATCAAGATGTCGTACAACCCCATGCTCAAAGACTGGAGCCTTACCCATTCGTTCACATACCGCGACACCAGCGGAAATGAAAAATCCCACCTGCTCGCGATGGACTTTGACGCCAAAGGCCAATTTCGCACCATGAAGCGGGTTTACTGAAAAGGTTTTTAGATATTTGTGCAATGAGTTGGATTTTGCTGATCATTGCCGGACTTTTTGAAGTTGGATTTGCCTATTGTCTGGGCAAGGCCAAGGAAACCACAGGGATGACCATGTATGGCTGGTACGCCGGATTTTTGGTCGCGCTTACCGTGAGTATGACGCTTTTGGTCAGGGCGACGCAATCCCTCCCGATTGGTACGGCCTACGCGGTCTGGACCGGAATAGGCGCCGTGGGAACCGTATTGGTGGGTATTTTTGTATTCAAGGATCCCGTGACTTTTTGGAGGATTTTTTTCATCACTACCCTGATTGCCTCGATTATCGGACTTAAAGCAGTATCACAATGAAGGAAGCGCTTTTGGAAATCCTCAAAAATCGGTTTGACAGCCAGGCGTGGCATCGGGATTACGACTAGCCCGATGTGGTTAAAAGCCTGACGCCACAACATCTTAAATCGCTTGAGGCCATGGAACAATCCGGCGGAGAACCGGGCGTTATCGACACCGATGGCACAAGATTCCTGTTTGCCGATTGTACGGCTGAAAGTCCTTCCTAATGCTTTGGGTCTAGCGATCTTTTTCCCTGAACAGCGCCAGCATTTTGGCCGA
>CAZIBV010000024.1:0-14403 GCA_964537345.1 uncultured Flavobacterium sp. | reverse complement strand
TAATGCTTTGGGTCTAGCGATCTTTTTCCCTGAACAGCGCCAGCATTTTGGCCGATTCGTCATTGCGGTTCACGGCCTTTAAAGCCTGGGCAAACCTGTAGTAATAAATGGCGTCCAGATTGTCGGAAGTTTCAAACAATCGCGAGTACCATTTTGCGGCAACTGTAAGATCGCCGGCAAAAAAGCGCTGGTTGGCAACCCGCTTTAGCATATCTACCGATGTGTAACCCTTATCCAAGACCCGCTCATACGTGGCGATCAAGTCAATATCGACCGTCATGGGATTAGCAGTTTTCTTGCGCTGCAAAAACGGAGCGGCCGGCGTTTGAATGGCAACCGGTTTAAAACTTTCATCAAATAGTACCGGCGCAGTGACTGCCTGGCTGCCTACGGTGTGGGTCATACGCCGCTGCGTCACCTTAGCGTACTTGGGCGTTATGGTGCGGGAACAATTGGGGCCCATCGGTTCCTTGCTGACCAAATCCAAACTGGTAACCCTGTAGGTTGTCACCCGGCTCCCAAAATTCATGTTAACTTTCTCCACCACAAGGTAAAACGCCACCGGGTCGTCGCCAATGTCAGGATCGCCAGAGGGGTCCGGAAGACTTTTCCCGACACAAAGCATTGGAAAGCAAATCATTATCCCAAAAATCCATTTCATCACCTTGAGTTTGGTACAAAATTATTTTTCAATAAAATCCCACCCCATTTTTTCCCGTGAACAACACCAAAAGTCGACAAGCTGAATTCCGCCGGTTTTTTATCGGCAAAATCCAGCACAAAATCGAATCGGCCTGCCACCCAAAGCACAAACCACTTGAATTGCTTACCTTCACGGCCTTGTTTTGATATATGTTACGTATAAACGCACAGCGCGCCAAGATTGCGGTTATTTTTCTATGGGTAGTTCTGGCTATTCAATTGTTGTCGGGAATTTCGAGCCTTTTACAATATGACTTGCTTACGCGGATGTCTACCGGCGAATTTGACTTTGAAGAGGTTTACGCAAATGATAACCGCGAACAGATGATTGCCATCGTGCACCTTGTGTTTTACCTTTTGTCGACGATATTTTTTATCCGATGGTTCCGTCGCGCCTATTTCAACCTTCATTTGCTCAGGCGGGATCTCGAGTTTTCTGAAGGATGGGCCGCAGGTGCCTGGTTTGTCCCCATCGTCAATCTCTTCAGGCCATACCAAATCATGACCGATCTTTACCGGGGCATGCAGCGGGAACTCCAAAAAAGACAATTGACCGGATTTGACCTTTCGTTTTCGCACGTCAATATGTGGTGGACGGTTTGGATTGTAGCGATGATTATCGGACAGATCGTATTCCGTTACGCATTGGTTGCCGAAAATCTGGACGAATTGATTCTGTCGACAATTTTTCAACTCGCTATCTCAGTATTCCAGATACCACTGACGATTATCACCACACGCATTATCCGCAATTATTCAGATGCTGAAAATGCTTTGTACGA
This sequence comes from uncultured Flavobacterium sp., assembly GCA_964537345.1. Lineage (GTDB taxonomy): Bacteria > Bacteroidota > Bacteroidia > Flavobacteriales > Flavobacteriaceae > Flavobacterium. The sequence goes on along the minus strand of CAZIBV010000024.1, from coordinate 12,919 downwards.
CCATCTGATTTCACACGACGAATCCTCCCGAGAGGAATAAATCCATAAAATGCTTACCTTAGGGAGATGGAATCCATCAATCAATACATCGAACAGCTCCTCCCCGATTATCAACCGATAGCCAAAAAAATAATGGCTGCGATTAACGAGCATTTGCCCGATGCCGAAAGCAAAATCTGGCACGCGCATCCGGTGTGGTTCATCGATGGCAATCCTGTGGCGGGATTCAGCCAGCTTAAGGGTTGTTTGCGCCTGCTTTTTTGGAGCGGACAATCATTTGATGAAGCCGGCCTGAAACCGGAAGGCAGTTTTAAAGCGTCTGAAGTGCGCTACACCCACATCGATCAGTTAAGCGAAGCGGATTTGGCGCGTTGGATTAAAAAAGCGCGGGATATTCAGTGGGATTACAAAAACATTGTAAAGCGCAAAGGCGTACTTGAACCTTTAAAGGGAATTTCATAACCGTGAAAGCCATTACCTCCCAACGGCTGACTCTCCGCCGCCTGAAACTAAAGGACGCGTACAACCTGCATGCCTACCGATCCAATCCGGAAGTCGTCAGGTATCAAAGCTTTTCGTGCCTGAACCTTGAGGAATCAATTTCAATGATACAAGAGTGCCTGCAAGCCGCGCCCCATCAAACGTTTCAACTTGGCATCGCCCTACTGGAATCCGATCAGCTGATTGGCGATTGTGCGCTTAATATTTCAGGTGATAAGGCCGAAGTTGGCATCACCATTTCACACCATTTCCAGCAACGCGGATTCGCGAATGAAGCGTTGTCGCGACTGGTAACCTATCTGTTTGACCACAAAAAAGTACGATGGATCCTGGGCATTGCCGATGAACGGAACGATGCCTCGATACGGATGCTGACAAGCGTGGGTTTTGTACACCAACGCCAACTTACCCAAAACGTGCTGTTCAAGGATGAATGGGTGGACGAATTCCATTTTACGCTGCATCGCATAAATTGGATGGCGTTGCAGGGTCTATCGGTAACCCATTAAAATACAACGCCGTGTACTACATTGAAAACGAAACATTTGCCCGCCTGAACTTTGCGCAACTCCCGGAAAAGGTAACCGAGTTTGAAGATTGCTTCTTTGAGGACTGTGACTTTCAGGGCACAGATTTGAACGGCTTGGTTTTTATCCGATGTACGTTTAGCCGAACCAATTTTTCCCTGGCCAATTTTACCGGATGCCAACTTCAGGAAACCAGGTTTGACGACTGCAAACTCTCGGGGTCGCGGTTTGACCACGCCAATCCGTTCAACCTGTCGTTTTCGTTTTACCGCTGCAACCTGAGCCATTCGATTTTTACCGGACTTAAAATACCCGGAACAATTTTCAGCGATTGCAACCTGGCCGATGTTGATTTCACGGAATGTAATTTGTCGGGTGCCAGCTTTTCCAACAGCGATTTGCCCGGTGCGACATTTTTGCAGACGAACCTGACGGCCGCCGATTTTACCCAGGCGCAAAACCTTGAAATCGATCCTGAAGCCAACCGTCTGCAAAAAGCCAGATTCAGCTTGCACGGATTGCCCGGACTCCTAACCAGGCACGGGCTCAAAATTGAACCATGAAACCTTTTGCGCAAAAAATACTGCACACTGTTTTTTATGGCAACCTGTTTTACGGACTTTGTGTAGTAGCCAGCGCTGCCGAAACCCTTGCCTTGCTGACCCGGCCACTGCATTATCCCGCATTTTACGGCATACTGTTTTGCGCCACGGTCATCTTTTACAACTATCCCTACGCCCGCATCGGCACAAGCCATAATCCGCGGGGCGAGTGGATGATCCGCAACCGCAAATTCATCGGCAGGATGCAAATCGCACTGCCGATCGTACTGCTAGCCTTGCTGATAATCCAGGCCAAACAATACCGCGAAGTCCTCAACAATATTGAATTTTGGGAGTGGGCAACAGCCGCTGTGTTTGTCCTGCTTGGCTTTTTGTACTACGGACTCAACATCGCGACCGTCCGATACAACCTCCGCAGCATCGGTATTTTAAAACCCCTGGTCATCGGGATGGTCTGGGCAGGCATTACCGTGGTTTACCCCGTGTTGTATGACGCCGCCATAAACCACACCCCGGCCGGTTTTTCACTGACCACCAAAGTTCTGTTTATCAAAACCACCATTTTCATTGCCTTGCTGGCCATTATGTTCGACATCAAGGATTATCCCGCCGACAGCCGAAACAGGCTCAAAACCATTGTGGTGCGATGGGGATTGCGCCGCACGCTTTTCAGGGTGATCATTCCATCGTCGGTGGTGCTTTTGGTTGGGCTTACGCTGATGGCCTTTTACCGCGATCTCAATCCCGTGCGTTTTGCGCTTTTGGCGTTTCCCATTCTGATGCTGATTCCCACCGGTTACTCGCTCACCCGCAGGCGGACGCTGCTTTTTTACTTGATCGTCATTGACGGACTCATTCTTTTAAAGGCTATTTTTGGGATTTTGGCTTCAGGATTTTGAGTAACTTGCAGCCGTGAAAACAGCATCCTCACGACGCCTTTGGCTCAACATCGCTTTGCTGGTCACTTCAGGCCTTGGTTACCTGGAGTGGGCCAACCAGCGCACCATTTTATATGCAGTCGAATGGGATCTTCTTGCCGGTGTAGCGCAAAAAGGGTCGGCGTTTGCCCATCCAGCCGTCGCCCTGCCGTTTCTGGGACAATTGCTGCTGATTTTTGCCATACTCACAAACCCCGAAAAACTTTGGCGTACCTATCTGGCCTGTGTCGGCATCGGGATGTTGCACCTGGTCATTCTGTATATCGGAATCCTTAACGCCAATTGGTTGATGATTGCGTCGGTTGTGCCGTTTTTGGCTTTGTCGGTGCTGGCGGTTGTCGGTAAAAAAAACTTTAAGTAATGGACGCGGGCAAAACAGCCGTCCGCACGGTATACTCAAGCATCGCCGCCAACTCCGTTCTGGCCGTCACCAAATTTCTCGCTGGCGTATTCGGGAATTCGTATGCGCTTATCGCCGACGCCATCGAATCGGCCACCGATGTTTGCTCGTCGATACTGGTTTTGCTCGGGTTAAAATATGCACAGCGTCCGGCAGACGAAAACCACCCTTACGGCCACGGAAAGATCGAACCGCTCATCACCTTTCTGGCCGTTGGATTCTTGATCGTATCCGCAGTATTTATCGCCCGTGAAAGCATCATCAACATCCAGACGCCGCATAAGCCACCACAGTCCTGGACACTTATCGTACTCGGACTGATCATCCTTTGGAAAGAGATTTCTTATCAGTGGATAAAAAAACGCGCCCGCCAAACCGGAAGTTCATCGCTTTTGGCCGAAGCCTGGCACCAGCGCAGTGACGCCATCACATCGGTGGCGGCCTTTATCGGGATTACGGTTGCGCTTTTGGCCGGTCCCGGATTTGAATCAGCCGACGATTGGGCCGCGCTTTTGGCATCGGGCTTTATCATTTACAACTGCTACTTGATTTTCCGCCCGGCGCTGGGCGAAATCATGGACGAAAACCTGCACGACGAGCTTATTGCGCAAATACGACTGCTCGCCAGGGAAGTTCCGGGCATCATCGACACTGAAAAATGCTATATCCGCAAAACCGGCACTGTCTACCACGTCGATCTTCACGCCACGGTCAACGGCAATCTCAGCGTCCGCGAAGGACATGATCTGGCGCACGACCTGGTCAATGCGCTTAAAAAAGGACTGCCGCAACTGGGTCATGTATTGGTACACATCGAACCACACGATCTGGCCTAAAAAAATCTGCGCAAACCACGGCACGGATAAACTGTTTTATTAAATTTACCCTGGATACGGCCAATCTTGCTTGACAGTTAATTCCCTACGCGATGCCACAATTTACAACCGACCGGTTCTTGCTGCGACCCATTTGCCAGGAAGATCTTCGTTTTGTATTCCAGGGATTGGGACATGAGGACATCACGCGCCACTATCCGCACGATTACCGGAAACTGGAAGACGCCCAGGAAAAAATGGATTGGTACCTGCAACTCGTCAAGGAGGACACCGGCCGTTGGTTTGCCGTCATGTCGCTGGACAACGAAGTTTTTTACGGAGCGGCCGGCTTTAGCGACTGGGACAAGGTGCACAAAAAAGCCCGGATTGAATTTTGGTTAATACGGGAATATTGGAAAAGGGGCGTGATGCGCGAGGTCGTACCGGTGCTCTGCAACTGGGGTTTCAGGGTGATGGGACTCTTTAGGATCGAGGCTTATGTAGAATCAAAAAACTGGCGCTGCATCAAGGTATTGCAAAAGACCAATTTTACGCATGAAGGTGTACTTCGGGCAGTCATGATGCGTTATAAACACTACATCCACATCCACATTTATTCCATTTTGTTTACTGATGACGTCATCCCTTTCGATCCGTTTAAACCCGCGCCTTTTGACTGACGACGGTAATCCCGTTTGGCTTATCTTTGCATAAAACGTTTTTGTATGCAGGAGTCTATCTCAGTTTTCGACATGCTCAAAATTGGCGTCGGGCCATCAAGTTCGCACACCCTCGGGCCGTGGCGCGCCGCCGAAAGATTCCTTGCAGAACTTCGTGAAAACAAACATTTTGACCAGGTTTTATCCGTTCGCGTCGATCTTTACGGATCGCTTTCCCTCACCGGAAAGGGTCACGCGACAGATCTGGCCGTCATTCTTGGACTGTCGGGACAGGATCCTGAATACATCCCGATAGGTGACATTCAGGGCATTGTCGAACGGGTAGACGCCAACTCAAAACTCCATTTGGGCAACGAGCGCGAAATCCCATTTACGCGCAAGGACATCGTTTTTCACCGCAATTTCCTGCCTTTTCACGCCAACGGACTCACCTTTACGGCGTTTTACCCATCCGGCGAATACGTCTCGACGTTCTATTCCATCGGCGGCGGATTTGTTGTCAAGGAAGAACGCCAAACGGCACGCAAAAAAAAGGAAGTCAAATCAACCTTCCCATATCCTGTTGACACCGCCGATGAACTCCTGGCCTACACCCAACGCGAAGGCCTGAGCATCTCGCAACTGGTAAACTGCAACGAACTTTCCATCCGCAGTCAGGAAACCATCGACGCCGAACTCATGCGCATCTGGAACACCATGCTCGAATGCATGTACATCGGCTGCCATACCGAGGGCGTCCTTCCCGGCGGACTAAACGTACGCCGCCGCGCTTACGACCTGCACAAAACCCTAATCGGCGAAGCCCAATACAACTCGCCACAGGAATGGCTGGAAACCATCAGGAAAACTGAGGTCAAATTCCGCCAAATCCTTAAATGGGTCAGTTGTTTTGCGCTGGCCGTCAATGAGGTAAATGCCGCATTAGGCCGCGTGGTCACGGCGCCCACAAATGGAAGCGCAGGCGTCATTCCGGCCGTGCTTATGTATTACAACGTCATCGAAAATCACCAGGCAGGCGAAAAGGAAATCCGCCAGTTCCTCATGGTAGCGGGCGAAATTGGCAGCCTGTTCAAAAAAGGCTCAACCATTTCGGCAGCCATGGGAGGATGTCAGGCCGAGATTGGCGTTTCATCAGCTATGGCAGCAGCCGCCTTGTGCGAAGTCATGGGCGGGCAACCCGAGCAAGTGCTGATGGCCGCCGAAATTGCCATGGAACACCACTTGGGTATGACCTGCGACCCTATTGGCGGGCTGGTCCAGATTCCGTGCATTGAGCGAAACACCATGGGAGCCATCAAGGCCATCAACGCCGCCGAACTCGCCCTGGCCACCGATCCTAAAAACGCCAAAGTCCCGCTCGACAAAGTCATCAACACCATGTGGCAAACCGCGCAGGACATGAACAACAAATACAAGGAAACGTCTGAGGGCGGCCTTGCCGTGGCGGTCAACGTGGCCGATTGTTAGGGCGTGCCGGCCTTGAGTTTCGCGGCTACCATCAACACTAAAAAGGCCGTCGTGCTGTACGCGCTCGCTTTTGGAAACGCAGGTTTTGGCCCGGACAAAGTTCGCGGAGTTTCCAAAGAGCTCAAACAGCGCTTCCATCACTCACGCAAATCCAAATAGGTTAATCACAAAAAAAAAGAGGCCCGCAAGCCTCTTTCATATTATTTGGTTTTTCTAACTCTGAGGGCAACCCAGTCCCAATCCGGAAAGTTCAAAGACAAAGTACGCCATCATCTGATCGATGGCCGCGCTTGCCGAATAGTTTCCGTGGGTGTGGAATGACGAATAGAAAACGCCGCCGCATCCGTAACCAAACGTATAAGCCAGCGGTTTGTCATAAACGTTTTCGCCGCTGTAAAAAACTTCAGGCGCAATCACCCAGCCGTCAACCAGTTCGTCGTTAAAGCTGTCTACCATCTGCCATCCGCCCAAAAATCCATCAACCGTAACGTTTGGCGTCACACTGATGCCCTGAGCTTCAAGCCAGTTTTCCAAATCGGTGCTGCCCAAAGTGGCCACAACCGATCCGCCGTTTCCGCCGTGGTGGGTCGCAAAATTGAGGTAGCCTTCCGGAAACATTGATTGAATATACTTGTACATCCAGTCGGTAGCGTAGACGATTCCGCCGTTCTCCACAAAAGTCTTGAGGTTGTTCATCGCCACGGGATTCTGCGCAAGCGTTTGTTGGCTGTTGCAGTTAAAAAACAAGATATCGTACTCGGCCAGCATTTCAGGCGAATCCAACAACTCGGCAATGCTGAAAGCTACGTTGGGCTCCAGGCTTGAATTGCGTGCCGCTACCTGATGTCCGCGGTCATCGGCTACACCCCGCGCCGAACCCGATGCGATGATGTCAAATGCAGGCGCTCCTGCATCGTCCACCACGCCAATCCCAAAGAGGATTTCCTCGATCTGGTCATAAGTACCTAGCATCACACCTATCTTGGGAAAGGTGTCAAAGTTGCGCTGCGCCGCATCAAGCGTATAATCCTGTTGGAGGTCAACGGCCAGCGTCCGCGTAAATTTTCCTTTTGAAAGGACAACGGTGTACTGACCCTTGGGCAAATCCTCGACGGTAAAATTCCCGAGCGCGTCGGTGGTTTTTTGGGCGATGAGTTCCTGCCCTTCAAAAACTTTTACAACGGCTCTCGAAATGGGAAAATCGTTGTTGGGCGACATGACCTGACCCGAAATTTTCAGGTCGCCGCCGCCGGAATTTTGGTCGTCGTCGCTGCAGGAATACAGCGTTAAGCCAACGACCATGACAAGTAATGCGGTAATTTTTCTCATAGTTTTGGTTTGATTATCAGATAAATGTAATCAATTATTACAACCGCCCAAAATCAAATGCCGTTTTTTTACCTTTTTCGGGTGTCCTGCAAACTCAGGATTTTCCATCCGTCAGCCGACTTGTACAACACAAAACAATTGACGCCGCGGTGGCTTAGTTTTCCGTCGACGTAAAATTCATAATCGGTCCAGACGCTGGCGAGTTCGCCCGAGGTATCAACCGACCAGGACGTCAGCTTTTCCTCAAACCGCATCCCGGCCGGAATCGACGCCATCCCCTTTAAGAAATCAGCGATGCTTTCAGCCTTAACCGAATTTCCCGTTGGCCGGACTACCACGGTGTGCAGGGACGCACTCGGCTCGAACATCCGGGAAAGCGCAGTGGTGTCGCGGGCGTGGAAGGCCTCAAAAAAAGTTTCGACCGTGCGGCGTTCGTCGGTCTGGGCTTGCACCGCGGGAAACATCAGCAATGCGGCAAGTACAAATAGTCGTGACATCTTCATAAATTTTGGATTGGCTATGGCTTAATTAGTACTTTTACTTTTTCAAATGTAACATATGTCTGTCGCAAAAAAAGATTACAAGCGCATCACCACCCGATCGCTTATAGAAATGAAAGCCAACGGCGAAAAAATATCCATGCTCACCGCCTATGATTTTACCATGGCGGGAATTGTCGATACCGCCGGGGTAGATGTGATTCTTGTAGGCGATTCAGCTTCAAATGTTATGGCCGGACATGAAACCACGCTGCCTATCACACTCGATCAGATGATTTACCACGCCTCATCGGTGGTGCGGGGCGTCAACCGCGCGCTGGTTGTAGTGGATTTGCCGTTTGGCAGCTACCAGTCTGATCCAAAGGAAGCGCTGCGTTCGGCCATCCGGATCATGAAGGAAAGCGGAGCTCACGCCGTCAAAATGGAGGGCGGTGCCGAGATCAAGGATTCTATCAAGAAAATCCTCCACGCCGGAATTCCCGTCATGGGACACCTGGGACTCACACCGCAATCCATATACAAATTCGGGACGTATACCGTGCGTGCCAAGGAAGAAGCCGAGGCCGCCAAACTCCTGGAAGACGCCAAAATGCTGGAACGCCTGGGGTGTTTTTCAGTCGTGCTCGAAAAAATCCCGGCCACTTTGGCGCGTCAGGTAGCCCAAAGCCTTTCTATTCCGGTAATTGGGATTGGCGCCGGCAATGGTGTTGACGGACAGGTTTTGGTCATTCACGATATGTTGGGAATGAACAATGAATTCAGCCCGCGTTTCCTGCGACGCTACATGAACCTTTACGACGGGATGACCAAGGCTATCGGGCAATATGTTGCCGATGTCAAGGCCGTTGACTTCCCCAATGAAAAGGAACAATACTAGCCGTCCGGAAGCGTTATGAAGATTGTCTCGACCAGCGAGAACCTCGAAGTGCTTTATGAGGACAACCATCTGATTGCCGTCAACAAGCGCGTGGGCGATATTGTGCAGGGCGACAAAACCGGCGACAAACCGTTAAGCGATGTCGTAAAGGAATACATCGCCAAAAAATACAACAAACCCGGCGCTGTTTTTTTGGGTGTGGTGCATAGGCTGGACCGTCCCACTACGGGAGTTGTTGTTTTTGCGCGAACCTCAAAGGCGCTCGAGCGAATGTCAGCCATGTTCAAAAACCGCGAAACCCAAAAAACTTACTGGGCAATTGTGAACCGCATGCCTGATGATGCACAGGGCGAACTGCACCATTTTCTAACGCGGAATCCAAAAAACAACACCTCCCGTGCTCATTTGCGCGAAGTGTCCGATAGTAAGCCAGCCCACCTCGCCTACCGCGCCATCAAACAGTTTGACCGATACTCGCTTTTGGAAGTTGACTTGTACACCGGACGGCATCACCAGATACGGGCGCAATTGTCGGCCATCGGGTTTCCTATCAAGGGTGATTTAAAATACGGTGCGCCAAGGAGCAATCCCGACGGAGGCATCAGCCTTCACGCCCGCCAGTTATGTTTTATCCATCCGGTTACAAAGGAATCTGTATCCATTACGGCTCCGGTACCGTCTGATCCGCTTTGGGAAATTTCTTAAAAACACACGTCAACTACACAGAAAACTATATTTTAGCCTCTTAAACCAGTAAGATGAAAAATTTCCTCACCGCAGCGCTTGTCATCACCGCATTCGCCACATCGGCACAAGAGCATTTTGCAGGAATGGGCAACGCCTCACACACCGGCATTTTGCGCGGATCGCTTAACCCTGCCGAGTTTTCGAACCTGAGTTCAAAATATGAAGTGAACCTGTTTGGGATCAGTACCAAGGCCGCCAACAACAAGATTTCGATTGGCGATATGGGCAATGACAACGTGGACGATCTGATTTTTAGAGGAAGCGAACCGGTTAACTTTTCCATCGACTCGGAAATTCTTGGGCCGGGCTTTGCCATGCGCTACGGGAATTGGGGGTTTGGGTTCACCTCCCGCGGCAACATCAAGGCGCAATTGGTTGACGTGGATGTTGATTTGGGCGATGCGATTGCCAATTCATCGGGCAATGCAGCCAGCGCCGTGACCACACTGACCAACAGTGGCAACCAGCGACTTCACGCCACGGTATGGGGCGAACTCGGTTTTTCTGCCTCCAGGCTTTTGTACAATTCTGACAAACATCAGTTTTCCGGAGGCTTGACTGTCAAAATCCTGTTCCCCGGATCCTATGCTAACTTTGGCGCCGGCAAGTTTACCGGAACTGTTAACCATGACACCGAAACACTCACCAATGCACAGGCTTCCCTTAACATTGCCTATTCCGGAAACCTTGGCGAAGATTTTTCCAGCGCCGACGATTATCTGAACTCAATTTTTGGATCGCCCAACGGCATTGGTCTGGATTTGGGCGTAAACTATCGCCTTAAGGCTGCCGATTCACTGGGATACCGCATCAACGCAGGCGCGTCGGTAAGAAACATCGGCAGCATGACGTTTAAATCAAGTAACAACTCCGACACCAATTACGATCTATCGATTCAGGGAGCTGAAGCGCTCGACCTGAACCAGTTTGAAGATGTGTCGGGATTGGAGGAAATTGAGGATTTACTGATTCAAAGCGGATATCTGAACCGCACCCAGAACCTGGCGCGCGACTTTAGGGTAAAACTACCCACCACTTTTATTGCTTACGCCGATGTCCGGGTCGTGTCAAAATTCTACGTATCGGTACTCACCCAGCAGCGTCTTAATGATCAGGCCGACAACAAACAGGTCCCGGTTGAAAACATCACCTCGCTGACCCCGCGATTTTCACTGTCAAAATTTGAAGTGTTCTCGCCGTGGGCCATCAATGAAATTTCCGGCGTAACCGGTGGATTTGGCATGCGTATAGGCGTTTTCTATATGGGTTCAGGATCAGCCATCACCGCCCTTTCCGGAAGCGGAAAACAATTTGATTTTTATATGGGCTTCCGTTTTGGACTAAAATAATCCTTAAATTTGGTAGAAAAGCTGCCATGAATTTCAGGACCGACATTTTATATCGCAAGCAGCGGCTTGTCCACTTGTTTGACGTGCTGATCCGTCGGGAAAAGGATATCGTGGATGCGCTTTACCGCGATTTTCGCAAACCTGAATTTGAAGCGGTGGCTACCGAAACTGCCCAGGTTCAGGACGAACTCAAGTACATCATCAAGCGCATCCGCCGTTGGTCAAAACCGCGCAGGGTGTGGCCGTCAATCGTCAATTTTCCGTCGTCGGATTACTTGATTCCCGAGCCTTACGGCGATGTGTTGATTATATCACCCTGGAATTATCCGTTTCAACTCGCCATGATGCCGCTGATTGCAGCCGTGGCAGCAGGCAACCGCGTGGTGCTCAAGCCATCGGAACACGCGCCGCATACGGCCGAAGTACTGTCGCTGATTCTTACCGAGGTTTTTGATCCGACACATGTTGAAGTATACACCGGTGACGCACAGGTAGCCCAAAAGCTTTTGGAACGCCGTTGGGATTACATCTTTTTTACCGGAAGTACGCAGGTTGGTAAGATTGTGGCGCGCTCGGCAGCAGAGAATCTGACGCCGATAACGCTTGAACTGGGCGGAAAAAACCCTTGTATTGTAGATGCATCGGCAAATTTGGAGCTTTCAGCCAGGCGGATTGTATGGGGGAAATTCATCAACGCCGGACAAACCTGCATTGCGCCCGACTATCTTTTGGTCGACGAAAAAATCAGCGATCAACTGATCAAACAACTCATCCGTGAAATTGAAAACGCTTACGGCCAAAATCCCGGTGAATCAATTGATTTTGCGCGAATCATCAACCAAAACCACACCGAGCGTCTGGTCAATCTTATCACTGACCAACATATCGTTTACGGTGGTGCGACAAATCTGGAAAACCGTTACATAAGCCCGACCATCGTACTCAACCCGCCCATGGAATCAGGCCTGATGGGTGATGAAATTTTTGGGCCCATACTGCCCATCCTCACCTACCGGTCTCAGGATGAGATTCACAAAGTGATCGCGCGCTTTGAACGGCCGCTGGGATTTTATATTTTTACACAAAACCACACCTTTGCCGATGCACTGTTAAACCAGTACTCCTTTGGCGGAGGTTGCGTAAACGACACCATAATACAGTATGCCAATCGCCGACTGCCTTTTGGTGGCGTTGGGCACAGCGGGCTGGGTGCTTATCACGGAAAGCGAAGTTTTGACACTTTTACCCATTACAAGCCGGTGGTAAAGCGCGGCACCTGGATTGACCCTTCACTGCGTTATGCGCCTTATGGAAACAAAGCCGGACTGATACGGAAACTTTTTAAATGGATTTAATACCTGAACAAAATGAAATGGAATAAACGCGAAAGCGGAAATTTTGAGGATCGCCGCGGTATGTCGGGCGGTGGAAAAGCTCTTTTGGGCGGAGGCGTCATTGGCGTAATTGTTTTATTGCTCAACATGTTTGGCGGCGAAACCGGTCAGACCATCGGCACTATTCTGGAGCAGCAAAACCAAGGACAAACGCAAGGCGGTCAAACCCGCGAATTGTCGGCAGAAGAAAAGGAACTTGGCGACTTTGCCGAGGCTTGTTTTGTGTACAACAATGAAACCTGGGCCAAGATTTTTAATGAAAATGACATGCAGTACGAGGAACCGGGCATGGTTTTGTTTGACGATGGCGTCAACACGGCCTGTGGAAGTGCAACATCGGCGGCCGGACCTTTTTATTGTCCTGGCGACAAAAAGGTGTACATGGACCTGCGTTTTTTTGAAGAACTCAAAACCCGCTTTGGAGCCAAGGGCGGCGACTTTGCCATCGCCTACGTCATTGCGCACGAAATTGGTCACCACGTACAAACCATTTTGGGAACTTCGTCAAAAGTGCGCAAGATGCAACAACAAGTCGGCGAGGTGGAATCCAACAAACTCTCGGTTGGCATGGAACTTCAGGCCGACTTTTACGCCGGTGTCTGGGCGCATCACAACAAAAACCTACTGGAAGCGGGCGATATCGATGAAGCGTTGAGCGCGGCACATGCCGTTGGTGATGACGCTATTCAAAAACGCGTCCGCGGCGATGTTCAACCCGATACGTTTACACACGGAACCTCTGAACAGCGCAAATACTGGTTTATGCGGGGTTATGAGACGGGTGATATCAGGCAGGGGGATACTTTTGGGAGTGGATTTTAGATTTTAGATT
>CAZIBV010000023.1:0-27968 GCA_964537345.1 uncultured Flavobacterium sp. | reverse complement strand
AGGTACCACTTCCCCAAATTCCCCATTTGCAGAAAATCTGCCATAATTGTTAAATAAAAAACGTTCCGTCAGCCTCAAAAAAGCAAAAACCCCAACCATTCTCTCGAAGGTCAGGGTTAAGATTTTGATTGTCGTTTATTTATTTCACCAATTTCTTCACAACTTTTTTGCCCTGACATTCTACCGTCATAAAATACAGTCCGGAATCAAGTGAAACAGGTAGCGACACCATTCCGTCAAGGGTGAGTTGGTTTTGCTCAAAAACTTTTTTGCCCGAAATGTCTGCCAGGGTTACCGAGGCGTTGGTAAGCACAGTGGCGCTAAAAATCTCAAGTGACGATCCCACAGGGTTTAGCACCACAAGCCCGGCGAGTTGATTTTCGCGCACACCCAGCGGCGACACGATTTCGGCCAGGGCAAACGCCACATTGGCATCCGTGAGGGTTACGTGATCCTCATTGGCGTCCGGGATGTAAACCGCGTCAAATGGCGACTGCGAATCGGTTACCGGAGCGTACCAGTTGGTCACCCCTTCAACCGCAAGCGAACTGAACGTTGGGATAAAATTGAAATAGGAAATCTGAAGGTTTTGGAAAAATTCCGTCAGAAGGGCGTTGCTCGAAGCAAGATCGGCCAGTCCCGTAATGTCAAACTTGCCACCCGGTGCCGAATCCAGTCCATTTGAACTGCCCGGCGCCTGTGAACTTGCCGCACTCTCATAAGCTGTAACCCAAAACCCAAAGACGCTAATCTGACCCCTGAATCGACTTACCTGTGCAGTCTGTCCGGCCAGCGGTGTAAAGTTGAGGTTGATGATGGCACGCGTCGAGGCGTCGGGATAAAACGTATGATCCATGACTACTTGTCCGGGTGTTCCGTTGGTGGCTCCAGATCCGCTTCCGTTGCTGATCGCGACGTTACGGGTTTGCTGCGGAAAGCCCAGGGCATCCAGTTCTGCCTGGAAAGCATCCCTGAAGTTTGGCTTGCCGGTAGGCAGCGTAAGCGACGGATTAAAGTTAAATTCACTTCCGCTTTGCAAATGACCTTCAAAATGATCAATCAACATCTGGCTGGACGCCGGACTTTTAAGCATGGCGTCAACCAGGATGGCTACAGTCGCATCGCCCAAAGGCCCGTTGGCCATGTAGTTGAACAAATGCTGAAACCCAATCGGAATGTTGGCACCCTTGTGCGGTGCGTCAAATGAAAGATAGAGCCTGGTGTCGTGGTCGAGTCCGTTCATTTCCATGTATCGCAGCGCATAACGGGAAATGAGTCCGCCCATCGACGGCCCGATCACAACGTTTTGTGCCTCGCCCACTTTGGCCGCATTGACAATGTTGATCAGTTCTACCAACGTCATGGCGTTGCGCTGGATATAGTCTGATCCGCCACTGATCAATGCACCGTCGGCTGGACGGGTATAATTTGGAAAATTCAGCAACACCACGTCAAATCCATCGGCGCGAAGGTCATCGGCCAGGTTTTGCCCAGATCCGTAATTGAGCATTTCATAAATCATCGGGATCGATCGGCTGTCGTTTGGATCAAATCCGTCAACCAGGATAATCGGCTTGTCAAAAACGCCATCGCCGGTATCCGGAAAAATCTCATATTCCGCCTGTCCGGGAAATGCCTGGGTCTCCGTAACGCCTTGAAAGGCAATAGATGAGGTAAGAGGCACGATTTCATTTACCGCGAGTGACGTTGCATTGGGCTGCGTGGCATTTTGAGCCATGGCAAGCGACCCAACCAGCATCAATAAGGAGTAATGTTTTTTCATAGTGTTTTGGTTTGGACCGAATGTACAAAAATTTCATTTTCAATGGTTCACAAAAAAACATCTTCAAAAATTTAAGAATCTTTACAGATTTTCTGTACTGATAATAATTTGATTACGTTAAAGCGGGGGCGGGTTGAATATATCGCCGTATCTTTGCCCGGTTTATTTTTTTTAGCATGAGAAAAATATTTTTGACGCTTGTTTTGCTTGCCGGACTGTTCGGGGTTTCACACCGTTCATCGGCGCAGTGTATTGAAATTGAAAGTATTTTGGTCGATGCGTGCGGCGCGCAGGAAGGCCTCAATGAGATGGTTCGCTTCAAGGTGGGCAACGCTGCCGTAAACACGTCAAACCTTTCGGTTGACTGGCCAAACAACAACTGGCAGGGACTTTTGCAAAATTCAACCACAGCCGCAAAGGTGGCCGCACTTAATGCTGATATTGCCGCGGCCGGCGGATGCGCGCAACTCATCGAGCCCACGGGCGGAGTGCTGCCCGCAAATGCCACCGTCATCCTGGTGAGCAGCCATATGATGGATACCGCCCTCAATCAGTTTGGCGCCATCACACAATCCATGTATATCATTTTTCAAAATAACCCAGACGTTGTGTCCGGACATTTCGCCAATTTTGGAGCGGGACTTCGGACACTGGAAATCAGTTTTGGGAGTTGTTCGGACGCTGTCACCTATAACCGCGCGCTTTTGATTGACGCCGATGGTGCGACAACCGCAGGCGATGGCGCCACTGTCAATTTTACGCCATCGGGAGTAGCCTCATACGTCAACTTTGGCTGTTCGGCGCCGGTTCCTCCGTTTAGCGTCGATGCAGGAAATGCGCCTGCATCAGTCTGTCAGGGATCGACCATTTCGCTTTCGGGATCAGCAGTGGGTTATCAATCAGTTTTGTGGACAGCTTCGGCCGGCACCTTTTCCAACGCGACTTCCCTCAACACCAACTTCACGCTTCCGGCCGGAGTCACATCTCCCATAACCATTACCCTTACCGCTACCAATATTTGCAATGCGCAGGTTTCATCGGTAATTACCATAACGCCAACCGCGCTGCAAACGCCAACTTTTTCACTGGCGACAACTTATTGTCAAGGTTCGGCCGTTCCAGCGTTGCCGTTGGTTTCACAAAACGGAATCGCCGGAAGCTGGATGCCGTCGGCTATCAGCAACACCGCGGCTGGAACATATCTCTTTACGCCAAATCCCGGTCAGTGCGCCGATTCTTTTACACTCGAAACGATCATTACAACTTCGGCAGTTCCGGTTTTTACACTCGAAAATACTGTGTGCAGCCAATCGACGCCGCTGGTTTTGCCCACTACGTCGAACAACGGCATCCAGGGCGAGTGGAATCCATCGGTGATCAGCACCACAAACAGCGGGAGTTATGTATTTACGCCAACTCCCGGTCAGTGCGCCAGTCCGATTACCCACGTGGTGACGGTTGCGCCTTCGGTTGCGCCGGTGTTTAGTTTTGCGACCACTTATTGTCAGGGTGCGCCGGGTGTGACCTTGCCAACCATTTCCGACAACGGCATCAACGGTGTTTGGGATCCGCCTGCCATCAGTACTAACGCCAGCGCAACTTATCAGTTTACGCCGCTGGTCAATTCATGTGCGTCGCCTTTAAGCGTTTTGGTGACGATTACTGATTTGATCGCGCCCGAATTCAGCCTGACGTCAACGTATTGCAGCGGGTCGGCAACTGATGCACTGCCAACTGTTTCCAGCAACGGAATCCAGGGCGAGTGGAATCCATCGGTTATCTCCAACACGGCCAGCGGGAGTTATGTCTTTACGCCATCGGGTTCGTGCGCCTCGGCTTATACCTTGAACGTCGTAATCACCGATGCCATCATGCCTGATTTTGAAACGTCGGTAGTGGTTTGTGCCGATGCGACTCCGGTTGAACTGGAAAATATTTCTCCCAACGGAATTTCGGGAAGCTGGTTGCCTGCATTTTTGAGCGGCGCCGGAACCTACGTCTTTACTCCTGATGCAGGCCAGTGCGCCCAAACGTTGACGCTAACAGCTGTGGCCGCGCAGGCTGATTTTACTGTTGGTCAGACATGCCAGGGAACGTCGGCGGTACTTGGAGTAACGGCCAATCCGGGATTTGAAATCAACTCGGTTTCCTGGACTGATGCCGCCGGAAATACCGTCGCTACGGGCGAAATCTTCAATGTGTCGGAGTGGCTCGCCAATCAGCCGTCGGCAACATTCCCGTTGCAGTTTGCGGCCGTGGTTACCGGAGCGCAAGGTTGCGAGTTTGTCGAACCCGTTGCCGTCAACGCGGTTTGGTGCGGAATTCCCAAAGGCGTTTCAGCCAACGGCGACCAGGCCAACGATACCTTCAACCTGTCGGGACTGGGCGTCAGTCAGCTTAAAATTTTTAACCGTTACGGACAGGAAGTCTACAGTAAGCCTGACTACACCAACCAATGGGCAGGTCAGTCAAACGACGGAAAGGAACTGCCCGATGCCACATACTATTACGTGATTTCAACCTATTCGGGCGAGGTAAAGACCGGATGGGTCTATCTGATTAAAAAAGCCTGAGCATGAAGCGCCTGATTCACCTTGCCTTAATTGCGGTTTTTACGCTTGCAACCAAGTCGGTCGCTGCTCAATGCATCCAGATCGAGAGCATCCTGGTTGATGCATGCGAGGGAACCAGCGGCGGATTTGAAGGCCACAACGAAATGGTGCGTTTTAAGGTAGGGCCTGCACCGCTTAACCTGGCCGATATGGTTGTCAGTTGGCCCAACAATCCCTGGCTGGGACTGATTCAAAATGCTACCACCACTGCAAAGGTCAATACGTTAAACGCCGACATTTTGGCTGCGGGAGGCTGCGGTGAGCTGATTCAGCCAACAGGAGGGCAGCTTCCGGCCAACGCTACGGTAATTTTGGTGACGAGTTTTATGATGGATCCGTCGCTTAACCAGTTTGGTCCCATTACCGAGGATTTTTATATTTTATTTCAAAACAATCCCTCGAATACTGCCGGACATTTTGCCAACTTTGGACCGCCGGCCAACCGGACACTTAGCATCAGTTTTGGCGCGTGTACCGATGTGGTAACTTATAATCGCGGGTTTCTTACGGCTCCCGACGGAAGTGTGGGCGGAGGTGACGGAGCGACGGTAAACTTTACGCCCTCCGGTACACCATCGTACACCAATGCAGGTTGCCAGGCGCCTGTAACTCCTTTTGTTGCCAATGCCGGTCCGGATGATTCTGCCTGTCCCGGCGAGACCATTGCACTTGCGGCGACCGCTCAGGGCTATGTGTCTGTTTTGTGGAGCGCGCCTTCCGGTACGTTTTCCAGCCCCACCACGCTGGTAACCAACTATACCTTGGATTCCGGCATTACAACTCCGGTTACGCTTACCTTTACGATTACCAATGCGTGTGGTGCTCAAGAATCGGATACCCTTGTGGTGACACCTACTCCTGCTGTGGTTCCGGTGTTTTCCCTTCCGACGACTTTTTGTGCAGGATCAGTCGTTCCGGTTTTGCCCGCAACGTCTGACAATGGAATAGCGGGAACGTGGAATCCGTCTGCCATCTCCAATACTTCAAGCGGAAGTTATGTCTTTACACCGTCAACTTCCTGCGCTGCGACCTTTACTCTGAACGTTACGATAACGCCAGCCTCCGCTCCGGCATTTTCCATTCCAACGACATTCTGCGCAGGATCTGCTGTTCCGGTTTTGCCCACAACATCCGACAACGGAATCTCAGGAACGTGGAATCCATCTGCCATCTCCAATACAACAAGCGGAAGTTATATTTTTACGCCGTCAACTTCTTGTGCGTCAACTTTTACACTGAATGTAACCATTACGAGTTCGGGCGTGACGTCATTTTCCATCCCGACTACCATTTGCAGTGGTTCAACGCCTCCTGTGCTGCCCGCCACGTCCGACAATGGAATCTCCGGGACCTGGAGTCCGTCAACGGTTTCCAACATCGCTAGCGGAACCTATGTTTTTACGCCTTCCGTTCCGTGTGCGCCAGTGTTTACGATCAATATTGCGGTAACTCCTACCGCGGCTCCTGCATTTTCCCTTCCGACGACTTTTTGCTCAGGATCAGCGGTTCCGGCTTTGCCACTAACTTCTGATAACGGAATCGCGGGAACGTGGAATCCATCTGCCATCTCCAACACCGCCAGCGGAACTTATTTATTTACGCCATCGGTTTGTGGATCGACATTTACGCTAAACGTAACCATTAACAATCCGGCGGTTCCAACGTTTTCCATTCCAACGACGTTTTGTTCCGGATCTACCGTGCCTGTGCTCCCGGTTACATCCGACAACGGCATTTCAGGAACCTGGAATCCGTCTGCCATCTCCAATACAACAAGCGGAACTTATGTCTTCACGCCCTCAACTTCGTGCGCATCGACTTTTACGCTGAATGTAACCATCAACAATCCGGTGGTTCCTACATTTTCAGTTCCGACTGCGTTTTGTTCAGGATCGGCAGTTCCGGTGCTGCCAACTACATCTGACAATGGTGTGGCCGGAACCTGGAGTCCGTCGGCTATTTCCAACACCGCCAGCGGAACTTACGTCTTTACGCCATCGGTTGCCTGTTCGCCATCGGTTACACTAAATGTTACGATCACGCCATCGGCCTTGCCTGTGTTTGCTATTCCAACGACATTTTGTGCAGGATCGACAGTTCCCGCATTGCCAGCAACGTCTGATAACGGAATTCCGGGAACGTGGAATCCTGCAGCCATCTCCAATACGGCTAGCGGAAGTTATGTCTTTACGCCATCGGTGTCGTGTGGCCAGCCTTTTACCTTAAACGTAACGATTGAAAGCACCAACGTTACTGCCTTTTCTATCCCGACTACGTTTTGCGCCGGGTCAACGGTTCCGGTTTTGCCGACAGTGTCTGATAACGGAATAGCAGGAACCTGGAGTCCGTCGGCTATTTCCAATACGGCCAGCGGAACTTACGTCTTTACGCCAAATTCACCTTGTGCGCCCGTGTTTACATTCAATGTGACCATTACCACATCCGTAACGCCTCAGTTTACACTTCCCAATGTGATATGCAGCGGCGCTCCTGTTTTTGCACTACCCACAACATCTGACAACGGCATTCAGGGAACGTGGAATCCGGCGGCCATTTCCAATACGACCAGCGGAACCTACGTTTTTACGCCCAATGCGACCGGCTGTATCCTGCCGTACACTTTGACGGTGACGGTGGCGCCCAATCCGCAGTTTGCGCTGATTGACGGGAAAATTTGCGTGGATCCTTCGGGAAATTCGCTCAATGATTTTGTAATCGATACCGGACTGGCTTCAAGCGGTTTCACCTTTTCGTGGACGCGAGACAACCTGCCAATTGCCACCACCGGTCCGGCGCATACGGCGACTCAAACGGGAACGTATGTTGTCACGGTGACCAACAACGCCACCGGATGTCAGACGTCGGCGCAGTCGATAGTGACCGCTACTTCCGGGATTGTGGTAACGACTGATTTTCCGGGCGATTTTCAAGGCGATAACACCGCAACGGTTGTGGCCAGCGGAGGATCAGGGCAGTTTGCGTATTCCATCGACGGCGGGCCTGAACAATACTTTGGGACTTTTGTCACAACGCCCGGAGAGCACGTGATCACCATTCGCGATTTGCAGGGTTGCGGCATAGAAACCGTCAGTTTTTACTATCTGGATTACCCGGTTTATTTTACGCCAAACGGCGATGGGTTTCACGACTGGTGGAACATCAACGGGCTCGACAATCAGGACGCCATCATCTACATTTTTGACCGTTACGGAAAGTTGCTCAAAACGATCAAACCTTCGTCATTTTCAGGCTGGGACGGAACCTACAACGGCCGCCCGATGCCGTCAACCGATTATTGGTTTACGCTTGATTACACCGACCGATCGGGATCAAAGCGACAGTTCAAGTCACACTTCGCCTTAAAGCGATAGCAAAAAAAAATCCGGCGTTGAACCGGATTTTTTTATTGAGTTATGGCTTATCCAAGAAACGGATAGCGGTAATCCGCCGGTGTGACAAAAGTCTCCTTGATGGTGCGCGCCGATACCCAGCGCAACAGGTTCATGGCCGAACCGGCTTTGTCATTGGTTCCCGAGGCACGGGCTCCGCCAAACGGTTGCATGCCCACAACAGCTCCCGTAGGCTTGTCATTGATGTAGAAGTTTCCGGCTGCGTCCTTCAAGGCGTCGGTGGCTTCGGCTATGGCGTAGCGGTCGGTCGAGAAGATGGCGCCGGTGAGTGCGTAATCAGAGGTTTCGTCCACCAGCTTAAGCGTCTTTTTCCAGTCCTTGTCCTCATAAAGGTACACGGTAACCACGGGCCCAAACAGTTCAGTTTCCATAGTGGCGTACTTTGGATTGGAGGTCAGGATCACCGTCGGCTCTACAAACCAGCCTTTTGACTTGTCGTAATTTCCGCCCAGGATAACCTGCGCATCGCTGTCTTTCTTGGCCTGATCGATGTATTTGGCCAGTTTGTCAAATGATCCTTCGTGGATTACCGCCGTCATAAAGTTTCCAAAATCTTCCGGCGATCCCATCTTGATTGATTTTACCTCGGCCGAGAGCTTTTGCTCAATTTCCGGCCAAAGGCTTTTTGGTAGGTAAACCCGCGAGGCTGCCGAACATTTCTGTCCCTGGAATTCAAAGGCGCCACGGATGATGTTGGCCACCACCTGGTCAACATTGGCCGACGGGTGCGCCAGGATAAAATCCTTGCCTCCGGTTTCGCCCACAATGCGCGGATACGTTTTGTATTTGTGGATGTTCTTTCCGATTTTGGCCCAAAGATCCTTGAAAACCGAAGTCGATCCGGTAAAGTGGATTCCCGCAAAATCAGGGCTTGCCAAAATCGTATCGGTAATCATAAGCGCATCGCCGTATACCACGTTGATAACGCCGTTTGGAAGGCCGGCTTCCTTGAGCACGTCAATAATCACCTTGGCCGAAAATACCTGGCTGTCGCTTGGCTTCCAAACCACGGTGTTGCCCATAAGCGCCGCGCTGGTTGGCAGGTTGGCCGCAATGGCGGTAAAGTTGAATGGCGTAATGGCGTACACAAATCCTTCCAGCGGACGGTACTCCACGCGGTTCCACACACTGGATTCAGATTTTGGCTGATCGGCGTAAAGCTGCGTCATAAACTCGACGTTGTAGCGCAAAAAGTCAATGAGTTCGCAGGCAGCGTCAATCTCGGCCTGGTGAATCGTCTTGGATTGCGCAATCATCGTCGCAGCGTTGATGCGGGCGCGGTACGGACCGGCAATCAGTTCGGCGGCCTTAAGGAAAATCCCCGCGCGGTGTTCCCACGGCAGGTTAACCCATTGCTCGCGGGCCTTTAATGACTCAGCAATCGCCTTTTTAACGTGTGCTTTTTCCGCCAGGTGATAAACGCCCACCACGTGTTGGTGGTCGTGCGGCGCGGTCATGTTGCGCGTGTTCCCGGTGCGAACCTCGTCGTTGCCTATGTAAAGCGGAACGTCAATTTTCTCGTTCCACATTCTTTTGTATTCGGCCAGGACCGCAGCTTTTTCCGCCGATCCCGGAGCGTACGCCTTAACCGGTTCATTGACGGCTTTGGGTACATTGAAAAATCCTTTTAGCATGATGTTGTTTTTTAATTATTTATTGTGGCGTGCCTGCGGCTCCCCGCGCGCGGTAGCAGTAGCGCGCCGGGAGCCGCCGTCGGGCTATCCGCTTCAATCTTTTTTGCTGCGCTGCAAAAGGATTTACGCTTCTATCCCTCACGCGGCCCAGGTTGAAAGTTTCAGCCATCCAACGGGGAATTCAAATTAAATGCGGCAAAAACAAATTGCGCGGCCATTCAAAATTCCCAGACGTCGCAAATTTACAAAATCCATCGCCAACTCCGACACGCCACCGCCAAGGCCAACAAACGTTAAACAATCGTAAAATGCGCGGCTTATCGCACCAGAGATTTTAACTTTAAGTACACAATGAAAACACCACTTTTAGCCTTTAACGACCACGGAATTTACTGCGCCGCCGCCAACGTCTACCTCGACCCGTGGCGACCGGTAAAAAATGCCATCATCACCCACGGCCACTCTGATCACGCCCGATGGGGGCATCAAAACTACATTACCCATCACGACAATGTGCCCATCATCCGCCACCGACTGGGCGATATCAACGTCACGGGAAAAACCTGGGGCGAAACCTTCGTGATAAACGGTGTTACCTTTTCGCTGCATCCGGCCGGACACATTGTGGGCAGTTCACAGGTGCGCGTTGAACACAAGGGCGAAGTCTGGGTTTTTACCGGCGATTACAAAACGGAGGACGACGGGCTTTCCACACCTTACGAACCCATCAAATGCCACACTTTTATCACCGAATGTACCTTTGGCCTTCCCGCATTCAAATGGACGCCACAGGCCGAGGTATTTAACGACATCAACAATTGGTGGGCGCAAAATGCCGCCAACGGGCAAACGTCGGTTTTGTTTGGCTACACGCTCGGCAAGGCACAACGCCTGCTCAAACACGTCGACGCTTCCATTGGTCCGATCTTTACCCATGGCGCCGTCGAAAACATGAACGAAGTCATCCGTGGCATCGTCCCGCTTCCGGCCACCACGAGGATTACGCAACAAACCCGCAAGGAAGAATTTGCCCGAAGCCTGGTCATTGCACCGCCAAGCGCCCACGGATCAACCTGGATTCGAAAAATGACTCCGTTTGTCACCGGAACGGCAAGCGGCTGGATGGCCTTCAGGGGCGCACGTGCACGCCGCGCCATCGACCGCGGTTTTGTCCTGAGCGACCACTGCGACTGGGCTTCGCTGTTGCAAAGCATCAGGGAAACCGGTTGCGAGAAAGTCATCGCCACACACGGATACGCCGACATTTTTACCCGTTACCTTCGCGAAATCGGGTACGATGCCCGCACCGAACATACCCAATACGAAGGCGACGAAGCACTCGAAACCCAGGAAAGTGAGGTGGCTTTATGATGCGCTTTGCCCAACTCATCAAGGACCTCGACAGTTCCAATAAAACCAACGTCAAGGTCGATGCGCTGACAAATTATTTCGATCAGGCGCCAGACCGCGACAAAGTATGGGCGATTGCGCTGTTGTCGCACCGGCGGCCGCCCCGTCCCGTAAACACAACTTTGCTCAGGTTATGGGCCAATGAACTGGCCGGAATCCCGCTTTGGTTGTTTGAGGAATCCTATCACATTGTGGGCGATCTGGCCGAAACCATCGCCTTGGTCATCCCGGCATCAGACAGCGATTCCAAAAAATCCCTCACCGAATTCCTCGAGGAAATCATCAGCCTTAAATCAAAGCCCGACGATGAAAAACGGGCATACCTTCATCAAAACTGGCTCGCGCTCAATTATTACGAGCGGTTTGTGTTTACCAAGCTCATCACGGGCAGTTTTCGCATCGGCGTAAGCCAAAAACTCATGACCCGCGCCCTCTCGCGTTCAACGGGAATCGATGAAAATGTATTGGCCTACCGCCTTATGGGTGAATGGTCTCCACAAACCACCACATTCGATGAGTTGATCGAGGCCGATGCCGGGCAATCCCAGGCGTCGCGGCCATATCCGTTTTATCTGGCGCACGCACTCGAAGGCGGTTTTGATCAACTGGGCGATCCGGCCCACTGGAGCGTCGAACACAAATGGGACGGCATCCGTTCGCAGACCATTGTACGCGGTGGCAACGTTTATGTGTGGAGCAGGGGCGAGGAATTGGTCACCGACAAGTATCCTGAATTTGCCTCACTGCCGCATTTTTTACCCGACGGAACCGTCATCGATGGTGAGATTCTGCCGTTTGTCGACGGGAAAATCGCGAACTTCAATACGCTTCAAACCCGCATCGGCCGCAAAACGCTGAGTGCTTCGCTGCTTAAATCGACGCCCGTCATTCTCAAGGTGTATGACCTTTTGGAATGGGAAGGGCAGGACATCCGCAACCAACAGTACGTGCAAAGGCGCAACTTGCTCGAACTGCTTTTGGAAGATGTGAAACACGCCGGTTTGCCGCTGCACCTTTCGCAAAGAATATCCCTTGAATCCTGGGATGACGCGGTTGCCGAACGCGAAAAATCGCGGGAATACAACAGCGAAGGACTGATGCTCAAGCGCAATGATTCGCCGTATCTGGTGGGTCGTAAAAAAGGCGATTGGTGGAAGTGGAAACTCGACCCGCTCTCAATTGACGCCGTCCTGACTTATGCGATGCGTGGGCACGGCAGGCGGTCAAATCTTTTTACCGACTATACTTTTGCGCTTTGGCAGGAAAACGCCCTGGGCGAACGCGAACTCGTGACTTTTGCCAAGGCCTATTCCGGACTCACCGATGCCGAAATGCGCCAGGTGGACGATTTTATCAAGAAAAACACGCTCGAAAAATACGGTCCGGTGCGTAGCGTAGTGCCCAAGCTGGTTTTTGAAATAGGTTTTGAAGGTGTTGCGCTTTCAGGCCGGCATAAAAGCGGAGTGGCCACGCGGTTTCCTCGAATTCTGCGCTGGCGCCACGACAAGAAGGTTGAAGAGGCAAATACGATCGAAGATTTAAAGGGAATGATTAGTTAGGGTACCGCTGAAAGCTATGAACAGACAAGAACTTTTTTCGCATGCCGACAGTTGGTTTGCAAACCAGCGGTGGAAGCCATTTGCTTTTCAAAAAGAAACGTGGACGGCGTTTTTGCAAGGCAAGAATGGCTTGCTCAACGCCCCAACCGGCAGCGGCAAAACGTATGCGCTTTGGATTCCCATCGTTCTTGATTACATGCAGCGGACAAAAGATTACACCAAGCCGGCCAGCGGACTTCAGGCTATATGGATTACGCCATTACGGGCGCTGTCGGTCGAGATAAAACAAGCCGCCGAGAGGGTTTTGCAGGATTGGAACGTCGGGCTTACCGTCGGCATACGATCAGGTGACACTTCAGCCGCCGAACGCGCACGCCAACGCGATAAAGTGCCCAATCTGCTGATCACCACGCCCGAGAGTTTGCAGTTGTTGCTGGCGACAAAAGGCTATGACAAAATTTTTAGAAATTGCCGTGCCGTCGTTGTCGATGAATGGCACGAATTGCTCGGTACCAAGCGGGGAGTGCAAATGGAACTCGGACTTTCGCGGTTAAAGTCACTTTCGCCCGGATTGCGGATCTGGGGAATCTCGGCCACGATCGGAAACCTGGAACAAGCCATGCAGGTGTTGTTGGGTCCTGATTCGGAAGCTTGCAGAAACGCCAGACTCATACGCGCCAATATCGACAAGAAGATAACGGTGAATTCCATTCTTCCGGAAAAAATGGATGCCTATCCGTGGCGCGGTCATATGGGGCTCCACCTGCTCGACGAGGTCATTCCAATCATCCGCAAAAGCAAGACCACGCTCATTTTTACGAATGTCCGATCGGCGTGTGAAATCTGGTTTCAGCGCCTGCTGGAAAAATACCCGGAGCTGGCCGGTGACATGGCGATGCACCACGGCAGCATCAGCAAGGAAACCCGGCTTTGGGTAGAAGACGCCATCCGCCGCGAAGAACTCAAAGTAGTGGTTTGCACCTCCAGCCTTGATCTGGGTGTCGATTTTGCTCCGGTAGAATCCATCATTCAGATTGGCGGACCAAAGGGTGTTGCCCGCTTTTTACAACGCGCCGGACGCAGCGGACACCAGCCGGGAAAGGAAAGCGTCATTTACTTTCTGGCCACGCACGCCATAGAACTCATCGAGGCATCGGCACTCAAAAAGGCCGCACGGCAAAACGTAGTTGAGGATCGGACGCCATACCTGAACGCCTGGGACGTGCTCGTTCAATACCTGAATACATTGGCCGTTTCCGATGGTTTCAGGCCCGAGGAAATCTTTCGTGAAGTACGCCAGACATTTTGCTATCAGACGATGACCGATGATGAATGGAATTGGATTTTGAACTTTATCAGCCGTGGCAGCCAAAGCCTTCAGGCCTATGACGAATACAAAAAAGTTGAGGTTGACAACGGCGTCTACAAAATCACCGATAGGCGCACGGCCATGCACCACCGGATGCAAATCGGGACGATTGTGGGCGATGCGACCATGAAGGTCAAGTATGTGTCGGGCGGCTACCTGGGAACAATTGAGGAATTTTTTGTATCGCGCTTGCAGCCAGGCGATGTTTTTGTCTTTGCCGGTCGCAAACTCGAATTGCATCGGATCAAAAACATGGAGGTTTTGGTGCGCGCCGCATCAGATAGCAAAGTTAATCTCCATGCCAGCTGGATGGGCGGTCGACTGGCGCTATCGGCACAAATGAGCGAACTTTTGCGGGAAGAACTTTACATGGCGGATAATGCCGCATCGCCGGAAATGCAGGCGCTCCGGCCGGTTTTTTTGCGGCAGCGCAAGGAATCGATTGTACCCGATGCCGGACAATTCCTGATTGAAACCTTTAAAACCCGCGAAGGTTATCACGCCATTTTTTACCCTTTTGAAGGGCGGTTTGTGCATGAAGCGATGGCGAGTTTGCTGGCGTTGCGCATCAGTCTTTTAAAGCCTATTACGTTTTCACTGGCGTATAATGACTACGGATTTGAACTGTTGTCTGATCAGGAGATCGACATGCAGGCGGTGCTCGACAACAATTTGTTTACGACACAGGACGTGCATGCTGATTTGCAGCGGAGTTTGAACTCGACCGAGATGGCCCGTCGGAAATTCAGGGATATCGCCGTTATTTCGGGCTTGGTTTTTACCGGATATCCGGGTAAAATCATCAAAAGCAAGCACCTGCAGGGAAGTTCGCAATTGCTTTTTGAAGTTTTCAGGGAATATGAACCTGATAACCTTTTATTTTTGCAAGCATACCGAGAAGTGTTTGAGCATCAGTTGGAAGAAGGCCGGCTGATCTTGGCCCTGGAACGCATTGCCGGTCAGGAAATCGTCTGGAAGCAAACTCAAAAGCCGACGCCATTCAGCTTTCCGATCATTACCGACCGATTGCGGGAAAAACTATCGAGCGAAAAGCTCTCCGACAGGATTGCGCGAATGACAGCATCATATCTCAAGTCATGAATTTTACCAAATTGGCCGGGCACGACTTTGTCCTTCATCCGTCGGGGGCGGCGTATTGGCCTGCCTACAACATGCTTTTGGTGGCCGATGTGCACCTGGGCAAAGTGGCGCATTTTCGCAAAGCCGGGATGGCTGTTCCGCAGGCCTCGGTTTTGGGAAACTTTAGGAAATTGGACGACGTAGTCAGTTTTTTTGAGCCCGGTGTCATTTGTTTTTTGGGCGATTTGTTCCACAGCGACCTAAACCGTGAGTGGGAACTTTTTGAATCTTGGATAGCGGCCCAACAGGCGAAGGTTATTTTAGTGGCGGGCAACCACGACATCATCGACAGGGTTTGGTTCCTGACACTTTCAGTCGAAGTCGTATCGGCACTTGTTATCGACGGCATCTGGCTCACCCATCAGCCTGATATCCATCCGCATCATCCCAATATCTGCGGACACGTACATCCGTGCGTGAGCATTCGCGGCATGGGCAGGCAACACCTTAAACTGCCGTGTTTTTTCAAGTCAGATTCGCAACTGATTATGCCCGCCTTTGGAACCTTTACCGGAATGTATGAATTGTTCCCGACCGGAACCGATGAAGTTTTTGTAGTGGCCGAGGATGAGGTGATTCGCGTCAGTTAAGGGCGAATCCAGCGCTCAGCCTGAAAGTAGGCACGATGACCTGGAAGGTTTTGGTCGACGTAAAGTTGATCATGTTAAAATGGCCGCGCATCGCACCAAATGGCGACGAAAGCAGGCAGCCGGAGCTGTAGGTATGGGATTCACCTGGTTTCAGCACAGGTTTTTTACCGATGACACCTTCGCCATCTACAATTTCCATATCGTTGAGAGAATCAAAAATCTCCCAATGACGCGAGGTAAGTTGTACTGAGTCCTTGCTGTGATTCTCGATGGTGATTTCATAACTAAAGGCATAGTGGATTTTGTAGTTCTTGAAGTAGGTACCTTCAAAACTGGTTTGAACCGAAATTTTAATGCCTTGGGTAATCTGCGAAACCATTCGGATAGGGAAAAATGAAAGTCAACGGTGTCAAATTTACCAAAAAAATGCGTTCAAACCGTTGATACTCTGTTAAATTTATATCAGTTGGTAATGTCGACCGAACTAGCCTGGCCACGCCCGATCACGCGGTCATAACGTCCGTTGTTTTCACGGTAATAGACCAGGACGTTGTAGATGTTTTCAGTTTCAAAATAGTTGCCGTCGATGGCATTGGCATAATCCACGCGCTTGTTCTTGTCGGCCAGCACATACTGGTAATTGACAAATCCCTGCTTGAGCATCAACGCCTTTTCATAAATGCCTTTGGCGGCGTTGTAGTCCATTTTGTACTCGTCGCGAAGGGCAAAATTGTTAAACATGCCGTTGATGTAAACGTCGCGTCCGGCAGGCACAAGCGGAGCCGACAGGCTAAAGTAAATCCAGGCGTAATCAGCTTCGATGTCGTTGTTTTCGACATTGATGTTGCGCACCGCAAATCCGCCGTTGATGTCGGGCGCATAGGTGTACTGACCGGAGCCACGTGCGGCATCGGTAAACAGATAACCGTTGTAGGTTCCGCCTTTTGAGTCGACGCGCGCTACGTTATTGTTGGCTGCGCGGATGTCTTTGTTTTCAAAAAACCGGAACTCGTTTCCGCCCCAAAATTGCGTTTCAGTATCGTAGCGATAGATAAGGTCGGTGCCGATGGTGTACTGAGGCTTGATGTTGGTGATGGCGTTGTCAAATCGGCCGTTTTGCATCAGCATTACCTTGATGTTCTTGATGGGATTTTGAAGTTGCAGGGTGTTGGGCCTGACGGTAAAATCGAGGTTTTGCTTTTCGGCCACGGCTTTGATATCCCGGGCACGGCGCACCTGAAGCGGGACCGGAACCAAGTCTTCGACCAAAACAAATTTGCGCGAAAACACGATTTCACGGTCTTCATTCAAAACCCTTACAAGGTAATTCCCGCTGACGCGAAATTGCATAAACCTGTTGGGGAACGACAGTCGGTAGTGTGAATATAGCTGAAGTGTATTGTAGGAATTGTTGTAGTCCTGAATCCGTTGATTGTCAAATCCCTGCAGATATTCCGCCTGAGCCAGCTGTGACGGCTTCCAATCGTAATCACAGTGGACAATTTCAAAATAGTAATTGGCCTCGTTCCCGTAGAGGTCGTCAAATTCCAGCCAAAAAGTGTCGCGCAAGGAAAAGATGGGCGGCACCACCTGTCCGTTTTGTCGGAAACAGATGGTTTTGATGTGATAAGGAGGCGCAACTTCGCTGACGGTTTGGGCCGCAGCGCCTACCCAAAATGTGATTAAGACCAACAGAAAGCGGGAAAACATATTCAGGATTTTCGTAAATATAGGAAAATTGCATCATTTGCGCACAACCGGCAGAATCTCGCCGGGCGCCAACCCAAAGCGCTCCACGTCGGCCGGTGTGAGTATTTTGGTATAATCCACTTCTTCGACGGTAAAGCCAATGCTGCGCAACTTGTCAAAATAGTCGCGTCCGTATACGCGCACATGGTCGTACTGGCCAAAAATCTCAGCGCGTTCCTTACGTCCGGTTATCGAGTTGTCCTCAAAAGTTTTTTCGCGGCTCAAATCCTGCGGAATCTGAAAAACGCCCCAGCCTCCGGGTTTCATCACGCGGTAAAGTTCCTGCATGGCGCGGGTGTCGTCGGGGATGTGTTCCAGGACGTGGTTGCAAAAAATGATGTCGTACGTGTCACTTTCAAACGGCAGGTTGCAGATGTCGGCTTTTACATCGGCCAGCGGTGAATTCAGATCGGTAGTGGTATAATCCAGGTTTTTCATCTGACGCATCCGGCTGTAGAAAGCCTGTTCGGGTGCAAAGTGCAGCACTTTTTTGTGCGCGGTGAAAAAATCAGTTTCGTTTTTCAGATACAGCCACAACAATCGGTGCCGCTCGAGTGACAAAGTGCCGGGCGCCAATACGTTTGACCGTTGTTTTCCGTAACCGTATGGCAAAAACATCCGGTAGCTTTTGCCGTCAATCGGATCAGTGTAGCGGTTGCCGCGCATCATTACCCGCAGAACAGGCCGCGCCAGGTAACTCATGCGGATAAGCAACGGCCGCGGGACGGTATTGAGCAAAAACCGGAATATTTTTTTCATAGTTCAAGCGGACGGCTTCTGAATTCGTCTTCTTCATTGCTGGTGATGCCCAACGCCTGATAGATGTAGCCAAATGTCGAGAGCAATTCCGGACGGCCGTTTACCAGTGCTACGTTGTGTTCAAAGTGCGCGCTTGGTTTTTTGTCGGCAGTAACGATCGTCCATCCATCCTTAAGTGTCTTGACATTTCGTACGCCCATATTAATCATGGGTTCGATGGCGATGACCATCCCCTCGACAAACAGCTTTCCGCGGCCGCGCTTGCCAAAGTTGGGCACTTCCGGATCTTCGTGCATTTTCCTGCCCAGCCCGTGTCCTACCAGGTCGCGAACTACGCCGTATCCCTGTTTTTCACAGTATTCCTGAATGGCATTGCCAATGTCACCCACCCGGTTTCCGGCGCGAAACTGACGGATGCCTTCATACAAAGATTCCTTGGTGATTTTGAGTAATTTGCGAGTTTCAGGCGCTACATCGCCAATCTCGAACGTATAGGCGTGATCGCCGTAAAAGTCATTTTTGAGTACGCCGCAATCAACCGATACGATATCGCCTTCCTCAATCGGGCGGTTGGTGGGCAGGCCGTGAACAACCTGTTCATTGATGCTGGTGAGCAGGGTAGACGGACATCCGTACAATCCCAAAAAGCCTGGGACAGCCTGATGATCGCGTATAAAAGTCTCGGCCATTTTATCAAGTTCCAGCGTGGTTACACCAGGTTTTATCTCGGATGCTATCATGCCCAGCGTTTTGGAAACCAGCAGGGCGCTCTCGCGCATTAGTTCAATCTCTTCGGCAGTTTTTGAGATGATCATAGGGTATTTTTTAGTGGCGCAAAAGTAAGCAATTCAGTTAAGATAGCCGTAGCTGTTGATTTTCAGTTTTTTAAAAAAAGGTTGTCGATTTGGGCAAATAAAAAGAAAGCAGTATCTTGAAAAATAAAGACGTTTTGGGGTAAAGCGCCGTGTTTACTGACTTTTGTCATGTTGCAAGGCGAGGCTCAAAGGTATCTTTGCATCAAAATTTCAGGTATGAGCAAATTTGTTTCGGCTGCCCAGGCCGTCAGTCACATCAAATCAGGAAACAGGATTTACGTACAGGCAGCCGCTGCCGCACCCAGCGTACTTACCAAGGCGCTGGCGGAAAGAGCGTCCGAACTCCGTAATGTCGAGGTTTGCCACCTTCACACCGAGGGTGAGGCACCTTATGCCGATCCGGCGCTGGCCGAAAGTTTCCACGTTAATTCATTTTTTATAGGCAAGAACGTCCGCCATACGCTTAAGGCAGGCAACGGATCATACACGCCGGTTTTTTTGAGCGAACTTCCGCATTTGTTCCGCAGGCGTGCCCTTGTGCTCGACGCCGTGTTTATTCACGTATCGCCGCCGGATGAGCACGGGTATTGTTCGCTGGGCGTTTCGGTCGAGGCTTCTCTGGCCGCCATCGACAATGCACCGCTCGTCATCGCGCAGGTAAACCGACACATGCCGCGCACTTTTGGCGACAGCATCATCCACGTTTCGCGCATCACCTATATGGTGGAGGCCGACATGCCACTGGTTAGTCATGAACCGGAGCCCATCAGCGACATTGAAGCCATGATCGGCCGTCATATCGCCTCGCTGATTGAGGATAAAAGTACGCTTCAGATGGGCATCGGATCAATTCCAAACGCCGCACTGACGCAACTCACCCATCATAAAAATCTCGGTTTGCACACGGAGATGTTTTCTGATGGCGTCATCGACCTCATTGAAAAGGGTGTGATCGACTGTCGCTATAAAGGTACGGTGCGCGGCAGGGCGCTGGCCACTTTCCTGATGGGATCAAAAAGGCTTTACGATTTTGTCAATGACAATCCGTTTATCGAGATGCGTGAATCGTCATTTGTAAACGATACAGCGGCCATTCGCAAAAATCCTAAAATGGTCGCCATCAACTCGGCGATCGAAGTTGATCTTACCGGACAGGTGTGCGCCGATTCAATAGGGAAGCGAATGTATTCGGGCGTGGGCGGTCAGATGGATTTTATCCGCGGAGCGTCGCTGAGTGAAGGCGGAAAGGCGATTATCGCACTGCCATCGACCACAAAAAGAGGCGAAAGCAAAATTGTACCCTTCCTGCAACCGGGCGCTGGTGTAGTCACAACGCGGGCTCATGTCCACTACATCATCACCGAATATGGCATAGCAAACCTGTTTGGCAAAACGCTCAAACAGCGCACTGCCGAACTGGTGCGAATTGCCCATCCCGATCATCAGGAAAGCATAGAACGCGCCTTTTTTGAAACATGTTAAACCAGCGGGTTTCGGGTCATGGCGGCCGGTTTTTCAACGCCCATCAGCTTGAGGATTGTCGGGGCGATGTCACCCAGGATTCCACTTTTCACTTCCTTGATCTCCGGATCGACCACAATGATGGGAACCGGATTGGTGGTGTGGGCGGTGTTGGGTGAACCGTCGGGATTGATCATGGTTTCACAGTTGCCGTGATCGGCGATGACCAGCGTGGTGTAACCTGAATCGAGCGCGGCTTCAATCACCTTTTGCGCACATTCGTCCACGGCTTCGCAGGCGCGGATGGCGGCGTGAAAATCGCCCGTATGGCCTACCATGTCGCCATTGGCAAAATTGAGGCAGACAAAATCGACTTCGCCTTTTTCCAGTTCGGGAACCAGTGCGTCAGCCAGGTCATAAGCGCTCATCTCGGGCTTGAGGTCATACGTGGCCACTTTTGGAGAATCCCGCAGAATTCTGGATTCGCCCACAAACGGCTCCTCACGTCCGCCCGAAAAGAAAAACGTAACGTGCGGATATTTTTCCGTTTCGGCAATGCGAATTTGCTTTTTGCCGTTGCGTTCCAGGACTTCGCCCAAAGTATCGTTGATGTTGGCCTTGTCGTAGATGACGTACACATTCTCAAAAGTATCGTCATAATTAGTCATCGTCACATAATACAGGTTCATCTTGTGCATGTTGTGCTCCGGATGATCCTTTTGCGATAAAACCTCGGTAAGTTGACGGCCTCTATCGGTCCTGAAATTAAAGAAAATCACGACATCGCCTTCCTTTACCGTGGCCACCGGATTGCCGTGCGTATCAGTCATGACGATGGGCTCTATGAATTCGTCGGTGATGTTTTGGTCATAGCTTTCGCGGATAGACTTTACAGCGTCCTGCGATGGTTGTCCGTATCCCTGAACCATGAGATCGTACGCCTTTTTGACACGTTCCCATCGTTTGTCGCGGTCCATCGCAAAATAGCGCCCGATGACCGACGCCAATTTGGCCGGCCTTGCGCTGATAAAGTTCAGGATATCCGTCATAAACCTGATTCCGGATTTTGGATCGACGTCGCGCCCGTCGGTAAAGGCGTGGATAAACGTCTCCTTGACGCCCGCATCCTGAGCCGCTGCAATCAGTCCTTTTAAATGGTCGATGTGTGAATGGACACCGCCGTCGGAGCAAAGCCCCATCAGGTGAACGGGGCGCTCGTGTTCGACTGCGTAGGCAAAGGCATTGGCCAGCGATTGTTCCTTGTCAATCGACCGTTCGCGAACCGTGATGTTGATTTTTTCCAGATCCTGGTAAATGATGCGTCCGGCGCCCAGATTCATATGGCCCACCTCGGAGTTGCCCATCTGTCCGTCGGGAAGACCAACGTTGAGGCCGTCGGTACGGAGCGTTGCATTTGGATATTTGTGATAAAGACTGTCAATAAAAGGCGTGCTGGCCTGCGCTACCGCCGACGCAGCCGGATCAGGACCTATGCCCCATCCGTCCAGAATCATCAGGACTACTTTCTTGTTCATGCTAAATGCTTTGGTTTGCCCGCAGGCGATGGTTTAACGGAATCGTTACGACTCGTTTACAAAATTACGTCAAAACCACTTTCGGGCACGGTTGTAATCGATAAAATACCGCACGCTGATAGAGAAAACATGGCTGAGGTTCTCCTGGAAAAGGTCCGAAATGTTGCGGTTGATGTCTTTGTCAATTTCCCGTGTCGACAAAAAATTGCTGTTGCGGTACAGCACCGACACCTGGCTTCCGGGCGCAAACCACCAGGAATAGTTCAGGTCAAAATTCCAGGTCGAGAAGTTTGAGTTGGCGTTTTGGGTATAATTGGCCGGTGTGAGATAACCGTCGTTGGTAAGCGTATAAAACTCGCGGTTCTCGGCATATGACCAGTAATAACGGGAATTCAGGTTGATGGTCATGTCCTTGTTCAAACTGTATTTTCCGCCAAAGGTAAGCGTGTACGTGGTGCGATCGCGACGCGCCATATAGATGTCAAATGGCGTGGCATCATCAGTATAAGTATCGTCAATATAGCCGACGTTGGCGTTGAGTCGGTCAAACGTAAAGGCCAGAATGCCGGTGATCCTGTCGGTAAAACGGTACCGCGGCGTCACATTAAGATACCATCGCTCGCGTTTGTCCTCGCCCCACAAAGTCATCATGGGTTGAATGTCGATGGCAAATTTCCGGTTGTAATTGGTCGACAGATAAACGTAGGCGTAATAGTTATCGGGAACATACAGGAAACGGCCTTCATACCGCGGCTCGTAAAAGTCATAGGTTTCCAGCGGATTGATGTTGAACGCAGCCCCTATGTAATCATTCTTTTTATTGGTGGAATTCAGATTAAAACTCAGGTTAGCTGCCTGTGCACGTCCGGTAAAATTGTCAAATTCCGAATAGATTTCCGACGTCAGTACAAAGGTGTTGAAGGTTTTGGTCGGGTTGATGATGCGGTAACTTCCGTTGAGCCAGGCAGCGTGGTAGTGCGTAATAAAGTTGATGCCAAGGTCATTGGGGTCGTAATCAGTTGATACGTACTGACCGCCCGCACCATAGCGATAGTTTCCGGCTGTTTCAGACAACGACAGCGAGGTGCTGTAACCCATTCGGTTAGGGTTGTCGCCAAATTCATTGATGTGGCTGTATTTAAAATCGCCCGCCATCTTGTAGGTGTTGGCCTTGGTATTCAGGTCAAAGACCAACGCCGATACGTTTGCGTCCCGGAATTCGCCATCGCGCGTCACGTTCGTATTGACAAACGACACCGACGAGTTTTGGTTAAAGCGCTTGTCGACAACCAGAACGTTGAAATTGGCCAGCGGCTCCACGAGAATGTCGCGGCGTTCGCCCGTTACCGAATTCCGGGATTCGGCATAGGTGCGTTCCGTTACGGCGTTAAGCACACCAATTCCCAGGCCGTCTTTGGTTCGACCCGAAACTTTAAGCGCGTTGATCAGATTGACCGTGGCGGGATTTTCAATCACTACGTCCGGATCGGCGGAATAGGCAAACGTCGAGGGCGATCCGCCGATGCGTCGGGTGTAGAGGAGATTTCCCTTGTTAAAAAGATCCGTTCCCTCAGTAAAAAACGGTCGGTTTTCAGCAAACTGCTGCTCAAACGGACCCAGGTTCAGGATGACGTTGTCAAATCGGGTTTGCCCAAAATCAGGCACCAGGATCGCATCTAACGTAAAGGAATCGTTGATGCCGTACTTAATGTCCATCCCCGCTTTGAAAGTATGGCTCACGCCTGTTGGATCATTGCCGTAATAATAGGAAGAGTAGGGGATAAAGAACAGACGTACCGGTGGCTTGATGTTTTGAATGCCTTTTAAAAGGCCGTTCTGCGTCACCTCGGCACCAATCTGCGTATCGATGTGGTTCCAGGTGTATTGCTGTCGGTCACGGCGGTGTTCGCGGTAAAAGTTGACGCCCCAAACTTGCTCGGGAAGTTTCGAGAATCGCAGCGCCGCATAGGGAATCCGGAGTTCGGCTACCCAGCCAAAATCAGTAATCTTAACGCTGCTGTCCCAAATGGCGTCCCAGGTAAAATCTTCGCCGGTGGCCTCGGTCATCAGGCAGTCCATCTGTACACCTGCCGAACTCACAAAAAACCTGAAATCCTGTTGCCCGTCGTTAAAGCCGTTGAGGAAGATGCCAAAATTCTCGGCCGATCCAAAGTTGTCGCGCTGGGTTACCTCGTGCAGCATCAGGTGCGGCTCATCATCATACATCATGGCGGCCACATAAAGCGCCTCGTCGTCATAAAGCACTTTAACGATGGTGTTTTTGGTTGGGCTGATGGGACGTCCGTTATCTGGCGCGTACATGACAAAGTCGGTTCCGGCCTCGGCTGTCTGCCAGACATCTTCTGACAGTTCACCGTCGATGGTGATGGGCTCGCCAACGCGCTCGGCAAACAAGATTTTTTTTGGCGGTAGCTGTGGTTGTCCAAACATCCCCGCAGTCAGCAGGAGCGCGAGCAGTAAGTAGGGAAATACTTGCTTATAAGTGGGACACATTAACGCAAATGTATAGAAAAATTTAAATGATGTAAGAAATAAGCAATAAAATGAAAAAAAGTCCGTTTTAAAAACCCTATCTAAGGAAAAGCTGCGTTTGGCACGGTTTTTAGGGCTTTTTTAAAACATCGGACCATGATTCCGAAAGTCGTAACGTGCTATTTTTCAGCATTTATTGACTAAAATCATTTGGATTGAATTGTTTAATTTATATTTTTGGCTCCCCAGTCTGGAAATTCTTAACCTGAAGTTGATTTATGATATACAAAATGTTACCCCTGCTTGCCCTGTTACTGGTGCCGGCAATCCCAACCCCAACCACTCCAACTCCAATTGCTGAATCCGCTCCGGTTGTATCAGCTGCCGAACATACTTATAATACCCTAAATTCCAACAATTTTACACTTCCCAGCATGACCAGTTTTGTTCAGGCTCTGGAAGGGTATGAGCGTTTAAAGGAAAAAGGGCTTGTCAAAAAAGACATACTAACGTTGGTCGACTTTAGTCTGTCGTCAAACACCAAGCGTCTTTGGGTAATTGACATGGCGTCAAACACAGTTTTGTTCAATTCGCTGGTGGCGCACGGTCGCAATACCGGAAATGAATTCGCCACCAAATTTTCAAATCGTCCGGAATCCAATCAAAGCAGTCTTGGCTTTTATGCCACGGGCGAAGTTTACACCGGCAAACACGGACTTTCCCTGCGTTTGGACGGGCTGGAAAAAGGCGTCAACGACAATGCGCGCAACCGTGCGGTCGTGATTCACGGTGCCGATTACGTGTCAGAGCAATTTATCCGCAACCACAGCCGCCTGGGCCGTAGTCAGGGATGTCCCGCGCTTCCGGTTGAACTGACTTCGCGCATCATCAACATTATTAAGGACAAGTCTTGTCTTTATATCTATCACCCATCGCGCAAAGCGTCAACGACGGTTTCTTAAAGCCTCGTAAAGCGGTGCGTCCAGTTGATAGATGTCATCCCTGAAAATCAGTTTTCCATTATCGCTCCAAGCCGTCCAGTATAGTTGATATATGTGGATGGGATCGCGAACGGGATGAGGTGTCGTCTTTTGCGTCTCGATCACTCTTGTGATGCTGTCCAGGTCTATTTTTTCATTGTTGATGAGATAGGCGGCCAGCGGCAACGGATCTTCAACCCTTATACATCCCGAACTCAACGAACGGTTGCTGCGCGAAAACAACTCGCGGTGATTGGTGTCGTGTAGATACACGGTAAACCGGTTGGGATAGTCAAATTTGACCGTTCCCAAAGCATTGTCCGGTCCCGGTCGTTGCACGTATCGGTAGCTTTTGGCTTTATCCGGATTCCAGTCGGCCGGACTAACGATTTCGCCTCGCCAATTGTAAATCGCGATGTGTCTCGAGGCAAAATAGCTGCGGTCCCGTCGCGCATCAGGTGTCAGGTCTTCGCGAACAATTGTGGGCGGCACCGTCCAGGTTGGGTTTAGGATAACGCGGCTAAAGCGTGAAACCAGGACGGGCGTTTTTCGGTCATTTTTGCCAACCACAACGCGATTGGTCTGTATTGTATCGCCATCCTTGACCAGCGTCATCTCAAATCCCGGGATGTTTATAATGACGTAATGGTTGCTGAACTTACGCGGAAACCATCGCCATCTTTCCATATTGGCTACGATTTGCTGGCGACGTTGTTCACGGCTAAAGTTCAGGGCTTCGAGCGTACCTTTTCCAATGACTCCATCCACTGCCAGTCCATGTCGGGACTGAAAACGCTTGATGGCCTGAACCGCATTCTCGTCGTAAACCGGACTGATGGAATCCTGGTAAGGCATATCGTTCCAGTACATCAACCGTTTCTTGACCAGGACCACGGTTTTGGAAGTATCGTTAAGTCGCAACTTGGTTGAAAGCGACGGTATTTTTCGCATCTGATCCCGCGGAAAGCTTTCCAGAATCTCCAAAGCTCGCTCCAGTCGCGCATAATGATCGTGCGGCGGCTTGGCATTTTTGATCACATTCGGCAACGAATCACCGCTGATACCACCCGACAACAACGCATTGATGTCCATTGGATTGGGCGGCAAGTCCCAATTGTCATAAAATTCCCTCGGATTGATTTTGCCTTGTGACAAATGCGTAAGGTACTTGCAGGCCATGGTGGTCAAAAGGATGTCATAATCCACCAGTTCTCGCTGTGTCAGCTTTTCAAACCGACGTTCGAGTTCCAGAAGTTGGTTTGAGTTGTAATCTTCGGGAATCAGGCCGTCGCATCGGGCCTGGGTAAGATGCGCCTGGATCAGCCGTCGGTTTTCCTCGCGATACCAAACCGTCTGAAAGTTGTTCATCTTGTAAAACACAAAGAGAAGACTATCGCCGGCCAGCATTGTCGAATCAACCGCCAATCCTTTCATCTCATGCCTGAAAGTCGGAAGCGGAACCTGCTTTCGCGGTTCGGGAGCCTTTTTGCAGGCGGCAAGCAGCGCCAGGAGCAGGACGGTGAGGATCCGCCAATTCATAAGGAGGGATTTTTAGCCAATTTACAAAATCCTAAGCTCGCTTAATCAATTCAGTTCTTGAAATTTAAACAATTCAGATTTTTTGGTTTTATGAGGCACCGCAAATATTTCTTTAAAAAATTTGCATCAAACAAATCTTGAAGTATATTTGCACTCGCAATAAGGTTATGCCTTTAAATGCGGAAGTAGCTCAGTTGGTAGAGCTCCAGCCTTCCAAGCTGGTTGTCGCGAGTTCGAGCCTCGTCTTCCGCTCAAAGCCCCGGATAGTTTCGGGGCTTTTTTATTTTCCTTTCCTGCCAATTTGTTTTTCGGTATCAGAAGTACTTGCGTTTAGTTTAGGAATGAAAGATTGGTGCCTGAGGCCAATTCTTCCGGTTCTATACCTTGCTGGAACAAGCGCGCCGATAGTTCACCCCGCAGCAAAATCTGCTCACCTGAAACTTCCAGCCAACTTCCTTCGCGCAAGCCGAGCACGGGAATAGTGTTAAATTGATGAAACTCCCTGATCCTGGTTTCGCGGGTTTCGCCCATGTGTTTGGATTGCATGTCCGGATCCAGATAGTGCGGATTCAGGTTGAAGGGAATCAACGCCAAAGTCCTGAAATCAGGAGGATAGGCAATAGGCATGTCGTTCGTGGTTTGCATCGTCAGCCCCGTAATGTTGCTGCCGGCGCTGCTTCCCATGTACGGCTTTCCGTTTTTGACCGCTTCAGCCAGTGGAATCATGACGCCGTGGCGGTAGAGTTGTGTCACCAGTAAAAACGTGTTGCCGCCGCCGGTAAAAAATCCATCCGCCTGATCGATGGCGTCCAGCGGATTCTCAAATTCGTGAATTCCCTTTACCTCAAGACCCATCGGCCCAAAAACATCCTTAACCTTTTGGGTGTAGGCTTCGTGCGTAATGCCACCGGGCCGCGCATAAGGAATGAACACCACCAGTTTGCAACCTTGAAAAAGTTTTTCAATTTCCGGTAAAAGATAGTCCAGATAGGTTCCGCCGTGAAGCGTCGAGGTGCTGGCGATGAGCATTTTTTTCATGTGGCTGATTTTAAATTAACACAAATTTACGAAGTGATTAGCACTTTATTGCATCGCTCGTCGGATACCTTTACCGATGAAGCGATGGTCTC
>CAZIBV010000022.1:21377-29338 GCA_964537345.1 uncultured Flavobacterium sp. | reverse complement strand
TGAAATATTCCGGCGATGTCGAGAATGCCATCGAAATCCAAAACGGTGTGGCGCAGGGACTTTCGTCGGCCATCATGACCAACAACCTTCGCGAGGCCGAGCGTTTCCTGTCGGTTGCCGGATCAGATTGCGGTATCGCCAACGTCAACATCGGAACTTCCGGCGCTGAAATCGGCGGTGCGTTTGGTGGCGAAAAAGAAACCGGCGGCGGACGGGAATCAGGATCCGACGCCTGGAAAATCTACATGCGACGCCAGACCAATACCATCAACTACACCACAAGCCTTCCGCTTGCGCAAGGGATCAAATTTGATTTGTAATCCATCCGTCCTGAATAAAAAAAACCATCTCTTTCCGGGATGGTTTTTTGTTTGGTGTAATTTTTTTGGCGTGCCGGCGCCGTTGTATTTCCTGGCTCTTGGAACCATATCGTTCGCGCCGTCGGGCTTTTGGCACTCGCTTTTAAACCAGCGGTTATCACCTTTGGTTTAAAGAGCTCAAACAATGCCGCAATCCCTCACGCAGTTCGCCTAAAACCGGAGCCCGACACTAAACCCGACGCTAAACTCGACAGGCGTGCCAAATTCGTCCTGGATTTCCTGGCTAAAGTTGCGCCCGATCATTCCGTAAGGTCCAAACACAAAGCTTCCGCTCAGGTTCCATTTGTAACCCGCACCAATGCCCAACATAAAACTGTTGAGTGAAACCTCGGGCGAACCGGATGTTTTTTGGTAATGCCCGCCGCGGAATTTCATCTGCGGTGTAATCATCACACCCGATCCCACATCGCTGCCGGTGTAAAACGTGTACGACGCCACGACGCTGGTCGATTTAAAATCCTTTGCCTGACGGCCCACAGCCCAGTTGTAAACGTCATTGATGTGCAATTCAACGCCCACCGACTGCGAATCGTCAAAAAAATATTCGTATCCCAACTCGACCGATCCAAACGCAATCGTGTTGACGGGATTCCATTTCACTTCGTGTTTTTCCTGCGCGTGCATGGCGCCTGCGGCCAAAAGGCTTAGTAAGTATTTTTTCATAATCAACGGTTTCGGCCTTTTTCGCCGGGATAAAGTTCCGGAAGCGGATCGCTTTGCCAGAATTGTTTTGTATGTACGTCCAAAATAGACAGGCAGCCTTTAAATGCGGCGCCCGTATCCACATTCCAGACGTTGGCCCGGTTTTGCGGCGTGGCTTCACCCAATCGGGTAACGGGCGTGTGGCCGATAAAAATTTCATGATAGTGTTTAAACCGCTTGGGATACGCCGGATTGTCGGGTGCCAGCGACGGATTCAAGGCCGCGGCGGTTTCCCAAAGCGTACGGTCCCAAAAGGCCAGCCTGGGGAAGTATTCAGACGCAATCCCGCTTTGGTTGGTAAAACCGGCGTGGACAAAAAGCCGGTTGTCGTCGTCAATGTGATAATTGTCCAGTGCATCCAAAAAGGAAATGTGCAGGTCTTTAACCGATGCGTCCAGTTTGGAATACGCCAAAATGGTTGCGCCACCACCGTGCTGATGCCAGAGCTCATTGTCCTTTCCGCGCAGCCATTCCAGTAAAAGGTCATCGTGGTTGCCGCGAATAAACACGCATTCCTGCAAAGTCTGGAGTTCCATCAAAAAATCCAGAACCTGCGGCGACTCACTCCAGCCGTCAACGTAATCGCCCAGAAAAATCAACTTGTCGTTGGTGGTTACGGCTGCCCGGTCCATCGCCTGATGCAAGGCCCGCAAGCCGCCGTGAATATCGCCAATGGCTAAAGTTCTGCTCATAAAACAAAAATACAAATTGTCCCGAAAAGGATTTTGGTATCCATCGCCAAGCAAATCGCTTGAATTTTAACAATTTAGGCAGATTTTCCGTAACCGACTTGTTTTTGACCTGTCTACCTTTACAATGTTAAAACAGCTTGACACAATCTAACCGCCACGAACACAAGCGTTACTACCACGGGATCATGGAATTTGGGGCCATCGATCCGCATGTCTTGAGTGTCAGATTGGTTGAGTTAAAACGGCGGCCCGGTGTCGCCGTTTTTTTATTGTATATCATACTTCATCTTCCTTAAAATCCGCATCGATTCCTTGAACGAGTTGTAAACCTGCGGGAACGGCTTTAAGACGGGCTTGGCGTCAATCAGCTTTTGTTTGGCGTCGTCAAATCCGTTGAGGTAGCAAAGCATCATCACCGACGGAAGGTTGGCCAGGTCACGTTCCTCCGACGGCCTTAGCGGAAGGTTTTTTTCGAGTTTGGAAATCAGCGCCATATTGGAATTGTAAATGTGATGCAGCATTTTTTTGCTGAATTCCGGCGGCGAGAAAAGCATCTCGGTTTCAATCGTGTATTGTCCGTTGTCAAAAAAGTTGATGGTTTGCCGCTCGAGTTCGTAAAGCGAAGTCTGGTCGTTTAGCCCCAGCGGAACAAACTCCACAATGGTAAAGCTGTTTTGGTCATAGGTGATCGATACCACATCCTGCGCTGAATA
Organism: uncultured Flavobacterium sp.; assembly: GCA_964537345.1. Lineage (GTDB taxonomy): Bacteria > Bacteroidota > Bacteroidia > Flavobacteriales > Flavobacteriaceae > Flavobacterium. The sequence continues at coordinate 26,851 of CAZIBV010000022.1, read as the reverse complement.
AAACAATTTGACCTGCTCGTTGATCAGCTCGATGTCAACCCTGGAAAGATATTCCTGATTGCGGATACGCCTTGGAACGCCGGCCCAACAGATCACGAAAAGTTCCTTAAAAACTTTGTACCGCGAATCCATCTCAGCGTGGCGGTTGTTGATAAAATCAATGACGCCGTCCAATGTATGGGCAATACTGTTACGCGAATTGTTTTCGATGGAAATGACCGTTTCAGCATTTACCGGCGGCCTGAAATTTTTGACATCGTGCGGATTTTCAATCGGGATGGTGTTGCTCCCGCGCCTTACAAAGATGGATCCCGCCAAAATGGTGTGAATTCCTTTTTTAAAGGACGACACCTGCGCGTTGGGCCTTATGGTAACCAATCCAACCACTTTTCCCTTGGCCAGTTTGGGGAACGGTACGTTTTCATACTGAATTTTAGGCGGGTTTTCCAAAAAGGCGTTCACCAGGTTTTGGATACGCGAATCGTCAAAAAAGTCGTCGCCCACAATCAAGCTGTCGCGATCCTCGACACCAACCACGATGTACGAATTGTTGTTTGGATTGGAGTTGCTCAATCCGCAGATATGCCTCAGAAACTTACCCTTGCCTTCGCGCGTGTGCAAGTTAAGCTGTCGCTTTTTGTCGTAAAAACTGTTCTCATCGTGGTGAGCCAGCAGGTTTTTGATAAGCAGGCGTTTGTTGATCATGGCAGATAAAATAGGTCAGGGAACTTTTTCGCCGCGGGCGGCCACCCAAAGTTTAAACCAGTCTTCGTCGGATAGTTCGACCGTCGTGGCCTTGGTAAGTTCTTTTAGCCTGTCGGCCGATGTGGTTCCGCAAACCGGCAGAAATCCCGCAGGATGCTTCAGGATCCAGGCCAACAAAATCACGTCGCCGGGCACCTTGTATCGGGCAATCAAATCAATGAGCAACAGTCTGACCCGTTGGGCCTGAGGTGTATCGGTCTTGAAAACACATCCCAACGGGCTCCACGCCATCGGGCGGATTTTGTTCACCATCATGTGGTCGAGTGTACCGTCGGTAAGTGATTCCCATCGGGTAACCGAAAATTCAATCTGGTTATAGGAAACGTCAACCGCGCTGCGAATCAAGTCAGTTTGATGCGGTGTAAAATTCGATACGCCAAAGTCCAGGATTTTTCCGGCCTGTTTGAGTTCAAAAACGGCCTGCGCGATTTCGTCGGGTTGCATCAGCGGGCTCGGCCTGTGCAAAAGCAGCAAATCCAGGTGATCGGTATAAAGGTTGGCCAGTGAGTTCTCGACCGATTTTACGATATGCGCCTTGGAATACAGATAGTGCTTGACGTCATAAGGTTTTCCCGCCACCGGATAGCGGATCCCGCATTTTGAAATCAACCGGATGCTGTCACGTCCAATGGCTGATTGCTGCAAAGCCTTGCCAAAAGCAGCTTCAGTAGTGTATCCGCCGTAAATGTCGGCGTGGTCAAAGGTGTTGATTCCGTGGTCAAGGCACACCCGGATCAGGACTTCCATGGCATTGGTGTCCAGGTTTTTTCCGGCTGTTCCCCAGGTCATGGTTCCGGCAATAATAGGCGAAAAAGTAGTCATAGGCATTTGTAAATTTACTATTCTGGCGCGTAAAAGCCATTGGACGAAAGTCAAATCAGCGTTAAAACTTTTCCGCCACTGATCAGGCCTTAAAAATTATAAATTCCTAATTTTTGATTCCGTTAGGTTATAGCTTTCTTAACCGTTCCCTAAAAGACAGCTAAAACCACGGCGAGGGCGCGCATTTTAACCAATTATTAACAACGAGCAAGGTTATAAATTTTCAATTTGCACCGTGTTAAAAAACCACCCTGAAAACATTTCAAAAAATGGAAGAAACCGCCGCTGGATTTGACATCCGCGCTATCAATGAAAAAATAGAACGGGAAAGCGCCTTCATCGATTTGCTGATGATGGAAATGAACAAAGTCATCGTGGGTCAAAAACACATGACCGAGAGGCTTTTGATCGGGTTGCTGGGTCAGGGACACATCCTGCTCGAGGGTGTTCCGGGGCTTGCCAAGACGCTGGCCATCAACACGCTTTCACAGGCCATCGAGGCGAGCTTTAGCCGCATACAGTTTACGCCAGATTTGCTCCCGGCCGACGTTGTGGGTACCATGATCTACAACATCAAGCAAAACGAATTCACCATCAAGAAAGGTCCCATCTTTGCCAATTTTGTTTTGGCCGATGAGATCAACCGCGCCCCGGCAAAAGTTCAGTCGGCGCTGCTGGAAGCCATGCAGGAAAAGCAGGTGACCATTGGTGAAAATACCTTTAAACTCGACAAGCCGTTTTTGGTTCTCGCCACGCAAAACCCGATTGAGCAGGAGGGGACCTATCCGCTTCCGGAAGCTCAGGTCGACCGTTTTATGCTAAAAACCGTCATCGACTATCCTAAGATGGAAGAGGAAAGACTGGTCATCCGCCAAAACCTCAAGGGTGGATTTGAAAAAGTCAATCCCGTAGTTTCCATCGATCAGATTCTTCGAGCCCAACAAGCCGTCCGTGAAGTTTACATGGACGAGAAAATCGAAAAATACATCCTCGACATCATATTTGCCACGCGTTTTCCTGAAAATTACAAACTGGAAAAGATCAAGCCGCTCATCAGCTTTGGATCATCGCCGCGCGGAAGCATCAATCTGGCCAACGCCGCAAAATGTTATGCGTTTATCAAGCGCCGTGGGTATGTCATTCCTGAGGATGTCCGCGCCGTTGTACACGATGTACTGCGCCACAGGATCGGCGTGACCTATGAAGCCGAGGCTGAGAATGTCACATCGGTGGATATCATCAACAAAATCGTCAACGAGGTAGAAGTACCTTAAACAGCGACTAGCTTTTAGCGGTCAGCTGTCAGCATGAATTACTGATGGCTGATAGCTGATAGCTGTTGGCTGATAGCTATAAGATGGACACCAAGGATCTTCTTAAAAAAGTACGCAAGATCGAAATCAAGACCCGGCGCTTGAGCGATCACATTTTCTCGGGCGAGTATCACACCTCGTTCAAGGGACGCGGCATGACCTTTAGTGAAGTTCGGCAATATCAGTTTGGCGACGACGTCCGGGCGATTGACTGGAACGTGACCGCGCGCTACAACGAGCCGTATGTAAAGGTTTTTGAAGAAGAGCGCGAGCTGACGATGATTTTGATGGTCGACATCAGCGGATCAGAGCGATTTGGTAGCCGCGGACAACTCAAGAGTGAAATCGTGACCGAAATTGCCGCTACGATGGCATTTTCAGCCACGCAAAACAATGACAAGATTGGGCTGATTTTATTCTCTGATCAGGTGGAACTTTACATTCCGCCCAAAAAGGGAAAATCACATGTGTTGCGGATTATCCGGGAACTGATCGAATTCCGCCCAAAAAGCAAAGGCACGAATATCTCGGAAGCGCTCAGGTTCTTGTCGGGCATCATGAAGAAAAAGGCCATCGTTTTCCTGATTTCAGATTTCCTTACCGCCGACAATTACGAACACACGCTTAAAATTGCGTCAAAAAAGCACGACATCACCGGAATCCGCGTTTACGACATGCGCGAGGAAAAGCTGCCAAACCTTGGTATCGTTCCCATGCTCGACGCCGAATCAGGCCAAGTTAGGATGATTGACACATCGTCGCGTCAGGCCCGGATCAATTACGAGAAAAATTACAACGAAAAACTCAAATTCTTTAGGGAAACTTTCAGCAAATGCGGCGCGGGCACGGTCAACACAAGGGTTGATGAAAGCTACGTGACCAAGTTGCTGGGCTATTTCAAATCGCGGGCATGAACTCAAAGTCAATAATAACGATTTTATTGCTGATGTTGGCGTGGTGCATGCCGGCCCAGGTTGTGACTGCGGTTGACAGCACCCAAAAAAAGATTGGCGCGCAGTTCAACCTGACGCTCAAAGCCACGGTTGACACAACCTCGACGGTGGTTTTCCCTACCGGCCGGAACTTTGGCGCGCTCGAGGTGATTCGCAATTACAAGGTTGATACGGTAGCCAAGGGCAAAACCCACGAACTCATCAAGCGCTACGGGCTCACCCAATTTGATTCCGGCTCGTACCTGATTCCGTCGCTCAAAGTCACCATCGACAAAAAACCGTTCCTCACCGACAGCATCCGCGTAGCCGTCCAACCTGTAAAAGTTGACACGCTCAAACAGCGTCTTTACGACATCCGCGACATCATCCGCGAAGGCGAAGTTCCCGGACTGGCCTGGTGGGTTTACGTCTTGATTGCACTGGCGGTTGCGGCCGCAGGATTCGGGGTTTGGTGGCTCATCAAAAACAACAAAGTCAAAAAGGAAATTCCCGTTGTGCAGCGCTCGCCCATTGAAAAGGCCAACACCTTGCTGGTGGCGCTCGAACAAAAACAGCTGTGGCAAAAAGGCGAGGTCAAGGCCTATTATTCTGAACTCACCGACATTGCCCGAACCTATATCGAAGAGGCGATTCATATTCCGGCCATGGAGAGCACAACCTCCGAGTTGATCGTAGGTTTGCGTTTGGCCGCGCAAAAAAAGCAGATGAACATTTCGGCCGAGACACTTGAAAATCTCGAAACGGTTTTAAAGCAGGCTGATTTGGTCAAGTTCGCCAAAAACCGACCGTTGGAATTTGAAATAGCCTCCGATCGCAAAAAAATCGAGAACGCCATCGTGACGCTCGACAAGGCTATTCCTGAAGTTAACGAGGATGACGAAAGCCTTTGGGAAAATTATCTGCTTGAACGCGAGGAGAAACTAAAAAAGAAGGCCCGTCAACGCAGGGTTGTGTACGGTGTGGCTTCGGGTGTTTTTCTCATTTTGGCTGCGATGGTTTTGTTTGTGGCCATCAAAGGATTTGACGAAGCCCGTGTTGCGGTTTTTGGGCATCCGAGTAAAAAAATGCTGGAAGGTGAGTGGATTGCCAGCGAATACGGAAATCCCCCCATGCTGATCGAGACACCGAGGGTTTTGACGCGAATCGTCAACGCCGACACCGCCCTTGCGGTCAACCGTCAAAAGTTTGCTTTCAGCCAGGTTGGTGAGCCGCTCGACATCCTGATGATTACCACGCGTTTTGACGATCAGGTGCCCATTGACAATCTTTTGGAGCGATCGGTTGAGGAAATTCCGCAAATGCTTAGCCAGAATCTCAAAGCGCAAAACATCACCGTCAAGAGCGATCCTTTTAAATCCCGGACCGGTCAGAGCGGCATGAAAACCTTTGGGAACATGAAGTTGGTGCATCCCGTAACCGGAAAACCGCTGGTGGCCGCCTATGAAATGCTCACGTTTATCCAACCCGGCGGCATGAACCAGTTGTTGGTCATTTACGATCCGCAGGATAAATACGCAATCGAGATGGTTAACCGGATGTTTGATTCGGTCGAACTTAAACTGCCGTTGACATGGGTGAAGTAACGTTTTTGAATCCCGGATTTTTCTGGCTGTTCCTGTTG
>CAZIBV010000022.1:14029-21277 GCA_964537345.1 uncultured Flavobacterium sp. | reverse complement strand
AATTCCGGAACGATCGAGCCTGAAACCGCTTCTGACATCGCCCGTGAATTTGGTATAAAGGTTTATACGATTGGGATAGGACGCAACGGCATGGCCGAGTTCCCTTATGCTTTGGCGCCCAACGGTAAATTCCTGTTCCGGATGATGCAGGTTGAAATTGACGAACAACTGATGCGCAACATTGCCGCCAAAACTGATGGCAAATATTTCCGTGCAACCAGCAACACCAGGCTGAATGCGATTTACGACGAAATCAACAAGCTCGAAACCACCGAAATTGAGGAATTGAAATATTACGATTACGACGAAAAGTTCAGGCCATTTGCACTGGCTGCGGCGCTGTTGGTGCTGCTTGAACTCTTGTTGCGATACACCGTTTACCGAAGCTTTATCTGATGTACGAACCGGAACAGAAAATATACCTGTATGGTTTGATCGCCATTCCGCTGCTGGCGCTGGTTTTCCTTGCCAATTTGTACTGGCGACGAAAAAAACAACGCGAGTTTGGCGACGTTGGCCTGTTGAAACAGCTTGCGCCCGAACAATCGGTTTTTAAACGCGCCCTAAAATTCATTACGGTTTGTACTGCCCTGGCCTTTTTGTGCATCGGACTGGTCAATCCGCGGGTTGGAACCAAGATGGAAACGGTAAAGCGCGAAGGTGTCGATATTGTTTTTGCGGTTGACGTGTCAAAAAGTATGTTGTGTGAAGATGTCGCTCCCAGCCGACTCGAAAAGAGCAAGCAACTGGTGTCGCAAATCATATCATCGCTCAGCACCGACCGCATCGGGATTGTAGCCTATGCCGGAAGTGCCTTTCCCGTTTTGCCTATCACCACGGATTACGGCGCTGCGCGGATGTACCTGCAGAGCATGAGTCCGTCGATGGTTTCCTCGGGCGGAACGTCGCTGGACGAAGCTATTCAACTATCGGCCGGATTTTTTGAGACTAAAAGTGCAACCAGCAAACTGCTTATCCTGATTTCTGACGGCGAAGACCATTCAGAAGGCGCTGCCGATGCTGCTGCCGAAGCCAAAAAAGCCGGAATCAAAATTATCACCATTGGTGTCGGAACGGCAAAAGGCGGCCCGATTCCGCTTAAGCGCGACGGAGTGACGCAGAGTTTTCAGCGCGATGCCAATGACGTCGTGGTGGTAACCCAGCTCAACGAGTCGGTGCTCAAGGCGATTGCCCAAGGAACCAAGGGCGGTTATGTGTCGGGAGCCAATACCCGCGCGGTGGTCGAGTATGTCAAAAAGGCGCTCGACAACATTGAAAAAACTGAATTTGAAAGCACGCAAATGGCCGATTTTGAATCGCAGTTCCAGTGGTTTATCGGGATTGCACTTGCTTTGTTGTTCCTGGACATTTTCTTCCTCGAGCGACGCACCGCCTGGCTGGCGCGGCTTAACCTGTTTAACGAAAAACGCACATGAAAAAGATCATAGCCATAGCAGCGCTTTTGGTGTCGGCGGTTGCGTTGAGTCAAGTAAACCCCAAGATGGCTTTGGGCAACCAGGAGTATTCGGCAAAGGACTACGCCAAAGCTGAAGCGCATTACCGTGAATCGGCGGCGACGGCAAAAGACGGAAAGGCCATGGTAAACATGGGCAATGCCATCTACCGTGAAAAAAACATGTCCGAAGCTGGCGCTACCTATCTGAAAGCTCTACAAAAAGCCAAAACATTTGACGAAAAACACCGCGCTTACCACAACCTTGGCAACGTGATGATGCAGGCCAAAGATTATCAGGCCGCGGTAGATGCTTACCAAAACGCATTGCGCAACAATCCAAACGACGAACAGACGCGCTACAATTACGCACTGGCCCGTCAGTATTTAAAAGACAATCCGCCACCAAAAGACAAGGGCGACGACAAGGATAAAAAGAAGCAGCCCAAGGAGCAGGAGCAAAAGCAAAATCAGCCCAAGCCCAATGGTGGCGACGACAAAGACCAAAAAGCGCAGCCAAAACCTGATCCAAAGGGTAATCCAAAGCCCGGAAGCGGTTTGTCAAAACAGCGGATGCAGGGAATCCTGGAAGCCGTGAACAACGAGGAAAAGCAGGTTCAGCAAAAACTTCGCGGCAAAAAGGCCGAGGGGCGTCCGGTTGAAAACGGAAAAGACTGGTAAAATCCGTCGAACTCAAATGATAATTGAAACTTAAAGCGTTGGCGCGGACTGCGAAAAGTTAGTAATTTCGGCCCCGCAAAGAATGAAGATGAAGAAATTAATTGTCATACTGTTGTTAAGCATGCAAGCGGTTTGGGCTCAGGTTGAGTTTGTGGCCAAGCCGAGCAAGAGCAGCGTGGCGCTTAATGAAAGGCTGCGCATTGATTTTACCATGAATGCCGATGGCGACAACTTTACGCCACCGCCTTTTGACGGATTCCGCGTGATTGCCGGACCTACGCAGATGATGAGTCAGTCGTGGGTTAACGGACGCGGCAGTTTCAACAAAACGTACACTTACTATCTTTTGCCTACCCAACGCGGTTCACTGACCATCCGGCAGGCATCGGTAGAAATTGACGGACAGATTTACAAAACGGCCCCTGTAAAAATCAACGTAACGGCCGCGGTTGATCAGCCGCGCGACCCGAACGATCCAAGAAGTACCGTATCGGACGCATTGCAACTGGTGGCCGAGGTTTCCAAAACCAATCCGTACATCAATGAACCCATTACAGTTGTTTACAAGCTCTACTTTGACTACAACGTTGGTATAAGGGAATTCCGCGAGCTGGAAAAGCCAAAATACAACGACTTTTGGAGTCAGAATATTGAAATCCGAGCACCACGTGCCGAGGAAACAACGTTTAACGGTCAGCGGTGCCTGGTGGCCGTACTTAAAAAAACCGTGCTCTATCCGCAAAAGGCCGGCAAGCTGGAGATTGAGGCGCTTACCCTTGACCTCGACGTTGAACTGCCTACCAACCGACGCAATTTCTGGGGTCAGGTAGAAACCGTCCGCGACAACAAACGCGTATCGGCCGGAGCGCGTACCATCAACGTAAAACCACTTCCGGATGCCGGTAAACCAGTAGATTTTTCGGGCGCTGTGGGCCAACTTGATTTTAAGGTGACGCCGTCCAAAACTACTTTGAAAAACGGCGAATCGCTGGATCTTGCAGTGTCGGTAAGTGGAAAGGGCAATCTTAAACTGTTTACTTTGCCCAAACCTATGGTGCCGCCTGCTCTGGAAATGTATGATCCGGTGCACAAGGAAAACGTAAGTACTTCACTGGCCGGGATGTCGGGCAAAATCACCGATACGTATACGCTGATTCCGCAGGCTGAAGGAAAATATCCGATACAACCCATGTCGTTCAGCTATTTTGATCCGTCGACCGGGCGATACAAAACCATCAACACGCCTGAAATCATGATTACGGTGCTGGACGGTCCGGGCGCACCGGCAGTTGCCGCACAGCCATCGGCACCGGTAAAGGAAAAAATTGCCGAAAGCGCGCAGTTTAAGTTTATTAAGCTTAAAACCAAGCTTGCATCGGTAAACAAACCTGATTTTCTGGGATCAACGCTTTTCTATTCGCTGATGGTGGCGCCGCTGCTCTGCATTCCGCTTTTGGTACTGCTGCGCAAACGCAAACAGGCGATTGACCGCGACGTGGTGGGCAATAAGATCCGTCAGTCTGGAAAGTTGGCGCGTAAGTATCTGGTGGAGGCTAAGGCCAACCAAGGAAGCAAGGAAGCATTTTACGTGGCGCTCGAGCGTAGTTTGCACAACTTCCTGAAAGCCAAACTGCACATTGAAACTTCGGAGATGCACAAGGAACGCATCCGGGAAATCCTAAAGGACAAAGGCGCCGGTGCCGATGTGGTCGATCAATTCCTGAAATTGGTGGAAAGCTGCGAGTTTGCGCGATATGCACCGTCGTCGGATGCGGCCATGCAACAGGATTACGACCGCGCCGAAGCTGTAATTGAACAACTTGAAAAACAACTGAGATGAAAAAGGCATTCTTAATTTTGCTGATGCTTTTGCCGTGGACGGTTGTTTGGGCCGATCCATACGAGGCGTTCGAAGCAGGGAATGAGCATTACCACAAGGAGAATTACGCACAGGCCATTGCCGAGTATCAAAAGGTCCTGAAAAGCGGCCAGCAATCGTCGGATTTGCATTTTAACCTGGCCAACGCCTACTACAAACTCAACAAGGTTGGGCCTGCCATTTTTCACTATGAAAAGGCCATTATGCTTTGCCCGCACGACAGGGATTACAAAACCAATCTGGCGTTTGCGCAAAAGATGATGATTGATGAAGTAAGACCTGACCGCCGTGTGGGGCTTGAAAAAGCCATTGCCGGATTTACCGGTGCGCTCAGCTACAACGGATGGGCGGTGGCCGCGGTTTTGTGTTCGGTGCTTTTGTTTGCCGGATTTGCCGCTTATTACTTTTCACGCCGAGCCTTCTACAAGCGACTGTTTTTTGTATCGATGCTGATTTTTGCTTTTGGAATTGCGGTGACGCTGGGATCGGCGTATGCTGCGCGTAGCATTTATCAAACTGAAAAACCGGCGATAGTTTTCGCAGCGGTGGCATCGGTTAAGAGTGAACCCAAAGCCAATTCGGCCGATGCATTTGTACTTCACGAAGGCACCAAGGTTTTTATCCTGGAGGAGCTGGGCAACTGGAGCAAAATCATGCTGGCTGACGGCACCGACGGCTGGATGGAAAAATCAACCTTTAAACAACTCAAGTAATGGCCCGCGATGAACAGTTAAAAGCCCGATGGGATAAATTGGTCAAAGTCCTCTCGGACAGATTCTCGCAGGGTGAAGACCTCGATCTCGATGGCATTGTTTACCTGATAGGCGTTCAGGAGTTTGGCCGATTTAACCGCGAGTTTAAAAAGGATGAAAAGGTAAACCTGATGCACATTGCCATCTGCCGATTGCTCGAACCCTACGGTTACTACGAATTTGACCACGTTGATCGCGACGGTTGGCCGCACTACCGTGTAAAGGAGCAGCTGCCCCATCTTAAATCAGGCGAGCAGACGGTTTTGATGAAGGAGGCCGTGGTGCAGTATTTCATGGAAAAAGAACTGATTGACTGACGGATTTTTAACGGTTCCATAAGTCAAAAAAAGCTAAATTTGCACCCTCAAACTCTTGTCATGATTGATGCCATAAAAAACTACATTGCACAGGCTGAAGCCTTTGATACCCGCGATCCGGAGCAACTCGAGGCTTTCCGCATCAAGTTTTTGGGAAAAAAAGGCTTGCTCAATGACTTTTTTGCCGAGTTTAAAAACGTTCCCGCCGAACAGAAAAAAGAGTTTGGTCAGGTAATCAACGCGCTTAAAAACACGGCCGAGGGCAAGGTGAAAAGCATTCAGGAAGCCATTGAAAACAGCGCACAGGCTGCTGCGGTTTACGGCGATTTGACGCGTCCGGCCGAACCGGTTGCGATTGGATCAAGGCATCCGATTTCGATTGTTAAAAATCAGATTACCGATATTTTTTCGAACATTGGTTTTAACGTGTCAGAGGGGCCGGAAATTGAAGATGACTGGCACAACTTTACCGCGCTTAACTTGCCGGAATACCACCCGGCGCGCGACATGCAAGACACATTTTTTATCCAGACCAATCCCGATGTTTTGCTGCGTACGCACACCTCGTCGGTTCAGGTGCGGTATATGGAGAGCCACAAACCGCCAATCCGGACGATATCGCCGGGCCGTGTGTTTAGGAATGAAGCTGTTTCATCGCGTTCGCACTGTATTTTTCACCAAGTGGAAGGCTTGTATATCGATAAGGATGTTTCCTTTGCCGACCTCAAGCAAACCTTGCTTTATTTTACCAAGGAGATGTTCGGGAAAAGCAAAATCAGGTTGCGTCCGTCGTATTTCCCGTTTACCGAGCCAAGTGCCGAGGTTGACATTTACTGGGGACTTAAAACCGAAACGGATTACCGAATCACCAAGGGAACCGGCTGGCTGGAAATCATGGGTTGCGGAATGGTTGATCCAAACGTGCTTAAAAACTGCAACATCAACCCGGATGAATACACCGGATTCGCGTTTGGGATGGGTATCGAAAGGATTGCAATGCTCCTTTACCAGATTGGCGATATCCGGATGTTTTATGAAAATGATGTGCGCTTCCTTGAGCAGTTCAGGGCGTCGGTCTAACCGGAATGCCCTAGCCCCGATAGTAGCGTAAATCCTTTTAAAAAAGGCCTGTCGCCAAATTAGCGTTCGCGTTCGCGCTTTTTAAAAGATTGCAGCGGATAGCGGGTATAGCTCCTAAAGCTAATAAATCTAATCCGCCCAATTTACTGTGCAAAAAGACATCAATATACCGGAAGTTAAAGACGTTTTCATGGCGGCTGTCCAGGAATGGAACGACGATTTTATGGCCAACGTTTGGAATGTTTACCTGATTAACGACAGCGACAACGAGCTGCATGACATTATGGTGGTGTCTAAGGCGTTTGGGACGATTGACGGCGAGATGCGAAAGACGTCTCTCCTGAGACATGCGCTGGTTGAAATGCCGCCGGTTTCGGCCGTGAAGATTGAGATGGTTGAGGACAGCGTGCTGGCGCTCAACAACGAGTTTATGCTGACGTTTTTTATTGGCAACACGCTGTACGACCGAAAGTATACCTTTATTGCCAATTCTATCCGCGAAGACCGCACGGAAGAGGTTCCGCACTTGTGGAAGCAGGGGGTTATCGTACGGTAATTACTGCTTTTTTATAGTTCGCTTCCAGCTGAAATAGCCCACCAGGAAGATTCCGCCCACGGCAAACATAACTGCTCGTATCCCCAATATCAAAGGCTTAAACGGATCGCCCATGATGGCGTCCCAAACGGTTAGGATAACGGTCATGAGGGCGGCCCAGATGAGTCCGATTCTTAATTGGTGTTTCCAACGCGGTATCATCAGTCGAGTTTTTCGGTTAGCGCTTTAAATACCGGACGCGCCTCTTTGTGCTCATACAAAATGCTGTAAACGGCATCGATGATGGGCGTTTTGGCTTTGTATTTCTCATTGAGTTTGTAGGCGCTTTTTACGGCGTAATACCCTTCCGCCACCATGCTCATCTCCATCATGGCAGCTTGTACGGTGTATCCCTTGCCAATCATGTTTCCAAACATCCGGTTTCGGGAAAAAACGGAATATCCGGTTACCAGCAAATCGCCCAGGTAAGCCGAGTTGTTGATGTTGCGCTTCATTTTATGCACTTTGCGGATAAATTTCTTCATCTCGCG
>CAZIBV010000022.1:0-13929 GCA_964537345.1 uncultured Flavobacterium sp. | reverse complement strand
CTGGTTTCAGGGACAATACCCTTGATGGCAGAAAAAATGACCTTGCCCTGGAGTGACTCGGTGAGTTTGTCCAGTTCGCGCGCCAAAAACGCTGAAGGAATGGCGAATATGATATAATCGGCCCAGGCAACCGCCTCGTTGATGTCGTCGGTAAGCCGGAGTTTTTTAATGTCAAACTCCACCGAACTCAGATAGTTGGGGTTGTGGTAATATTTTTTAAGGTGTTGGATGGCCTGCGTATTACGCATGTACCACGCAATTTCCGACTGATTGCTGCAGAGCATTTTTGCAATTGCCGTCGCCCAGCTTCCGCCGCCGATGACCGCAAATTTTGTAGGGTGTGCCATGGTGTAATCAAAAACTCCAAAAATACTAAAAACCTTTGGTGTGAGCGGGATGAAACGCACTAAAAACCACTTATCGGCTCGCCTGAATTTCTTTTTAACATTACTTTATGACGTGCCCGGACAATCCCACGGGACCTTAAGGCGTTATCATACTGACCGGCCAGGTTTACCTCTGGTTAGTTAGTAAATTTTGTTTTGGTGTTATGAAAAAGGCGCTTTCAGGAATCTGGAAGCGCCTTTTGTATTTGGTAACGTGGAGCGGTTAGTAGCTCAACTCGACAATCTCGAAAACTTTTTCGGGTGTGATGTTTTGGCGTTCGCCCATCATCTTCCAGCCGCGTTTCTCAAAGCGGTCGCGGATAAAGGCTGCGGTTTGCTGATAATCGGCGGTATAATCTGACAACTTGGTCTGCATGCCCATGGTGTGAAAGAACGCAACGGTTTTTTCAATCGCCTCGCGGGCTATGTCGTCGGTTGAACCGGAAAGGCCAAAGATTCGCTGGCCGTATTGCGTCAGTTTTTCCTTCTTGGTCTCGAACATGACGCGGTATAGGTTTGGTCCTACAATCGCCAATGTGCGCGCGTGATCGATGTTGTAAAGCGCCGTCAGTTCATGGCCGATCATGTGTGTGGCCCAGTCGGTAGGAACGCCTTTCTGGATGAGTCCGTTGAGCGCCATCGTACAGCTCCACATATAGTTTGATGCCAAGGTGTAATCGTCAGGATTTTCAACCACTTTAGGGCCAATTTCAACCAAAGTCAGCAAAATCGCTTCGGCAATCCGGTCTTGCAGAATACCGGCGTGCGGATAGGTCAGATATTGCTCCAGGACGTGCGTAAAGGCATCGACCACGCCGTTTTGAATCTGGCGTTTGGGCAAAGAAGTGATGACGGTTGGATCGCAGATGGAGAATTTAGGAAAGATGGCCTGGCCGCCAAATGATAATTTTTCCTGAGTGGCATCAATCGTAATGACCGATCCGGAGTTCATCTCGCTGCCCGTGGCCGGCAGCGTCAAAACAGTTCCGAATGGGATAACCTGAATCAGGTCGGAAATCAATAGCCGTTTGTAGAGAATGTCCTTTGGATCGCCGTCAAACTTAACCGCCGCCGATATGAATTTGACCGCGTCAATCACTGATCCGCCGCCAACCGCCAGGATAAATCCTATGTTCTGGTCGCGTACAATGGCTGCCGCCTTCATGGCCGTTTCGTAATGCGGATTGGGTTCAATGCCACCAAACTCAACAACATCGTGGTCCTTAAGCGCCTGCATCACCTGCTCATGGACGCCGTTCTTAAAAATGCTTCCGCCGCCGTAAACCAGCAGCACCTTGGTTTTTGGAACAAATTCAGCCAGTTTTTCTATCTGGCCTTTCCCGAACAGCAGTCGGGTTGGGTTGTACAGTTCAAAATTATTCATGGGGTTCTAAAAATTTTCTCTAGTGGTTTTCCTTTGGCCAATTCGTCAACCAGTTTGTCCAGGTAGCGAAATTGTTGTTTAAGCCCGGGCTCGATTTCCTCGACGCGATAACCGCAAATGACGCCTGTAATTTTTGACGCGTTGGGATTGATTGTAGCCTGGCTGAAAAAATCGTAAAAATTGGTCTTGGCCTCCAGATGTTGTTGAAGAGTTTGGGTGTCATAGCCCAAAAGCCAATGAATTACAGCGTTGAGTTCGTCAACCGTGCGACCCTTTTTTTCAACTTTTGCTACGTAATGCGGATAGACGCTGGCAAACGGGATTTTGCAAATCCGCTCAAATGACTGGTCGTTCATGCCTTAGTTTTAGGCTAAAGATACGACGATTATGCGGCTTGGATTTACTTTTTGTATAGGTTGTTGTGATCGATGTATTGCCAAACTTTTTCCGGAAGCATCGGACGTGCATTTTTACCGGTGCGGATGCATTCGCGGATAAACGTCGACGAAAGTTCAATAACGGGCGCCGCCACCGGATGCACGCGCGCATGTTCAACGGTAACCGGACCGTGTTCAACCTGGGAAAGCCTCGGGTAGACGTATAGGTCGTGCCGCTCGAGGATTACGTCAAAATTTTTCCATTTGTGCAGCGATCTAAGGTTGTCTTCGCCCATGATCAGCGAAAACTCATACGTTGGGAATTTTTCCTGCAGATGCGCCAGCGTATTTACAGTGTAATTGGGCTGAGGAAGTTTGAATTCAATATCAGAGGCGCGCAATTTTGGATAATCTTCAACCGCCAGTTTTACCATTTGCAGCCGGGTGTAGTCGTCCAGCAGCGTCTGTTTTTCCTTAAACGGGTTATGCGGCGTGACCACAAGCCATACCTGGTCCAGATTGGAAAATTCGGCCATGTGATTGGCTATGATCAGATGCCCGGAATGAATGGGATTGAACGTGCCAAAATACAGCCCTATTTTCATGGTTTCTCAGGAAATTCGCCGGTGGTGACAAAATGTTTTACAAGATCGTAAGCCTGTGATTTGGCCAGTTCCAGATCGGCATTTTCAACGATGACGTCAAAAAGCGGTGCGGTGGCCAGTTCAGCCGAAGCCTTTGCAATCCGCATGGCGATTTTTTCCTCGCTTTCCGTCGATCGTTTTTTAAGGCGGATTTTAAGCTCGTCAATGCTGGGCGGCTTGACAAATATCGCCAGCGTATCTTGCGGAAATTTGCGTTTTATCCGCAGCCCGCCCGATACATCGATATCAAAAATGACATTGCGGCCCGTATTTCGGATGCGCTCAACTTCTGATTTCAACGTTCCGTAAAACATATCGGGATAAACCTCTTCCCACTCTACGAATTCCTCTTCGCGAATGTGTTTTTTAAAATCGGCAACCGATATGAAATGGTAATCTTTTCCCTGGCTTTCAATCCCGCGGGGCGAACGTGAAGTGGCTGAAATCGAGAACTCCAGATTGAGTTCTTCCTGTTGCAGCAAATGCCTCACTATGGTGGTTTTGCCCGATCCCGACGGCGCCGAGAATACGATTAGTTTTCCTTTTTTCATTTACAGTACGTTAAGGACCTGCTCCTTAATTTTTTCAAGTTCGTCCTTCATTTGTACCACCAGTTTCTGCATTTTGGCGTGGTTGGATTTTGAGCCCATGGTGTTGATTTCGCGGCCCATCTCCTGTACGATAAAACCCAGTTTCCTTCCGTTGGCCTCGTTTCCGGCCATGGTTTCAAGAAAATAGTTCATGTGGCTTTCCAGGCGCACTTTCTCCTCGGTAATGTCGTATTTTTCAAGATAGAAGATGAGTTCCTGCTCAAAGCGGTTCTCGTCGAGCGTTACCTTGAGTTCCTCTATTGCTGCCTGCAGACGGGTTCGCACGGTTTGGATGCGTTCGCCATCAAGCGATACCGCCTCGTTCATCATGGTCATGATGTTGGCAATCCGGTGCAGGAATTCTTTTTCCAGCGCTACGCCCTCGGCAATGCGAAACTGCCTGATATTTTCCAGCGCCTGATTGATGACGCCCTGAATCGAATCCCAGTCGGCGGCTTCCAGATCCTCGCGATCGGTTTTAAGCGCGTCGGGCATGCGGACAGCCATTTTAAGCAGTTCGGTTTCGTCGCCGGTTGGGTCAACTTCACGCAACTGCGCCACGTAAGCCTTTACGATGGGAACATTTACACGCGCCGGAGTTTGCTCGGTTGTATTTTCGACGTAAATGCTAAAATCAATTTTCCCGCGCTCCAAAACCTGCGTAATCCGTGTACGGACGCCGAGTTCCATTTCGCGGTAGGCTTGCGGCATGCGCACGTTTAGGTCGATGCCTTTGCTGTTAAGCGATTTTACCTCGACGGTAATTTTTTTGTCGGGCATTTGCAAAGAGGCTTTGCCAAACCCGGTCATGGATTGAATCATATGAAATTAAAAGGCAAATATACAAGAAAACTAGGTTTTGGCTCCGGGGCGGATCACCAGATAGACGCCGGTAAAAATCATCAGCGCCGACGCGACCTTTATCAAATTTAGACTGTCCTTGCCAAGCCCGATGGAGAAAATCGCGGCAAAAAGGGGTTGCAGGTAAATGAATACCGCAACGGTGACCGGCCTCAGGGTTTTCATCGACAGCAGGTTGAGCAAGTAGGTTAAAAACGTTGAAAAGACCACCACGAATCCCGTTTTAAGCCAAACCGAGGTGTCAAATCCCTGCCAGTTTACGCCCTGAAGTTCCGGCCATCCAAAGGGAAGGACCATTAAAAATCCAATCAGGTAAATCCAGTTGACAAAGGAAAAAGCATTGTATCGGTCCATGAGTTTTTTAACCAGGATGAGGTACAATCCGTATGACGCGGCGTTGACAAAAACCAGCAAATTACCCAAAAACGGATCGGGCGCATTCCCCGACGATTTTCCGTAGTAGATGAGCATCACCGTTCCGGCAAGGCCCAACAGAATACCGCCTACCTTGCGCGCCTGTAATTTTTCGCGAATCAAAATCGCCGATAGCAACAGCACGATGATGGGCGTGGTAACCATCAGCACAGCCGCCGAAATGGGCGAGGTAAGACTCAACCCTTTAAAGAAAGTCAGCATGTTGAAGGCCACGCCAAAAAATGCGCAGGCCGCCACGCGCCAGTAGTCTTCGCGGAGGATTTTTTCCTTGGGCAGCAACGCCCATACAAGCCAGAACAACAATGCCGATCCGCCCACGCGCAACACGATAAAACCATAAGGCAAAATGAACGCGGGCATCACGTCTTTGGCGATGGTAAACGTAACGCCGTAGATGATGGAAACCAGGGTGGCGGCAATGAGCGCCCAAGTATACTTAGACATTCAAGGCGTCGCGGACTCCGTCGACTGATTTTTTGCTGTTGCCGATGTAGATTTTGTCGCCGATTATAAATACAGGGCGCGCCAAAAACGAGTAGTGGTCGAGGATGAGGTTGCGGTAATCGTCCTCGGTGAGCGTTTGATCTTTCAGGTTTCGGGCTTTGTATTGCATTGACCGACGGGTGAACAGCGATTCATAGCTGCCGGAGAGTTGCTTCATGGCGTCGAGCTCCTGAGCGGTGATCGGCTGCGATTTGATTTCGCGGTGTTTAAAATTTTCCAATCCGCCCAACGAGGCGATAATCTTTTGGCAAGTAGTGCAATTGGCCAGGTAGTAAACTTTTTTCATCGTTGTTAAATAAAGGTGCAAATGTACGGGCAGAAAACTACCTTTGCAAAAACATCAGCATAGCTTTAAAAATTTAATCCGATGAAATTCAATACCAAAGTAATACACGGCGGCCAGCATCACGAGGAAGTTACGGGATCAGTCATGCCACCGGTTTTCCTGACGTCGACTTACGCTCAAACCACCCCTGGAAAACCTGTGGGCGATTATGAATACAGCCGTGCGGCCAACCCAACGCGAACCGCTTTGGAAGACGCCCTTGCATCGATTGAAAACGGCGCCCGGGGACTGGCTTTTTCATCCGGACTTGCCGCTACCGATTGCGTTTTGCGCTCATTCAAGGCAGGCGATGAAATCATTGCGATGGACGATCTTTACGGCGGAACCTATCGCTTGTTTACCCGCATTTACAAGGATTCCGGCCTGGTTTTCCATTTTATCGACATGACGGATCTGTCAAAACTGGAATCGCTAATCAACGATAATACAAAACTGATTTGGGTTGAAACGCCTACCAATCCCCTGATGAAACTGGCGGACATCGAGGCTATCGCCAAAATCACCAAAAAACACAACCTGTTGTTTGCCGTCGACAATACTTTTGCAACACCATATCTGCAACGCCCTCTGGATTTGGGGGCCGATATCGTGATGCATTCGGCGACGAAATACCTGGGCGGACACTCTGACGTAATTGCCGGAGCACTTGTGGTGAAGGATGCGGCTCTGGGCGAACAACTGCATTTTCAGCAATTTGCTACAGGCGGAACGCTGGGCCCGATGGATGCTTTCCTGGTGCTTCGCGGTATCAAGACGCTTCATTTGCGCATGGAACGCCACTGTGAGAACGGTTTAAAGGTTGCGCATTTCCTTAAAAATCATCCAAAAGTCGGAAAGGTATTTTTCCCGGGACTGGAAGATCATCCGCACCATGAAATCGCCAAAAAGCAAATGAAAGGCTTTGGCGGAATGGTGACCTTTACTTTTAAATCGGGCGCCAAGGACGATTCGCTGAGGTTCCTGGAAAAACTTAAAGTGTTTACCTTGGCCGAATCGCTGGGCGGAGTGGAATCATTGGCCAACCATCCGGCGCTGATGACACACGCCTCGATTCCGGAAGAAAAACGCCGTGAAATTGGAATATCCGACGATCTGGTGCGACTAAGCGTTGGAGTTGAGGACGCTGATGACCTGTTGGCCGATCTCGAGCAGGCATTGGGTTAAAACGATAGATTTCAGAACAATATCTACCTAAGACCTAAAAAGGATTGTCTTATCCAGGCAGTCCTTTTTTTTTATGGAATCATTGGTCTGCGTTGGAATAATGAACGCCAAATGAGAAAGAGTGTTCTTGATATGGAAAGGCCAAAAAAAAAGCCCAAACCATCGTTTGAGCCTATAATTTTTGCTTTAAAAGCGATTAGTCAAGGTAGTAGATGTAACCCACATTCAGCCATACATTCCAGTCGTTGGCCTTGTTCTCCTTGTAGACGTTAGGATCGGGACGAAGGCCGTCAACCCAGTCAGAGAAATAATACTGCCAGCGCAAATCAATCATCAGGTCAGAAAGAACCGTCAGTTTGTAACGCGTTCCGATGCTTCCCACCACCGACCAAACCGTTCCGCTCTCGTTGGTGTAGGCATCGTAGTATTTTAGTGGAGTGGTGGCCGGAATTCCCATCGGTCCAATTTCTGAATAAACTTCAGGATTGTAAAATGAGAATTGAGCGCCAAGGCTTACAAACGGCCCCAGTGAGCCCGGTGTGGCCGAGAACTGACGGATGCTCAGCGGGAAATATTCCAACTGCATTCCGATATTGGTGATTTCAGTGCTGCCTTTCATACCGCGAAGGCGTGTGGCCAACTGACCATTGCCCTCGACCCACTGACCAAAATGGTCGAGTTTGGTTTTGTTGTACGAAAGTTCGCTGCGGAGTTTAAAGTGATCGTTAAAGTACGTTTCAGGCGCGTAACAGTTACAATCGGCGCGGTAGGCAAAATTCAGGTAGTGAATCAAACCGATGCCAAATCCTGTGTTGCCCAGGTTGGTTTCCATATTGTGCCTTTCGCCAAAATCTGACTGGAAAGCGACCGGACCTACTATCACACCTACCTCATGCGAAAATCCAAACTGTGCATTGGCAATGGACGGCAGGCCGAAAAACATCAGTAAGGAAAGGGCGATATATTTGGGCATTGTCCTCAATGTTTTCAATTCCCGACAAATATATAAAAACATCATTCACTTATTAAAATAAAATAAAAAAATAAGAGAAAGCGGCTGAACAGTAAGGGGTTTACTGAATTTTACTTGTTAAAGGGTCTTTAAAAAAACAACTGCCCGCCCATCAACGGATAATTGCGCCATTTTAAAATTGGTTCATTCCTTTAATCCCGTATATTTGCGGCGCATAACGAAAACGTTTTCATAAATCGTTAACACCCTATCAATTATGTCACAAGCAATTCATGACTTTGTAGAGTCGGTGGCTAAACGAAATCCTGGCGAACCTGAATTCATGCAGGCCGTTAAGGAGGTAGCCGAAACAGTAATTCCGTTCATTGAACAAAACCCCCGTTACCAAGGGAAAATGCTCCTGGAGCGCATGGTCGAGGCCGAGCGCATCATCATTTTCCGTGTTACCTGGGTTGATGACGCCGGACAGCCCCAAGTAAACCGCGGCTACCGTATCCAGATGAACTCAGCCATTGGTCCATACAAGGGAGGGATCCGTTTCCACCCTTCGGTAAACCTGAGCATCTTGAAATTCCTTGCTTTTGAGCAAACCTTTAAAAACTCCCTGACGACCTTGCCTATGGGCGGTGGTAAAGGTGGAGCAGACTTTGATCCAAAAGGAAAATCCGACAACGAAATCATGCGTTTTTGCCAGGCTTTCATGACTGAGCTGGCCCGCCACATTGGTGCCGATACCGACGTTCCTGCCGGTGACATTGGTGTTGGTGCGCGTGAAGTTGGTTATATGTACGGACAGTACAAGCGCCTTCGCAACGAATTCACCGGAGTACTTACCGGAAAAGGCATCACTTTTGGCGGATCGCTTATCCGTCCGGAAGCGACAGGATATGGAAACGTATATTTTGCACAGGCGATGCTTGGCACCAAGGGCGATAGCTTTAGCGGTAAAACCGTTGCGGTATCCGGTTCCGGAAACGTAGCACAGTTTGCAGTTCAGAAAGCTACAGAACTGGGCGCCAAAGTGGTTACTATGTCAGATTCAGGCGGATATATTTATGACGCCGACGGAATCGATGCCACCAAACTGGCCCATATCATGAAAATCAAAAACGTCGACCGTGCGCGCATCAGCGAGTACGTGAAACAATATCCAAATGCCAGGTTTGTTGAAGGAAAGCGTCCGTGGGAAGTTAAGTGCGACATCGCCCTTCCTTGCGCCACGCAAAACGAACTCAATGGTGACGAAGCAAAAATGCTGGTAACCAACGGATGCATCTGCGTCTCAGAAGGTGCCAACATGCCATCGACGCCTGAGGCTATCGAAATTTTCAGCAACGCCAAAATCCTGTTTGCTCCCGGTAAGGCTTCAAACGCCGGTGGTGTGGCCACATCAGGACTTGAAATGTCGCAAAACTCGCTGCGCCTTAGCTGGTCGTCAGAAGAGGTTGACGAGCGCCTTAAAACCATCATGCTCAACATTCACGCTTCATGCGTTAAATTCGGTTCAGACGGAAACGGATACGTTGACTATGTAAAAGGTGCAAACATTGCAGGCTTTGTTAAAGTAGCCGAAGCGATGTTGGCGCAAGGTGTTGTATAACGAATGATAAATTGAAATTGAGAAAGTGTCCTTAGGGGCACTTTTTTTATTTAGGTTGAAAATTTTGGAAATTTGGAAAAGGTGACTTGGGACGCGGAACTGCACTTTATTTTACTTCCTTGGACAAAAATCTAGGGTAAAAACTTTAAGAATTTTTACAGAAAATCTGCATCCAACGTATAATTTTTTTTCGTTTGGGATAATCCATTGTTCCCCTACCCATTGGTACGAAGTTATCGGATTAATCGATCACTATATTACAGAGAATCTGCCGAAAATGTTAAAAAGCAGATTTAGGTCGTAAGGTAGTTCAAGGTTCAAGGTTTCGGATGCACTTTGTTTTTCAGGGAGATTTTATCTGCACCTAATTGCCCTATGCAATTTGAGATTTCATTTTTCGTTCATCTTTCAACGTTCGGCGTTCGACATTCAATTATATTTGTTTCCAGATCATGATGACCCGCTACGCATTCTTATTCATTCTCCTTTCCATCGGCCTTGCAAACGGACAGGGCAACGCCTGGAAAGGTTATTTCTCTTATAACGAGATCCGCGACGTTTCGCAGTCGCCGACGGCTTTTTTTGCCGCCTCCGAGAATGCGCTGTTCTCTAAAAAACTATCAACCAATTCCATCAAGACCGTCAATACCATCGATGGATTGTCGGGCCTGACCATTACGGCGCTTTATCACAGTCCGGTGTCCAATAAAACCATGGTGGGTTATGAGAGCGGTCTGATCATCGTCATAAACGAGGCCGACGGATCCATGCTTCGCGTGGTCGACATCATCAACAAACAATTGCCGGCGCAGATCAAGCGGGTCAACCATTTTATGGAATACAACGGCATCGTTTACGTTTCCTGCGATTTTGGCATCGTTCAATACAACTTGGCAACCAACGGATTTGGCGACACCTACTTTATTGGTGACAACGGTGCCGAGATCCGCGTAAGCCAGACGGCAGTATCGGGCGAACAGATTTTTGCCGCCACCGCTTTTGGCATCCGACGCGCGTCAATCAGCAACCCGAATTTGAATGACTTTAGCCAATGGACCACCCTTTTGGGGGGAATCTGGACCGGAATCGAAGCCTTTGGAAGTGAACTGCTTGCCGTGAGTTCGGTTGGGCAGGTGGTAAGGTATAACGGATCGGTTTTCAATAACTTTTTGCAGATGCCGGAGCAAGTGGTTGATTTTCGCGCCTCGGCTGATTACCTTTTGATTACGATGCCTGGCCGATGCAATGTCTACAACGCCTCGTTGGCTCCGGTTGCACAAATATTTTCATCGTCGGTTCAGCAGGAACTCACCTATTTTACGTGTGGTACGGCTATCGGACCTATGCTTTATCTGGGCACGCGCGAACACGGCGTAGTCACCACATCGGTCAACAGTCCGGGCATGTTTGAAAACCTTTTGCCGGCCGGACCTTCGCGCAACAACATCTTTTCAATCAATACTGAAACGCCCAATCTCTGGGCTGTTTACGGCGATTACACCGGCGATTATGACCCGGATCCGCTGCGCACCTACGGCGTGAGCAAATTCAATGAACAAGGTTGGACCAACCTCAGGTATCAGGACGTCAAACCGCCGGATCGCGAAGTGTATGATTTGGTGCGGGTAACGGTCAATCCGTCAAATATTGAAGAAGTTTATATCAGTTCTTATCACTCAGGACTTTTAAAACTCGAAAACGACAGCTTTTCAGCGCTTTACGACGATGCCAACAGCGGTCTGGAATCGCTTTTTTTGCCATCGGCACCAAGTTATAAAAGCATCAGGATTGAGCAGAGCGCATACGACAGGAACGGAAATCTCTGGATGAGCAACGGACTGATCGCCAACGGTATCAAAGTTTTAAAAAGCGACGGCAGCTGGCAATCGGTCAATATAGAATCGGTCACATCTGATTTCTTTTCCCTTAGGTTCGGCCGACTCAGCATCGATAAAAACAGCACCAAATGGTTTGCTACAAACATGGGCGTCATGGCCTACAATGAAAACGGCAACATCTTCAAGACTATCAAAACCGGTGATAGCGAAGGCAACCTGCCCATTGACGACGTAAGGGTGGTGACCATTGACAACCGCAACCAACTCTGGATTGGGACCACCAAGGGATTGCGGGTGCTTTCCAGTGTCGACCGTTTTAAAAATGAGGGGCAGATGCAGTCCAACGCCATCATTATCCTGGAGGGCGGCCTTGCGCAGGAACTCATGTACGAACAATCGATTACCGATATCGCGGTTGACGGCGCCAACAACAAATGGATCGCCACCGCCGATTCAGGTGTGTTTCTCGTATCGCCCAACGGCCAGGAAACGCTCTATCAGTTTAACACCTCCAATTCGCCGCTGCCCAGCAACACCGTAAACGACATTGGCATTAACGGTTCAACGGGCGAAGTCTTTTTTGCCACCGACCGCGGAATGGTCTCCTTTAGAGGTACGGCCACCAGCGCGAGCGACAACCTGAGCAATGTCATCGTCTACCCAAATCCGGTGCGGCCCACTTATGCCGGAACCGTGAAGATTTCAGGTTTGATGGACAATTGCAACGTCAAAATCACCGATATCGAAGGCAACCTGGTACACGAGGCGATTGCCCAAGGCGGAACCATCGAATGGGACACCACTGCCTTTGGAAAATACCGCGTGGCATCGGGCGTTTACATGATTTTCATCGCATCAGAAGACGCCATCGAAACCAAGGTGAAAAAAGTCATGATTGTCAGATAATAGCGATTGGCGACCCAAATTGTGACCCGAATCGGCCAATAATCCTCAATCCCAAATCTAAAATCTAGAATCTAAAATCCAAAATCCCCCTAGTGCTCGTCAAAACCAAAGCCATCGTTATCAGCGCCCTGCGTTATCAGGAAAAAAGCCTGGTTGTGCGCTGTTTTACGCTATCGGACGGCTTGAAATCCTATTTTGTCAGGAGTGCTTTTTCGGGAGGGAAATCCGGTTCAAAATCAGCCTATTTCCAACCGCTTACCGTTTTGGAGATCGAGGCGTCGCACAAAAACAAGGGAACGCTCGAAACGTTCAGGGAGGTCAGGCTTTCGCGCGGATTTGACACCCTGACCACCGACATCGTCAAGACTTCGATCGGGCTTTTCCTGTCGGAGGTGATGCACCATGCCATACGCGAGGAGGCGCCCAATCCGGCGTTATTTGAATTCTTGGAAACGTCACTCGAGTGGCTGGACCACCACGATAACATCGCTAATTTTCACCTGATTCTTCTGCTGCAGATGTCGCGATATCTTGGGTTTTATCCGCAGGAATCTCCGGGGCGATATTTTGAAATGACCGACGGTTTTTTTACCGACGATCCCGGACTGAGTTGTCTAAACGAGACCCAGACCGAGCTGCTGCGTCGGTTGATGCCGCTCAGGTTTTCCAATGCCGAGTTGGTTTTTAACGCGTCCCAACGACAGGAATTGCTCCGGATTCTTATTGATTATTACGCTGTTCACCTTGACGGATTCCGCAGGCCTAAATCAGTTGATGTTTTGCGCGAAGTATTCTCGTCTTAACATTTTGGGCAGATAATCTGCATCCAACAAATTTGGCGTCATTTGTAACTTTAGTGTTAAACAACGGTTTGGTTTGGGCTAACATCCCACAACTACAGGCATTAACACATTTTTAAGCAAAAAATTCACTACATTCGCCGACTGATTTTTGAAACCCAAATATGAGCACTCCATTCGCGGAATACAAAGGGCTTGACCTGCCAACCGTGGCATCTGAAGTCCTGGATTTCTGGAAACAAAATAGCATTTTCGAGCAAAGTGTCACCCTGCGCGAAGGCCAGCAGCCTTATGTGTTTTTTGAGGGTCCGCCGTCGGCCAACGGATTGCCCGGCATACACCACGTGATGGCACGCGCGATCAAGGATATTTTTTGCCGATACAAAACCCAAAAAGGCTTTCAGGTAAAAAGAAAGGCCGGCTGGGACACACACGGACTTCCCGTTGAGCTCGGAACCGAAAAGGAATTGGGCATCACCAAGGAGGACATCGGCGTAAAAATTACCGTCGAAGAATACAACGAAGCCTGCAAGCGTACCGTGATGCGCTACACCGACGTTTGGAATGACCTGACCGAAAAAATGGGCTATTGGGTCGACATGAACGATCCGTATATCACCTACAAATCCAAGTATATGGAAACGGTGTGGTGGCTGCTCAAGCAGATTTACGACAAAAATCTGATGTACAAGGGCTACACCATCCAACCGTATTCGCCCAAGGCCGGAACCGGACTTTCCTCGCATGAGGTTAACCAGCCGGGAACTTACCGCGACGTAACCGATACAACCGTTGTGGCGCAGTTCAAGGCCGTGGGTGAAACGCTTCCTGATTTTTTCAATGGATTTGGCGATGTCCACTTTCTGGCCTGGACCACGACACCCTGGACGCTTCCTTCGAACACAGCGCTGACCGTCGGGCCTAAGATTGACTATGTTTTGGTTCGTACTTTCAACCAATATACCTTTAGGCCGATAAATGTCGTGCTCGCCAAGAATCTTGTTGGCAAACAGTTTGGCAAGAATTATTTTGAGAGCGCTGATGAGACCGATTTTGCCAATTTCCGGGAAGGCGATAAAAAAATTCCGTATCAGGTGCTGGCCGAGGCCAAAGGCGAGAAA
>CAZIBV010000021.1:0-31452 GCA_964537345.1 uncultured Flavobacterium sp. | reverse complement strand
TCCCATTCAGGGACAACCTACAAAATTTTTCGATTGGTTGTATTGCAGAAAATCTACCTAAATTATTAAGGTTTAGGGCGCAAGGGACAGGGTTCAGGGCAATTGACAATTGACAATTAACAGTTAACGATTAACAATGAATAATGATCAGTCATATTTATCCTGCAACCGAAATTTTCTGTAAACCGTCAACTGTAAACCGTCAACTTTGTTAACTGTTAATTGGTCATGCGGCTTTACATTCAAACATGCGTCACCAATCCCAATTCCCTACATTTGCATCATGGAATTTTCATCAAAAACTTTGGAGCGGGCTGTCGATGAGATGTCGCGTTTACCGGGAATCGGGCGGCGCACGGCGTTGCGGTTGGTTTTGCACTTGTTGCGTCAACCGGCTGATCAGGCGCTGCATTTGGCCGAATCGCTCACAGCGCTGCGAAGTGAAGTCTGCTTTTGCGAAAAATGCCACAATATTTCCGACACACAAATTTGCGGAATCTGCAGCAATCCGGCGCGCGATCAGTCATTGGTGTGCGTGGTCGAGGACATTCGCGATGTGATGGCGATTGAAAACACCGGACAGTACCGTGGCATCTATCATGTTTTGGGCGGAAAAATATCCCCGGTAGATGGTGTCGGGCCCGGACAACTCAACATTTCAACCTTGATCGACAAGGTAAACCAGGGACAAGTGCGCGAACTTATCTTTGCGCTGTCGCCAACTATGGAAGGCGATACAACCAATTTCTACATCTACCGTCAGATTCGTACGGCCGGCATCGTTACATCGGCCATTGCGCGCGGAATTTCGGTTGGCGACGAGCTTGAATTTGCCGATGAGGTAACCCTGGGTCGGAGCATCGTTCACCGCGTTCCGTTTGAAGATTCGTTAAAAAACAATTAGTGCCGCTTTTTTTGTTTTTACCGATGAAAAACTATCTTTGTTTGCTAAACAAATTCTTCATGAACAAGGCGTTCATCCTTGCCCTGATAGCCGGGATTTTATTCACTTCATGCGTGCCCACCCGCAATCTGGTTTATCTGCAGGACAAAGACGGCACTCTGGAAGGACAGGCCATCAACCCGATTGCATCCAAACCGTATCGACTGCAGACCAACGATATCATCAGCATCAATATCAAAGCTATCGATCAGGAATTGGTTGAGATGTTTGCCTCCAATGCGCGACAACTGCAAACTGGTATGCAAAGTGAAGAAAGCCTTTATTTTACGGGCTACACGGTAGACGATCACGGAAATATCCGGATCCCAGTCCTTGGCGAAGTCAACGTGCTGGGTTATACGCTGGAGGAAGTCCGGGAAAAGATTCAAAAAAGCCTGCTTGACCAATACTTTAAGGAAGAAGCATTTCTTTACATTACCGTTAAACTGGCTGGCTTTCGCTTTACAGTCAACGGTGAAGTAAAAGGTCCGGGGCAAAAAGTGCTCATGCAGGAAAAAGTGAACATCATGGAGGCCATTGCGAATTCTGGTGACATTACCATGGTGGGAGATCGTAAAAATGTAGTCGTCATCCGTCAGTATCCGCAAGGAACAGAAGTTCATACCATCGACCTGACCGACCGCAACGCCATGAAATCGCCTTATTACTACTTGCAGCCCAACGATTACATCTATGTCAAGCCGTTGCCGCAAAAATCGTGGGGAACCGGCGAAACGGGAATTCAGTCCTTGTCAACCATTATTACGGTACTCAGTCTCGTAACATCTATCCTTGTTTTTGCAAGCCGCTGATTATGTTAGACTCAAAAGATTTTTCGTTTCTCGAATCACAGAACAACTTTGATTTCAAAGGATTTCTGATTAAAATCGCCAGTTATTGGAAGTGGTTTTTGGCGAGCCTTATCATTTCATTTACCATTGCCCATCAGGTAAACATCCGCAAGGAGAAAATTTACCAGATGGAGACGACTATCGCAGTCAAAGAGCAAAACAATCCGTGGTCTACCAGCAACACCAGCCTGGTTTTTAACTGGGGCGGAACATCTGATCAGGTCCAGAACATATCGTCGACCATCAAATCGCGTTCGCACAACGAGAAAGTGGTAGACAGGCTTGATTATTACATCGATTATCTCCAGGACTACGAATATTATACGCGCGACGTTTACGGCGAAGTTCCGTTCCGGGTTGTGGTTGATTCATCGAGGCTAAATATGCTTAACCGCCGGATCCGCATCAAATTTATTTCGGCCGCGGAATACGAAATCCATACGGAATTCCCAATCGGGAGTCTTAAATGCATGCGCTATGCCGACTCGCAACTGGATTATGTCCAGGTTGGACAGGAAAATTTTACCCGCCGCTACAAAGTGGGTGAATTTACAAACGTCCCATTCTTGAATTTCAAGCTCGAGATTGTAGGCACTCCGGGCGATTATACCAAGTCTGAATACTTCATACGGTTCCGGGATTTCAATGAGGCGGTGTCCCGATACCGCTCCATCCGCACCGACATCAGCGACAAATCGCCATCAATCATCCGACTGTCACTGGAGGGAACCAACAAGGCCCGCATGGTGGATTATCTGAACGCAACGGTGGTCACGCTTATCCAGTCACAGCTCGACCGCAAAAATCAATTTGCCAACAACACCATCCGATTCATCGACAGTACGCTCAATGCCATGGGCGACCAGATCAAAATGTCGGAAAAGGAACTTCAGGATTTCTCATCGCGTAAAAATGTCATTGCCCTTACCGGCGGCGGCGGCGAACTGTCTACCCGTCTGTCGTCACTCGATATCGAAAAGGACAACATCGCGCGCAAAATTGCCTACCTGAACAACCTGCGCAATTATCTCAAGAGCAGCACAGATTTTTCTAAACTTCCGGCGCCGGCCGTTGGCGGAATCGAAGATCCCAACATTGTCTCCAACGTGGCCAAGATTGTCGAAAAATCGGTTGAACGTTCACAAAAAGCCTACACAAACAAAAGTGACCTGATGTTCCGTCATTTTGACAAAGACATTCAGGCGCTCAAACTCGTATTGCTGGAGAATATCAATACCGCTGCCGCCGGATTGAATTACGACATGAACCTGGTAAACCGCAACATTGCCGAGGTTGAAAGTAAAATCAGCTTGCTGCCGCGCGATCAGCAGGAATATTATAAAATCAAGCGCAAGTATGACCTGAACGAGAACGTGCTTATCGCGATGCAGGAAAAGCTCAAACAAGCGCAAATACTTCGGGCGTCCAACATTTCAGATATCCAATTCATCGATCCAGCAAAAGACATTGGTGAAACGGCGGGTCTGATCGGGCCGAATACAAGCGTCAACTACATCATGGCGTTTTTCCTGGGGTTGTTGATTCCGTTGATTATCGTTTTTGGAATTTTCTTTGTCGAAAATGCCATCCTCAACATAGAAGATATCGTCAAGTTGACCAAGGTGCCGATCATAGGCGTTGTCGGACTCAAGCACACCTCGTCAAACCTTTCAGTATTCGAGCGGCCTAAATCAGCGCTGGCCGAATCATTCCGGGCCATACGTTCGTCGCTTCAGTTCCTCTACAAAAAGAACGACAGGCCGGGCGCCAAAACCCTGATGCTTACCTCGTCGATCAGCGGTGAGGGCAAGACTTTTTGTTCAATCAACATCGCGACGGTTTTTGCGATGAGCGAGAAAAAGGTAGTCATCGTGGGCTTTGACCTTCGCAAACCCAAGATTTTTGACGACTTTAACGTGCGTCGCGACATTGGCGTGGTCAACTATCTCATCGGTCAGAAAACCCTTGACGAGGTCATTCAACCAACGCATGTGCCGTATCTGGACGTGGTGGCTTCGGGCCCGATTCCGCCCAACCCGTCCGAGTTGATCATCAGCGATGCCACGCGCGAAATGATGGACGAACTCCGCAAACGCTACGATTACATCATTGTAGATACTTCGCCGGTTGGGTTGGTGTCAGACGCTATCGAGCTCTCGCAGTATGCCGATCTGACACTGTACGTCATGCGTCAGAATTACACCAAAAAAGAGATGATCACGTTGATGAACAACCGATACAAACGGGGCGAACTCAGCAACGTCAGCATCGTCTTTAATGGCTATCAAAACAAGGCCAAATACGGATCGGGTTACGGTTACGGCTACGGTTACAGCTACGGTTATGGCTACGGAACCTACGGTCACGGCTACCACGACGACAATCCGCCGCGAAATATTTTTGAAAAACTATACCGAAAATTCAGGCGTAAATCATGACAAAAAGCATCCTCATAACAGGCGGTGCCGGCTTTATCGGATCAAACCTTTGCGATTATTTTTTGCAAAAGGGCTATCGGGTAACCTGCCTGGACAATTTTGCCACAGGCCACCGACACAACCTGCTCGAGGCGCTATCGCATGAAAATTTTACCCTGATCGAGGGCGATATCCGCGATATGCAAACTTGCCGCGATGCCGTTCAGGGCGTGGACTACGTGCTGCATCAGGCGGCGCTCGGTTCAGTCCCCAGGTCTTTGCACGATCCGCAAACCAGCAACGAAGTCAACGTTTCGGGATTCCTGAACATGCTTGTCGCAGCCAGAGATGCTGGCGTCAAACGCTTTGTTTATGCGGCCAGCTCATCAACCTACGGCGACTCGAAATCGCTTCCAAAGGTGGAGGATGTCATCGGCAAACCGCTGTCGCCTTACGCCATTACCAAGTATGTCAACGAGCTTTACGCCGATGTGTTTTCACGCGCGTACGGCATGGAGTGTATCGGATTGCGCTATTTTAACGTATTTGGCCGCCGACAGGATCCAAACGGAGCGTATGCCGCCGTCATCCCAAAGTTTACCATGCAACTGATGAAAGGCGAGAGCCCGGTCATCAATGGCGATGGCGAATATTCCCGCGATTTTACCTATATCGACAATGTCATCCAGATGAATGAACGGGCGATGCTCACCCAAAACCCGGAGGCCGTCAACACGGTTTACAACACTGCTTTTGGCGAGCGGACCACGCTTAATGACTTGGTGCGGCATCTCAAAAAATACCTTTCGGCACACCAGCCGTCGATTGCTGAAATTCCCGTCATCCACGGGCCAAACCGCGCAGGCGATGTGCCGCATTCACTGGCCAGCATCGACAGGGCAAAGACGCTTTTGGGTTACCAGCCTGCGTTTTCATTTGAGGAAGGACTGCGCCATGCCGTGGATTGGTATTGGTCGCATCTTAAGTAGTTACTATATTTGCACAAACAACTTTCATGAACAAAACCAGGATTTGCTGCATAGGCGCCGGATATGTTGGCGGACCCACCATGGCAGTGATCGCGCAAAAATGTCCCGACATCGAGGTGACCGTAGTCGACCTGAACCAGTCGCGCATTGACCGTTGGAACCATCCCGACCCTACCAAAATTCCCATATACGAGCCCGGACTTTCTGAAATTGTAGCCGAAACCCGCAACAAGAACCTGTTTTTTTCAACTGATGTTGACGGCGCGATAGACAAAGCCGACATCATCTTCATATCGGTCAATACGCCTACCAAGACCTATGGGTCCGGGAAGGGCATGGCCGCCGACCTGAAATACATAGAGCTTTGCGCCCGCCAGATTGCCCGCGTGGCAAAAAATGACAAGATAGTCGTTGAAAAATCTACGCTGCCTGTGCGCACGGCCGAAGCTATCAAAAGCATACTGGACCACACCGGCAACGGCGTTCAGTTTCAGATTTTGTCGAACCCGGAATTTTTGGCCGAGGGAACCGCCGTACAGGATCTGTTGAATCCTGACCGCGTGCTCATCGGCGGTGACCCGACTCCGGCCGGCGAACGCGCCATCCAAACGCTGGTGGACATTTATGCCAACTGGGTTCCGGTTGACAGAATCCTGACTACAAACGTCTGGTCATCTGAACTTTCAAAACTTACCGCCAACGCCTTTTTGGCCCAACGCGTTTCCTCAATCAATGCCATATCTGAACTTTGTGAAAAGACCGGTGCCAATGTCAACGAGGTGGCGCGCGCCATTGGGATGGACAGCCGGATAGGCGCCAAGTTCCTCAAGGCGTCGGTTGGATTTGGCGGAAGTTGTTTCCAAAAGGACATTTTGAACCTGGTTTACATTGCCAAGTCATTTGGCTTGCATGAAGTGGCCGATTACTGGGAACAGGTCATCATCATGAACGACCACCAGAAAAAGCGTTTTGCGCGAAAAATAGTTCAGACGCTTTACAACACCGTGGCCGACAAGAAGATCGCTTTCCTGGGCTGGGCCTTTAAAAAAGACACCAATGATACACGTGAGTCGGCGGCAATTTACGTGGCCGATGACCTGATCAACGAACAGGCGAGCATTGCGGTTTACGATCCAAAAGTGACGCAAGAGCGCATGCTGGCTGACCTGGAATACTTGCAGACCAGAACGCAACAGGCCAATGAAGGCGCGCTTAAAGGTTGTGCCGATGCGTATGAAGCCTGCAACGGTGCGCATGCCATTGCCATCCTGACTGAATGGGACGAGTTCCGCGATCTTGATTGGCAAAAAATATATGACAATATGCAAAAACCAGCCTTTGTTTTTGACGGCCGCAACCTGTTGGACGCCAAAAAGATGGCAAATCTTGGTTTTGTATATCAATCCATCGGATCATGAATGAAAAAATAGCCGTAATAGGTTTGGGATATGTGGGTTTGCCGCTTGCCCGATTGTTTGCCACCCAATTTCACGTGGTGGGTTTTGACATCAACCGCAGCCGCATCGACCAGCTTAACGCCGGAACCGACGTTACACTGGAAGTGGACGACGAAACGCTTAAAGCCGTACTCAACGACAATCCCGACCGCGAAAAAGGACTGTATTGTTCGGCTGATCTGCAAGACATCGCCCAATGCAATTACTACATTGTAACCGTTCCTACTCCGGTTGACAAAAACAACCGACCTGACCTGACGCCTTTGTACAAAGCCAGTGAAACGGTAGGAAAAGTTTTAAAAAAGGGCGACATCGTCATTTATGAATCAACGGTTTATCCCGGCGTCACTGAGGATGAATGTGTACCGGTTTTGGAGCGTGTCAGCGGACTGAAATTCAACGTCGACTTTTTTGCGGGATATTCGCCCGAGCGCATCAACCCGGGCGACAAGGAACATACGGTAGAGAAAATCCTCAAGGTGACTGCGGGCTCAACACCTGAGGTTGGTCAAAAGGTTGACGCATTATACAAGCGCGTGATCACGGCCGGAACCCATCTGGCGCCCTGCATCAAAGTGGCCGAGGCTGCCAAGGTGATTGAGAATTCCCAACGCGACATCAACATCGCCTTTGTCAACGAGCTGGCTAAAATCTTCAACATTCTGGAAATTGATACCCATGCCGTTCTGGAAGCTGCCGGAACAAAGTGGAACTTTCTTAAATTTAAACCCGGTTTGGTGGGCGGACACTGCATTGGCGTCGACCCTTATTACTTGGCACAAAAAGCCCAGGAAGCCGGCTATCACCCGGAAATTATTTTGGCCGGACGCCGACTCAACGATTCGATGGGCGAGTATGTGGCGTCGCAGGTGGTCAAACTGATGATCAGGAAAAATATCAAGGTAAACGGATCAAAAATTTTGCTTTTGGGCTTTACCTTTAAGGAAAATTGCCCGGACGTTCGCAACACGCGGATTGTCGATGTGGTGCGCGCGCTCAAGGAATATCAAACGGAAGTAACTATTTACGATCCGTGGGCCAATCCGGAAGAAGTTGCCCATGAATACGGCCTGACAACGGTAAACGAGTTGCCCGCCGAGACATTTGACACCGTCATTCTGGGTGTGGCGCACAAGGAATTCATGTTTATGGACATCGATGCTTTGCGCAAGCCTGTATCGGTGCTGTACGATGTAAAAGGAGTATTGAAAAACGCCGACGGAACGCTATGAAAACAATTCTGATTACCGGTGGAGCCGGATTTATAGGGTCGCATGTGGTGCGGCGGTTTGTCAAAAATTATCCTGATTACAAAATCGTCAACCTGGATTTGCTGACGTATGCCGGCAACCTGGAAAACATCTCCGATATTGAAAACCATCCCAATTATACGTTTGTAAAAGGCGATATCACGCAGGAGGATTTTATCCGCGGGCTGTTTGAAAAGTTCCGTTTTGACGGCGTTATTCACCTGGCGGCCGAGTCGCATGTTGACCGTTCAATCACTGATCCGCTTGCATTTGTCAGGACCAATGTTTTTGGAACGATGGTTTTGCTCAACGCTGCCCGCGATTTCTGGAAGGATGATTACTCCGGCAAGCGTTTTTACCACGTGTCGACCGATGAGGTTTACGGTTCATTGGGCGCCGAGGGCCTTTTTACCGAGGAGACACCTTACGATCCAAATTCGCCTTATTCGGCATCAAAAGCAAGTTCCGATCACTTTGTGCGTGCATACGGCGAAACTTACGGACTGCCTTATGTGATTACGAACTGCTCCAACAATTACGGCCCGAATCACTTTCCTGAAAAGCTGATTCCGCTGTTTATCAACAACATCATCCACAACAAGCCGCTTCCGGTTTACGGCGACGGCAAATACACCCGTGACTGGCTTTATGTCGAGGATCACGCGCGCGCCATCGACTTGGTTTTCCACAATGGGAAAAATCACGAAACCTACAACATTGGCGGCTTTAACGAATGGCAGAACATTGACCTGGTCAAGCTGCTTTGCGGGGTGATGGACACCAAACTCAACCGCGAAAAAGGTACGTCGGAACAGTTGATAACCTATGTAAAAGACCGTCCCGGACACGATTTGCGCTATGCGATCGACGCCAGTAAAATCAACCGCGAACTGGGTTGGGAGCCGTCGGTTACCTTTGAACAGGGACTTGAAAAAACCGTCAACTGGTACCTGGCCAATCCGGATTGGTTGGAGCGGGTGACATCGGGAGCTTATCAGGAATACTACGAAAAGCAATACAAATGAATCCATACCTCTATATTTTAGGAACGCTCGTCTTTACTGTTTACGGGCAGATTGTCCTAAAGTGGAGGATGAACGGCCTGCAGGTGATTTTGCCCGAGGGCGGCGTTCAAAAGGTTTTGTATCTGGTCAGGCTGCTGCTCGATCCGTTTATTTTTTCAGGATTTGCGTCGGCATTTATTGCCTCTCTTTTTTGGATGGCGGCCATGTCAAAATTTGAAATCACCCAAGCATATCCTTTTATGGCCCTTGCGCCCGCGTTGGTTTTTGTGGTGGGCGTTTTCTTTTTGGGCGAACCTTTTACCTGGGGCAAAGTTCTCGGGCTTGTTTTTATTGCAATAGGAATCTTTCTAACCGTAAAATTATGAAGCAGATACGCGACACCTTTTACGGCCTTTTCCACAACAAAGTTGATGCGTTGGGATTGGCGGTTTTTAGAATTGCATTTACCCTTGTCCTGCTGGCCGAGGTTTGTCAGTTGTTTCGCTTCAGGAACATGATTTATGATCAGATTCCCTTTGTTTATAGAGGCGACATCGACGTAACACTGATCTTTTTATTTTACTTCATCGTCCTGGGCATGATGCTTCTAGGATTGTTTACCCGTGTGGCGATGATTTTGAATTACGTCCTGGGTGTCATTATTTTCAGCAGTGCATCGCATTTTGAGTACCACGTATTTTATGCGTATCTGGGCGTGAACTTTTTGATGATGTTTATGCCGGTTTCGCGTGTGTTTTCACTCGACAGTCTTATCGAGAAAATCAGGTACACCCACATTGGCCGGCCTTATCAGCCAGACCGCAAAGTGCTGGAGATAAACTATCTGATGCCGGTTTTTTTGGCGATTGGCCTGGTTTATTTTGATTCGGTATTTCAAAAAGTCACCAGTCCGATGTGGATGGATGGGTTGGGCATGTGGATGCCGTCAAGCTTGCCCATGATTGTCTGGAACGACACTTCATGGATTTTGAATCAGGAATACCTGGTCAAGTTTTTTGGGTATCTTGTCGTAGTTTTTGAAACCGTGTTTCTGTTTTTATTTTGGTTCAAACGGTTCCGGATGCCTTTCTTTTTCCTGGGTACCTTATTTCACCTGGGCATTCTTATAACTTACCCAATTCCGTGGTTTGCCCTTGCTGTAATGGGCGTTTACCTTTTGCTGATTCCGCCGGGATTCTGGGTGCGGATCGCCAATTTGTTCAAGAGCAAATCCAAGACGTACCGTTTTTATTACGACGCCGAATGTCCACTTTGCAACAAAGTGGTGGTAGCCATCAGGCATTTTGATATTTTCAACAAAGTTGATTGCGTCACCGTCCAGGCCCATGCCGCGCAGGAGTCGGCTTTGCAGGGTATTGATGAACAGGAACTCCTGATCAACATTCACGGAGTGGCGGGTTCAAAAGTGTACAAAGGTTATTGGGCCTATGTCGGACTTTTGAAGCACATGATTTATACCGCGCCGGTCGCCCTTTTGCTGGCCATCCCCGGAATAAGCCATCTGGGACAAAGCATCTACCGTTTTGTGGCCGGTAACCGACTGACTGAGCGATGCACGTCGGAGAATTGTAACATTCCCGTTCTGCAACTTCCGCCCGATGAAAAAGCTGAAATGCTCATACAGGGTTGGACCCGTCTGCGCCTGACGCAATGGTTCTGGAAGTGGGTCATCATTGTCATGACCGTGGCACAATGTATCATCATCTTGGGTGCGCCGTTAATCCAAAAGGCAGTGGGCGAAAACACATCTACCGGACGCGCACTGGCCACGGTAGCTTATTGGACACAGGTTCCGTTTCAGAAATTGGTGGGCGTAACCATCCATCCGGTGTTTATGTACAACATCCACTTTGACAATTACAACCATATTTTTAAGTTTGAATGTAACGAAAATGGCAAGCGCGTCCCACTGTTGGATGACAACGGCATGGTGACCGACAGCTATGCAAACGGAGCCATGTGGGTGCATTACAACTTCCGGACAAGTTCCCATACCTTGGTGAGAGGTGTTTTTGAACCGTCAATGTTTAGATACCTGAGTCAGTTTCAGCATGAAAACAACTTGCCTGTTGGGACTTATACCATCTACGTAAAGGAAATCGAAACCACCGACCATTGGCAACACGACTTTTTGCGCCGTCAGATGGCCAAGCCCTGGAAGGCCGCCGGAACTTGTAAGGTTTCGGCCGGACAATACGAGTTTAACTGGACGCCGGAAATGCTGGCTGTATTTGCAAGTGAATAAAGACAATGAACTTCACCTCGTTTAAAAAGCAATTTGAAAACCTGGCAGATCCTTGTGGTTTGGCAGTGTTCAGGGTGTTGTATTCGGCGGTGTTGCTTTTAGAGGTGTTGCAGCTGTTAAAATTCAAACATCTCATTTTTGACCGCGATCCTTACCTGGCTCCCGGCGAACTCAAAATTGAGGTGATTGCCATGCTTTGGATTCCGGCGCTTATCCTGCTTGCCGTGGGCTATCAAACGCGACTCGCGGCCTTTGTCAATTATTTGATGGGCGTCATCGTTTTTTCATCGTCCCATCGGTTTGAATACCACGTTTTCTACACCTATATCGGGATCAGCCTTTTGGTGATGTTGTTTCCCGTTTCGCGCGTTTGGTCAATCGACAGCCTGCTAAAAGTAAAAACAAGGCCCGCTCGTGAAATTCACTATCTGATGCCGGTATTTTTGGGCATCGGATTATTTTACTACGACTCGGTATTCTACAAATGGACAAGTCCGATGTGGCTGCAGGGATTAGGCTTGTGGCTGCCGTCGAGCTTTCCGCATGTCGCCTGGACCAATCTGCTTGATCTGCTCAACCAAAAATGGCTGGTGATTTTCCTGAGTCATTTTGTCCTGATTTTCGAGACTGTGTTTGTGTTTTTGATGTGGTTCAGGAAATGGCGGATCCCCTTGATGATTATCGGAATAGGGTTCCACGTGGGCATTGGCATCGCTTACCCGATACCTTATTTTGCGGCCACGTATATTTTTTTATATCTGTTGTTGATGCCGCCCGTGGTTTGGCGCAGGATTTTTCAGCCAACCGTCAACCTGATCAAACCCACCTTGCAAAAATGGGTTGTCCCATTGCAGTCGGTGGCCGTCGCGCATCCTCCCATGCTAAAAAGCCTGAGCGGAAAATCGTGGATGATAATTGTTGTGGTCCTGCTGGTATCCCAAACCATGATCGTATTCCACCTGATGCCAAAGCCGCCGGCCGATGCCTATAAAAAACTGGCAGGCGTTGGGCGCCACAGCGTTTTCCTGGACTATCACTTTAAAGGTTATAACCATATCATAAAAGTAGATTACGTCACGCCCGATACACGTCAAACCCTGCCCATCATCAACAACGACGGTTCGCCCGGAGCATGGGTGAGCGGCATCACCTGGCGGAATATCACCTTTGATGTCGTTTCGCCCCAGTTGGATGAGGAAAAAATACACAAAAGGTTGACGCCTTATCTGTTAATGTATCTCCGGGAAAACAACTTGAAAGAAGGCCGGTTTGAAATCTTCATCAAAGAAATGGATACGCCCAACGGCTGGGAACGCGATTTTTTAAAACGCCAATACGCACATCCGTGGACACTGGCCGGGCGGTGCGAAGTCCGCGATAAAAAGGCGCAATACGCATGGAGTGCCCAAACCCTTGAACTTTTTAAAAAGGAAAGAGAATGAAGATACTGATTACAGGCGTGGGCGGTTTTTTAGGCAGATGGGTTGCCCGGCACTTGCAATCGCAACACGAGGTAACGGGTGTCTATCATTCAAAAAGGCCGCCGCTGGATTTGCCCCTGGTAGCATCAAACCAAAAACCCGACGGACATTTTGACGTACTCGTACTTTGTCATGCATCGGTTTCGGCCGGCGCCGTCCAGCAGGATGATGCCGCGCTTGTGGCCGGAAACATCACCTTTACCCAACAGGTCCTCGACTGGTTTCCCCAGGCCAAAGTGATTTACATTTCTACCGTATCAGTTTATCCTGCGCAAAAGCAAACCGTTGTCGAACTTTCTGATACGCTTCCGCAAAGCCGATATGCGCAAACCAAACTCGAGGCCGAATCGCTGGTTTTTCAGCGTCCGCAGTATGCAGTGGTCAGGCTTTCGTCGCTTTATGGCTCGGGAATGAAAGACGGTACGCTGATCCCCAACTACGTCAACCAGGCATTATGTAATGGTAAAATAGAGGTTTGGGGCGACGGTTCAAGGCTTCAAAATTACATCCACGCCCTGGATGTGGCCAAGCTTATAGGTTTGATCATCACTAATGATGCGTTTCACCGGGCTTTGTATCTGGGAACCGATGCGCAATCCTATACCAACGCTCAGGTGGCGCGCCTGATTGCCCAAAAGACCAACGCCACCGTCGAATTTGTTAATAACGATAATGCTTCTTGGGCGGAATATGACGGTTCATTTACCCGAAAAGCCGTAAATTGGCAACCGGAAATGCCCTTGACCAAAGGACTGGATGAGTATATCGAATGGAAGAAAAAACAATATTAGTTACCGGAATAGGCGGGAACGTCGGACAGGGCGTTTTGCGCAACATCCGGTCGATGGGACGCAACATCCGGCTTGTGGGTACCGATATCGCCCAGTTTAACGCCGGGTGCCATCTGTGTGACGCCTCATACAAGGTCCCGTATTCCTATGATCCGTCGTATTTGGATACCGTGCGCGACATCGTCCGCAAGGAAAACATCAGCCTGATCATTCCCACCACTGATTACGAAGTTTTCTATCTGTCAGACGCAGCTTTGACGCTCGGAGCGCCTGTCGTGGCGAGTGAAGCATCGGTAGCCAAACGCTATCTCGACAAATACGAAACCTATCTTTACCACACCAAAAACGGAATCCCATTTTCAAAATCCTGGCTTCCGTCAGAATATGATGGCTCGTGTGCCGATATTATTCTCAAACCCCGGGAGGGCCGCGGCTCGAGAGGGATTCACATCAACCCTGAAAATCCAGCGTCATTTTCTGATGATTACATGATTCAGCCCCGTCACCAGGGAATTGAAATCACGACGGCCTTTTATGTGACCAAATCCGGAAAATTGCACGGGCTGATTACCATGGACAGGGAACTGGCCAATGGCGCAACGTCACGGTCGACCGTCAACCGTCGTTGGGACGCACGCCTGCAAACCATCCTTGAACAGATGATTGCCCTGGGAGGCTTGCGCGGAAGTCTTAATCTGCAAAGCATTGTGACCGCCAGTGACGAAATCATTCCATTTGAAGTCAATTGCAGGATTTCCGGCACCAATTCCATACGCCACAACCTGGGATTCCGCGACGTGGTTTATACGGTACAGGAGCATCTTTACCATGAAGAACCGGAACAACCCAATGTGGTTGATGGTATCGCCGTCAGGCTTTTGTATGACGTCATTTATCCCGGAGCAACTGATGAAACCCAACTCACCCACAATCGTTGTGGCCATATAGTTTACTGATGAAATACCTTTTACTCGACGTAGCCGGAACACTTTTGTACAAGCCCACGCTGCAGCCCAAAATGCTGGACGTGCTGGCCTCGCATGGTTATAGCGTCGATCCTGCCACGCTTAAATACCACCACAAAATATTTACCGAGACCATCTTTTTCCCTGACAGGACCTCTCGTGAATTCTATCAGAATTTCAACCGTGAGTTGTTGTTGTCACTGGGCATCATACCGTCAAGCCAGTTGTTGGAGGATATTTTTTCCAATTGTTCCTACTTGCCTTGGGAACCGTTTCCCGACACCGCGGTTTTGGCTGAAATGAATGTGCCGATGGGCATCATCTCAAACTTCAATACGACGCTCAAGGACAAGCTGGAAGCCAATTTTAAAGTTAAGTTTGCGCATGTTTTGGTGTCGGAAGAATTGGGTATCCACAAACCATCGGTGGAGTTTTACCGGCGGGCGATTGATCAGATCGGACTTGATCCACAAGATATTGTCTATGTGGGCGACTCGATCAAACTCGACCTTGAACCAGCTTTGAAACTTGGAATTCAGGCATTGCTGGTTGATCGGGACCAATATTTCCCGTTGCAAACCAACCGAATCTCGTCGCTTGCCGACCTTAAAGACTTATGAAAAAATTACTGTCGCTTGCCGTACCGGTTTATTACGAGGAAGATGTGATTCTGCAATTTCTCAAGGAAACGCGTGCTGTATTGGCAACGCTTGACGTCGATTACGAGTATATATTTGTGGACGATGGCAGCCGCGACAAAACCGTCGATCTGATCCGGGCCGAGGCAGCCAAAGATCCGCGGGTCAAGCTGGTGGTGCTTTCGTATAACCACGGGAAAGCCTATTCCGCCACCGCGGCGTTTACCCATGCATCGGGCGATTACATCCTTTATATGGATCCGGATTTGCAGGATCCGCCACACGAAATTCCAAGGTTTTTACACGAAATTGAAAAAGGATTTGACCTGGTTTGGGGCATCCGCCGCGAAAAAAACGACACCGTAATCAACCGATTCTATTCCAGGGTTTTTTGGGGAACACTCAACAAATACACGGGGCTGGACATTCCCAAAGGCATTGCCGTCATGCGGATGTTTACCCGCGAATTTGCAAGCAATCTCCTGCGCTACAATGAAAGCAACCGCTTTGTCGAAGGCCTTTTCATGAAAGTAGGCATGCGTCAGACGGTCATTGAAATTGACCAACGCGAACGCTTTGCCGGAGTTTCAAAATTCAACTTCAAGCGCAAAATGCAGTTGGCTTTCGATGCCATCTTTGACTTTTCTGAATTGCCGCTCAAACTCGCCGTTCGCCTTGGGTTTACTTTGGTCGCACTTGGCCTGATTGCGCTTTTGGGACTTTTTGTGACGCGATTTTTCATTCAGTTCCAGGCGGGTTGGCCATCTATCGTTTCACTTATTGCCATAGGAATCGGACTTCAACTTTTTTTTCTGGGGATCGTATCGCTATACATTGGCAAGATTTATAAAGAAAGCAAAAACCGTCCGCTGTTTTCAGCGCGTGAATACATTAACCTGACGCCAAAAAAATGAAAACCCTCGCCATTATAGGAGCCGGTCATCTCGGGCGTCAGATTGCCCATTATGCAACCGCCGACGGCCATTATGCCAACATCGTTTTTTTTGACGACGTGGTAAAAGAGCCCGAGGTAATGGGATTTCCTGTTTTGGGCGCGATTGACAAGGTGCGAGACGCCTTTGAAAGCAATCGATTTACCGAGGCCATCATCGGCATTGGATATCATCATCTGGCCGTGAGGCAACGCCTGTTTGAAACGCTTGACGTTCCGTTTGCCACGCTTGTCCATTCAACGTCATGGGTAGATCCGTCGGCCAGGGTCGAGCCCGGATGTGTCATTTATCCGGGTTGCCATATCGATGCACAATGCGTAATTTCGTGCAACACGGTGCTTAACATCGGATGCACGGTGGCACATGACACGGTAATTGGACCGCACAACTTTTTGTCGCCCCGGGTGGCATTGGCGGGATTCATCAAAACCGGCAGTCGTTGTACCCTTGGGATCAACTCGACAGTTATCGACTCGATTACCCTTGCCGATGACGTAAGGCTTGGCGGCGGTACCGTGGTCATCAAAAACCTGGATATGCCCGGCTTGTACGTGGGCAATCCGCAACGATTTGTACGATAATGAGCAAAAGTCTTCCGACCTATCAAAATCAGGCGTATTCAAAGGATTCAGTGTCTTTTGATTTCCTGAAATCGGCATTGGCCAAAGAAGGTCGCTTTCACAGCATTGCAGGTGTCAAGGAGTGGCTGGCCCAGCGCAACGAAGCCATCAAGGTATCGGTTGAACCCATCCGCTTTGATGAGATGGATCACTGGTCTTTTAACCGTGAGGCCGGCATTTTGCAACATTCAACCGGCAAGTTTTTTACCATCGAGGGCATCAACGTCAAGACCAACTGGGGCAAGGTCCCCGAGTGGGATCAGCCGATTATCAACCAACCTGAAGTTGGCTATCTGGGCATTATCACGCAGGAGTTTGACGGCATTCTGTATTTTTTGCTGCAGGCCAAGGTTGAACCCGGAAACGTCAACAACGTCCAGCTGTCGCCAACACTTCAAGCTACCAAGAGCAACTATTCGCAAGTTCACAAAGGACGCAAGCCGCGGTATCTGGAGTATTTTCAGGAAGTCAAGCCGTCGCAGGTTTTAATTGACCAATTGCAAAGCGAGCAAGGCGCCCGATTTTTACGCAAGCGCAACCGCAACATGATCATCCGCGTCGACG
The DNA here is from genome assembly GCA_964537345.1 of uncultured Flavobacterium sp. GTDB lineage: Bacteria > Bacteroidota > Bacteroidia > Flavobacteriales > Flavobacteriaceae > Flavobacterium. Next base: position 14,263 of record CAZIBV010000021.1, on the reverse strand, counting down.
AGCCCATCGAGATGCACGAGGATTTCCTCTGGCTTACCCTTGGGCAGATCAAGGAGCTGATTAAATTTGACAACCTGATCAACATGGACACCCGGACGGTTATTTCCGGAATTCCTTATGGTGTTTTTGACAGCCGTACCCTCGATTTGATGTATTCGCTCTCATACGATGGCGTCGGGAAGGATTTTGAATTTGAGATGCTCAAGTCGACCACCAACATATCGGCCTCGCTTTTCACGTTTGATGAAATCCTGAACTGGTTGTCGGCCATCAAATGCCATTACGAGCTCAACATCACTGCCAAATCAATTTTTGAAACCCGCGGATGGCACGTCACCGACCGCGAAATTGTTGAAGAGCATGAACGATTCTTCAAGGTGATAGCGGCCCGGGTAGCCATCAGCAACCGCGAGGTGACCAGTTGGACCCAGCCGCTCGTACAGCCGATGCAACACGGTATCATTGCCTTTATCACCAAAAAAATAAACGGCATGCATCACTTTTTGGTACAGGCCAAACTCGAGCCCGGAAACTTTGACATTTTGGAGATGGCGCCCAGTGTGCAATGCATCACCGGCAGTTACAAGGATTCCAAGGACGTTCCGTTTTTGGATTATGTGCTCAACATTTCGGCCAGTCAAATCCGCTACGACACCTTGCAAAGCGAGGAGGGTGGACGTTTTTACCGCGAACAGAACCGAAGCCTAATCATTGAGGCCGGTGACGATTTTCCGGTAGAAGTTCCAGCCAACTACAAGTGGATATCGCTGGGCCAACTCAACATCTTTTTAAAGTTCAACAACTACCTTAACATACAGTCGCGCAGTTTGTTGTCGGCTATCAATTTCAGTTAGATGAATATTCCATTCAATAAAGTTTACCTTTCCGGAAACGAAGAAAAATACATGCTTGAGGCGCTTCATTCCGGCAAGCACTGCGGCAACCACGATTTTTGCCGACGCGTTATCGCCCAAATGCAACAGCGCCATGGTTTCAATGAAGTTTTCCTCGTTCCGTCGGGGACGGCCGCGCTCGAGATGGGTGCCGTTTTGGCCGGAATTGAGCCTGGAGATGAGGTGATCCTGCCGTCATATACGTTTTCATCAACCGTAAATGCCGTGATTCTTTTTGGTGCCATTCCGGTTTTTGGCGAGGTCGATCCTGATACGCTCAACCTTGACCCCAAACGCATCGAGGAACTCATCACGCCCAAAACCAAAATGATCGTTCCCATCGATTACGCCGGTGTGTCGTGTGAGATTGATGCCATCATGGAAATTGCGGAGCGGCACAACCTGATCGTAATGCAGGATTGCGCCCAGTCATACGGATCCTATTACAAGGGAAAAGCGTGCGGAACCCAGGCGCATCTGGCCACTTTTAGTTTTCACGAAACCAAGAACATGAACGCAGGCGAGGGTGGAGCACTCATCGTCAACGTCCCGGACTGGGTAGAACGCGCGCACTTTTTGCAGGAAAAAGGTACCGACAGACGCCTGGTGCTCAACGGCGTCAAAAACAAATACAGCTGGGTTGACAAAGGATCGAGCTATCTGTTGAGCGATATTTTGGCGGCCATGCTCCTGGCGCAGTTGGAAGCCGAGGATACCATGAAGGAACTCCGAAGCAACATCACCAACGCCTACACCAAACTTTTTACACCGTATCGCGACAAGGGTCTGGTGAATTTTTTTCACGTCCCTGATTACATACAAATCAACCATCACGCTTTTTGGGTGACGTTTGACACTACGCAACACCAGCAGGATTTTATGGCCAAACTGCGCGATTACAAAGTGTCGGCCTACATTGGTTATGTGGCGCTGCATTCGGCGCCCAAAGGGTTGGAGTACGGCTACACGCCTGAAAGCCTCCCGATAACGCAGGACATCGCCAGCCGGGTGGTGCGTTTGCCATTTTATACTGAATTGGGTACGCAGCCCTCGCTGGATTATTGTATTGATGCCATGCGCCGCGTCCTGGAAGAAATCTATCCGTCATGAAATTAAGAATAGGCGTTATGGGTTGTGCGGCTATTGCCCGCCGATCAGTTATTCCCGCCATACAGGCCAATGCGGAATTTGAACTTGTGGCCGTTGCCAGTCGCGAAGCCCAGAAAGCTGAGGAATTGGCCAAGGAATTTGGGTGCAAGGCCGTTACCGGATATGACAATCTCTTGAATGAAGACATAGATGCGGTGTACATTCCGCTGCCTACCGGACTTCACGAGGAGTGGATCACCAAGGCACTTTTGGCCGGCAAACACGTTTATGCCGAAAAGTCGATCGCGGCTTCTTTTACATCGGCGCAAGCCATGGTCAACCTGGCCGAATCGCGCAATCTGGCGTTGATGGAAGGCTATATGTTTTTATATCATACCCAGCATCAGGCTGTTAAAGAGCTGATACGGGACGGAGCTATTGGCGAGATTCGCAACGTTTACGCAGCCTTTGGTTTCCCGCCGCTTCCCGATGGAAATTTTCGTTACGACAATCAGGTAGGAGGAGGCGCACTTTACGATGCGGCCGGTTATCCGCTCCGGGCGGTTCACATGTTGTTGGGGCCTGATTATCACGTGACGGCCTCCACGCTGTACAACGATCCAAAAACCGGCACCAATCTTTACGGCAGCGCATTTTTAAGCGGAAGGCCGGGCGTTGGCGCTCAAATCGTATTTGGATTTGACCATTTTTATCAATGCTACTACGAGATTTGGGGTAGCACGGGCAAGATTACGGCCGAGCGTGCCTTTACGCCCGGAGCCGATTTTGAACCCGTTATCAAACTTGAACAGCAAGGTGTTGTAAACCGGATGCCTCAACCTGCCTGCAACCATTTTGTGGAAGCCATGAAAGAGTTTGGCCAAATTATAAAAGATCCGCAACAGCGCAGGGAACATTATGACGCTATTTTGCTTCAGTCAAAATCCCAGCAAAAAATATTTGAATTAGCCAACAGATGAGTCAACTCAAAAAAGGGGCGCTATTGTCATATGCGACCATCATTCTGACCAACGGAATCGGACTGGTGCTTACCCCTTTTATGATTTCGAAACTCGGTGATGCCGAGTACGGTTTGTATTCGCTTATCGGTGCCGTAGTGGGCTATATCAGTGTACTTGATTTTGGGCTGACCAATACGGTTGTGCGTTATGTGGCGCGATATCGGGCAACCAATGACCAAACGGGACAGGAAAATTTCCTGGCAACTACCATGTTGCTCTACGGCATTATCTCGACACTGATAGTCGCGGCCGGAATCGGGCTTTACTTTAACCTGGAGTCACTGTTTCCCAAACTCACGCCTGCCGAGCTCGACAAGTCCCGCATCATGTTTGGCGTGCTTATTTTCAATCTGGCGATAACCCTGCCCGGCGGTGCATTTTCAGCGATTTGTTCAGGATACGAGCACTTTGTGTTTCCAAGAAGCGTCAACATTATCAAGTATGTCACACGCTCGGTATTGGTGGTGGCGCTTTTATCTCTGGGTGGCGATTCGGTGTCGATTGTTTTGCTGGACACGGCCGTCAACCTTATGGTTATTGCGCTTAACGGTTATTACGTATTTAAGAAACTCAACGTCCGCTTTGTGCTTCACAAGTTCGAGATTCCCTTGGTCAGGCAGATTTTCTCTTATTCGTTCTGGATATTTGTGTTTGCCCTGGTAGGTCAGTTCCAATGGCGGGCTGGACAGGTAATTCTGGGTTCAACTTCCGGAAGCGTGGCCGTGGCGATTTACGGTGTCGGCATCATGCTCGGTACGTATTACGGTGCATTTTCCACTGCAATATCCGGGGTATTCCTGCCTCGTGCCACCAAGATGACGGTACTCGACGCCTCGCCGCGGGAACTAACCGATATGATGGTGCGCATCGGTCGCTATTCACTTTTGGTTTTGCTGATGATCCTTGGTGGATTCTTGCTTTACGGACGCCAGTTTGTCAACCTTTGGTTAAATCCAACCTACGCCGAGTCGTGGTGGATAGCCATCATCATCATGGTGTCGTACACGCTTCCGCTGATGCAGTCTTTTGCCAATTCCGTCCTTGAGGCGCGCAGCAAATTTGCCTTTAAAGCCATCACTTACATCGTTTTGATTGTGGCCGGAACGGCAGTGGGCGCCTGGCTGATACCGGATTACGGCGTCATTGGGCTCATATGCGGCTCGACGGCGGGCTGGGTTTTGAGTCAGATGGTACTCAACGTCTATTACCAAAAGGTTATTAAACTGGACATCTCCCGGTTTTTTTACCACACACTGCGCGGCCTTTTCCCTTCATTTTTAGTAATTTTGGCCATTGGCTACGGGATTGATTTTTTACCGGGATCGGGGTGGATAAACCTCACGGTTAAATTCGGGCTGTTTGCCTCTTGTTTTGGACTGGTCATGTACTTTTTTGGCATGAACACGTCAGAAAAACAAACTTTCCGACAAATGCTTCCGGGCTTCCTCAAAAAATGATAAAGGTAAATCGCGTTCACATTCAGGGAAATTCCATTCGTTATGACTACAGCGTCAGTCCTGACATTGCGCGGTTTTTCACAGGCGACAAGTATTTTGTAACCTATGATTGCAATGTTGAGGGCGTTCCGACCGGGATTGCCATCATTCCGCTTTTGGCCAACCTGATGCCCATTGCCTGGTTTGTGGGCTTTGATATTGAGGTTGATGAGGTTGACGCCACCTTTTACCAGTCGCTCATTGGACTCAAAGAGGAATTTGCCGTCCACTTTAAACAAATCGTCCCCGGATCAACTTTAAAGGCAGCCAAAATTACCGAGCATGTAATTGAGGGCGATGAAACCGGACTTTTGTTTTCCGGCGGATTGGACGCTTTTGAAGCACTGACGCGCAACCTTGACAAAAAGCCGTTTCTGATATCGGTTTTTGGTGCCGATATTCCGCTTACTGATACAAAGCGCTGGGATGATTTTAAACGCTTCAACGCCCAGGAATCTGTAATCGACCAAAGCCGATTGTGTTATGTAACCTCAAACCTTCAGACATTTTATACCTATCAGGTTGACCTTTTGGTCGATGTAGGCTGGTGGGGAAAGGTTCAACACGGAATGGCGCTCATCAGCCTGATGGCCCCGCTTGGTTTTGTAAAAGGCATCCGCACCGTGATGATTTCGTCGTCAAATACCGGCGAGGTAAGTTTTGGTTGGGGATCGACCTCTGAGACCGACGAAAAAGTAAAATGGGCCAACTCGCGCGTCATCCACGACGGATTTCACCTGCGACGCACGCAAAAAATCGAGAACATCGTCAACTTTGCGCATCAAACCGGACAAAAAGTAAAACTCCGGGTTTGCTATTCCGAGTTTCGCAAAGGCTACAACTGCAGCCAGTGTCCAAAATGCCAGCGCACTATGTTGGGACTTGTTTTGGCCGGAGCCAATCCAAACGAATACGGCTTTGAAGTTCCGGCTGATTTTTTTAAACGAATCTTTCAAAACTTTGGCGACAATGCGTTAATGACCACCGGCGTGGCCTATGAATGGAAATGCCTTCAGGACAAGGCGCGACAAACCCAAAACGCATTTTTGGTTACCGATGCATCGGCACAGCAAAAGGCGCTCGAGGAATTTGTGAACATCCCTGTTGACGAAATCACGAGCCGCGACGCCAGCAAAAAGGTGGCCGCCCGCCGTTTCAAACACGTTATCATCAATAAATTCCCTAAATTGTTCCGGGCCTATTTATGGCTCAGGAGAAAACTATAATCTATGCGATACGGCCTGTTAACCTACGATGAGAACAAGCGCTTTTTTAATGTCGGCGACAATATCCAGAGCCTGGCGGCCCGGCAGTTTTTGCCTCGGGTTGACCAATTGCTAAACCGCGAGCGCCTTGCCGATTACAACGGAGCGCCCATCAAACTCATCATGAACGGCTGGTTTACCCACAATCACTCCAACTGGGTTCCGTCGGGTGCCATCAAGCCTTTGTTTGTGTCGTTCCACGTCAACAATACCGCGGCGCCTTTTATGTTAGATGAAAAAGGCGTGGCCTATCTCAAGCAGCACCAACCTATCGGATGTCGCGACCAGTTTACGGTAGATACGCTCAAAGCCAAGGGAATTGACGCTTATTTTACGGGTTGTCTCACCCTGACGCTCGACAGTTATAAAGTTGACGACAGCCAGCGTGGAGATGACATTTACATCGTTGATCCGCTGTACAGCTACCCGACGGCTGAAAAGGCCTTTTACGACTGGAAAGCCGTGTTGCGCAGTATCAAAAACGGCAACATGTTTAAATTGGGTAAGCGAAAGGCCCATCTGTCAAAATTTATCGACGCCAGCCTTTTGTCATCGGCCAAAACCGTCATTCAGGAACCGCCGTCCGGGAAATATTCCGACGAAGAAAAATTTGCCATGGCCGAGGATTTGCTTCGTCAGTATGCAAAAGCCCGCCTGGTCATTACATCGCGAATTCACTGTGCGCTGCCTTGTTTGGCGCTGGGCACGCCGGTGATTTTTGTCAACGGGTTTGACAGTTTTGTAGATTCATGCCGCTTTGACGGAATCCTTGATTTGTTCAATCGCATCGATGTAAACACCAAAACCGGCGAATATACTTCCAACTTTGGTTTGCAGGGTAAAATCACCCGCGACACCATGGTCAAGAACCTGGAAAAACACCATGCGCTGGCCGAGCCTTTAAAGCAAAAATGCCGCGAATTCATTGCAAAAGACATCTGATATGCGCAAAAAAATACTGGTATGTTTCGGAACGCGGCCTGAAGCGATCAAGATGTGTTCGCTGGTGCACGCCTTAAAGGAAACCAACTTTGATGTCAAGGTTTGCGTAACGGCGCAACACCGCCAAATGCTGGATCAGGTGTTGGAGTTCTTTGACGTAAAGCCTGATTTTGACCTGGACATCATGAAGCCCAACCAATCGCTCAACGAACTCAGCGGCAGGATTTTTACCAAGATCGACGCGGTTCTGGCTCAGGAAAATCCTGATGTGATGCTGGTACACGGCGACACCACGACCTCGAGTGTGTGCGCTTGGGCGGCCTTTCACCGGGGCGTCCGCGTAGGTCACGTCGAGGCCGGATTGCGCACCTACAACAAAACATCGCCGTTTCCGGAAGAAATCAACCGACAGATTACGGGCAGGCTGGCTGATTTTCACTTTGCGCCAACTGAGACTTCAAAGCATAATCTGGAACAGGAACACGTCGATTCGCAAAGCATTGTGGTAACGGGCAACACCGTGATCGATTCGCTTTTGTGGACGGTAAGCAAACTGGATGATCAGTTTTACCATCCGGTGATCGAAAAACTCAAGACTACCGTCAACTTTGATAAAAAAGTCATATTGGTAACAGGCCATCGCCGCGAGAATTTTGGCGAGGGATTTTTGCAGATTTGCCAGGCACTGCAAACCCTGGCCGCGCGTGAGGATGTCGATATTGTTTATCCTGTCCACCTGAATCCAAACGTTCAGGAGCCGGTCAATCGCCTGCTATCGTCGCACCGCAACATTCACCTGATCGAACCGCTGGATTATCCCGCGTTTGTCTGGATGATGAAGCAGTCGTACCTTATCATTACTGATTCGGGCGGCGTTCAGGAAGAAGCACCATCGCTCGGGAAACCTGTTTTGGTGATGCGCGACACTACTGAAAGGCCCGAGGCGCTCAAAGCAGGAACCGTTGTTCTGGTGGGTACCAATGCCGATGAAATCTGCCAACATACCCTAAACCTGCTGGATGATCAAAACCGTTATGAAGCCATGTCAAAAGCCCACAATCCGTATGGCGACGGACAGGCCAACAACAGGATCGTTCAATTTTTAACAAGCCGGATATGATCCCAAAAATAATCCACTATTGCTGGTTTGGCCAGAATCCGCTGCCGCCCTTGGCTGAAATGTGCCTTGCGTCCTGGAAAAAGTTCCTGCCTGATTATGAAATCGTGCGTTGGGACGAATCAAATTTCCCAATCGAACAATTTCCGTTTGCCCAACAGGCGCTGGAAAACCGGAAGTTTGCCTTTGTGTCCGACGTTGCGCGTTTGTATGCCATCGATCAAATGGGCGGAATTTATATGGATACCGATGTCGAGGCGTTGCGATCGCTTGACGATTTTTTACACCACGCGGCTTTTTCGGGTTTTGAGAATGACGATTTTGTTCCCACCGGACTGATGGCGGGCGAAAAGGGCTGCCAGTGGGTAAAGGATCTTTTGGCGTATTACGATGGCCGGCCGTTTGTTAAGGACGACGGAACGCTGGACACCAATTCCAACACCAATATCATCACTGGAATGATGAAGGAAAAAGGTTTTGTGATGAACAACCGCTTTCAGGAAATTCCGGGTTATGTAGCGTTTTATCCCAACGATTATTTTTGCCCAAAGAGCTACAAAACCGGACGGATTGAACTCACCCAAAATTCCTATTGCATCCACCATTTTGCAAAATCCTGGATTCCGTTTCACAAAAAGTGGCGCAACATATTAAAGATGAAGGCGATGGGCGTATTTGGCCCGGCGCGCATCCAATGGATTATCGACAGGATCAAGCCATGAGAATCCTATACATAACCGATCAGATTTACCTGCATGGCGGTGCCGAAAAAATCCTGATTCAAAAATTGAATTATTGGGCCGACGTTTTGGGCGCCGATGTTTTGCTGCTCACCACCCACCAGAATGGCCGGCCGCCTTTTTTTGCGCTTAGCCCAAAGGTGACGCATAAAAATCTGTCGGTAAAGGGGACGACGCTTTCCAGCTATCTGAATCCATCCAGAACCCTTGATTTTTTTTCAGATTTCAAAAAGGTAAAAAGCGCCATCAGAGCATTTAATCCCGACGCGGTGTTTTTGATCTCGCTGGGTTTTATCAGGTACATCTTGCCGTGGGCTGCCAAGGGATATGCAACGTTTAACGAATATCACACCTCGTATTACGGATTCCGGCTGGGTTACCAAAATGCACCGTGGACTGTCAAAATGAAAAAGTTATTGGCAGCGCCGCTCCGCAGATGGGTTGAAAACCGATACACGGGAATTGTCTTCCTGAATCAGACCGAGTACGATCACTACGACCGTAAAAATGGACTCATCATTCCCAATTTTTTTGACCCATCGGCACAACATCCGCTGGTCGATCGAAAAAAACAAGTAATTTCCCTGGGCAGGCTTAGTTATCAAAAAGGTTATGACCTTTTGCTCAAGGCATGGGCGCTGTTGGAAGCAGATTTTCCCGATTGGAATCTGGCCGTATTTGGACATGGCGAAAACCGCGAAGAATTGGAAAAGCAAATAGGCGAACTTGGGCTTTTAAACGCGCGGATAAATCCCGCTACGGATGAAGTTCCCCAAAAATTGGCCGAATCTTCCATCTATGTGATGAGTTCCCGATTTGAAACGTTCCCGATGGTATTGTTGGAAGCGCTTTCAGCCGGAGTTCCGGTGGTTTCATTTGATTGCATCAGCGGCCCGCGAAGCATCCTGACCCAAACCGACAGCCTTTTGGCGCCGCCCGGTGACGTAAATGCCCTGGCCGATCAGCTCAGGCGTTTGATGGGCAACGATTTGTTGAGGCTGGAACTTGGCGCAAACGGGCAGGAAAATGTTCGTCGGTTTAGTCCGGCAAAAGTGATGGCGATGTGGGTGGAATTGGTGAACAAGTTCAAGAAAAAACCAACCGCGAAATAAGCGTATTTTAGAGAGCCCGCTATGTTTAATTTAATCCCAGCAGAGTCATACACTGGCGTTTTTTACAACGTCCTGTTGCTGTTGTGCTTTATCGTTTTGGCGGGATCGGCGTCACCTATCGACAACGAGGGTAACCTTAAGGGGAAGAAATTACTGGGTACGATTGTTCTTATCTTTTGCATTGCCTTTATCGGGCTCAGGCCCATCAGCGGAAAGTATTTTGGCGACATGAGGGTGTATGCCACAACGTTTGAAAACTACGCTCTTGGCGATGCCGTGATTCTCGAAAAGGACATTTACTTTCATTATTTCATGAAGTGGTCCTCATCCGTGATGAGCGTTGAGATGTTCTTTTTGATTTGCGCGCTTTTGTATATTGTTCCGCTGTACATTTTTTCACGGCGCGTGTTTAAAGAATTTTGGTTTTACGCCTTTTTTGCGCTTGTCCTGTCTTTTTCTTTCTGGAGTTTTGGCGTCAACGGGATTCGCAACGGGATAGCCACGTCAATGTTCCTCATGGCGATTTCATTCCGGCAAATCCAGTATATCACCATTGGAATGTTGCTGGCCATAGCGGCGCACCGGTCGGCATTGATCATCATTGCCGCCTGGCTGGTAACCTACAAAATCAGGAATCCCAAGCTGGCTTTGGCCGGATGGTTTATGGCTATTCCGTTATCGCTGGCGCTGGGAGGATTCTGGGAATCGTTTTTCCTTAACTTTGGATTTGGCGAGGAAGAACGTCTGCAGGGATATCTGGGCGATACCGAAGATAGCTTTACACAGTCGGAAGCGGGCTCGGGCTTTCGTTGGGACTTTATCCTTTACAGTGCCCTGGGTGTTTTTGTAGGATGGTATTTTATCATCAAAAAGAAGTTTGAAGATGATCTTTACACCCGAATCTATATTTTTTACCTGATCACCAACGCCTTCTGGATTTTAGTAATCCGCGCGGCGTTCTCCAATCGGTTCGCTTACCTTTCCTGGTTTATTTTGGGCGCGCTTATCATTTATCCGTACCTTAAAATGCAGTTTTTTAACAAGCAGCACGCCATCGTGGCCCGATTGCTTTTTGGTTATTTTATGGTGACCTACGTCCTCAACTTTATATTGCCACGCATCTGATGAAAACCTTAACCGTATTCACGCCCACCTATAACCGCGCTTTTTGCCTCGGGCAACTTTATGAAAGTCTTTGCCGTCAAACCAGTCGTGACTTTTTGTGGCTTGTTATAGACGATGGCTCTACTGACAATACGCCGGACTTGGTGGCGCAATGGCAGCGCGAAGGGTTGATTGAAATTCGGTACCATCAAAAACCTAACGGCGGTATGCACACCGGGCACAATGCAGCCTACAAACTCATCGATACAACGCTCAACACCTGTATCGATTCAGACGATTTTATGCCAGATGACGCGGTTGAAGCCATCGTCACCGCTTGGGACCAGGCCAATCCCGGGCGTTTTGCGGGAATCATCGGTCTCGATGCCTACAAGGACGGAAAGCTCGTCGGAACCAAAATCCCGGAAAATATAACCCGCGCCAAACTCAATGATTTGTATTTTAAACACGGCGTTACCGGCGATAAAAAAGTGGTTTTGGTCACCGATGTGGTCAAACAATATCCGCCTTATCCTGAATATCCAGGTGAGAAGCTTGTTCCGCTTGGGACACTTTATAAACTCATCGACAAAGACTGGGATTTTTTATGCCTGAACAAGGTTTTGTGCGTCGTGGAATACTTGCCCGACGGCTCGTCCCGCAATATCTTTAAACAATACCGCAAAAGTCCCAACGGTTTTTTTTATTCGCGACTGGTTGAACTGGCTCACGCTCCCAACACAAAGTACGCCTTTACCCGGGCCATGCATCTTGTATCGTCGGCTATTTTTGCCGTCAGGAATCCGTTTAAGGACAATCCCAAAAAACTGCTGACGTTGCTCGCGCTTCCGGCAGGATTGGTTTTACATGCCTACATCTGGACAAAATCTAAATAATTGATGGCAAGGGTTCTGCAAATCATCAACAGCCCGGAAATGGGCGGAGCCGAAAAGCTTGTAGCCGACCTGACAGTGCTTTTAAACCAGCAGGGTTGCGCCACCGATGTTCTGTTTTTGCGTCAACCTGACACGCCGCTTTTGCGCGATTTGAAGGAGCATACCACCGGGAAAGTCTTTAGCCTGGGAATGGGCAGCGTTTACAATCCGCTGTTGATATTTAAATTGATGCGATACTTGCGGGCGTATGACGCAGTGCACGTTCATCTATTTCCGGCTTTATATTGGGTGGCGATGGCCAAATTGCTGTCGGGCTCGCGCGCAAAATTTATCTATACTGAACACAGTACCAGCAACAACCGTCGCAACAAGTGGTACTTTAAATGGACCGACCGTCTTTTTTATCGCGCCTATCACAAAATCGTTGCGATATCGCCGCAGGTTCAGGACAATCTGCAAAAGCACCTTGGCTATCCTGACTCGCGGTTTTTGTGCATTGCCAATGGCATCCGTATGGAGCGCTTTACCCAGGCAAAACCGTATGATCGCGAAACTTTTTTTAAACAGAGCGGACCGATTTTAATTCAGGTGTCGAGTTTCAGATATCCAAAAGACCAACTCACCGTGGTGCGCGGTCTTGCACTTTTGCCCCGGGATGTTTCGCTGCTTTTGTTGGGAACCGGGCCTTTGCAGGATCAGGTAAAAGCCGAGGTTGCAAAACTTGGTCTCGACAGCCGGGTTCAATTTTTAGGCAACCGGATGGATGTTCCCCAGCTACTCAAAACCGCCGACATCGTTGTGCTTTCGTCATATTATGAAGGTCTTTCGCTTTCAAGCCTGGAAGGGATGGCGTCAGGTCCATTTGTGGCCGCCGATTCACCTGGATTGGCAACCGTGACGTTGGGCGCGGGACTTTTGTTTACGCCCGGAAATCCGGAAAGTTTCGCCGGCGCCATTCAAAGTTTGATCAGCGACCCTGAATATCGCAGGGAGGTTGCCGCGGCCTGCCTTGAACGGGCATCGCAATACGACATCAAAAAAACGGTACAACAGTATCAGCAGCTTTATGAACAATAAACCTACGCTCGTCCGCATCACTACCGTTCCCATTTCGCTGGAAAAACTCCTGCACGGGCAACTGCGTTATATGAGCCATCACTACCGCGTCATCGCCATTTCGTCAGATGATGCCGGACTCGAAAAGGTTCATCGTCAGGAAGGCGTCGAGGTTTTTAAAGTCCCGATGACACGACGGATCACACCCATTCAGGATCTAAAGACTGTCATTTCACTGTACCGATATTTTAGAAAAGTGCGTCCGCAAATCGTGCATTCGCATACGCCAAAAGCCGGAACCGTTGCCATGATGGCGGCTTGGCTTGCAGGAGTCAGACACCGCCTGCACACTGTGGCGGGACTTCCGCTGCTCGAGGCCCGGGGCGCCCGCCGCATGCTTTTGGACGCGGTTGAAAAAGCGACTTACGCCTGCGCAACCCAAGTGTATCCCAATTCATTCGGATTGCGCGACATCATCCTGAAAAATCGGTATGCAAGTGCATCAAAGGTAAAGGTTCTGGGCAACGGAAGTTCAAACGGGATTGACACGGCGCACTTTTCCGTCGATTGTTTTTCATCAGACGAACTTGAAGCAGTCAGAAAGGAATACGGGATAAATCCCGCCGATTTTGTTTTTGTCTTTGTTGGCCGGCTGGTAGGCGATAAAGGCGTCAACGAGCTGATGGCTGCCTTTGAAAGATTGCAGCAACGCCATGCACAAGCCAAACTTTTGCTGGTAGGCGATTATGAATCTGACCTCGATCCGTTGTTGCCTGAAACCCTGAGGCGAATCGAATCTTTGCCCAACGTCATCACCACCGGGTTCCGTCAGGATGTCCGTCCGTTTCTGGCGGTGTCCAGCGCGCTGGTTTTACCCACTTACCGCGAGGGATTTCCCAATGTGGTGTTGCAGGCGGGTGCGATGGGATTGCCGTCAATCGTCACCGACATCAACGGCTGTAATGAAATTGTAAGCCACGAAATTAACGGTATCATCATACCGGTTAAGGATGAAATGGCTATTTTTAAGGCGATGGAGCAGATGCTCGAAAACCCGTCACAATACGCCTCAATGAAGCGTGTGGCGCGACCGGAAATCGTGTCGCGGTTTGAACAAAGCGTGGTGTGGCAGGCCATTCTGGATGAATACCAAACCCTGGAATAGTGTATAATAACTTTTTTAAACGGATTATCGACTTTTTGGCCAGCCTGGTTGGAATACTGCTGACGTTTCCCGTTTTGCTGGTTGTGGCGGCCGTGCTGTTTGTCCAGAACAACGGAAAGCCTTTTTTTATCCAGCGACGCCCGGGTAAAAACGGAAAGATATTCATGATTTTTAAGTTTAAGACCATGAATGACAAGCGCGATGAAAACGGCAAACTCCTGCCCGATGAGCAACGCCTTACTGCCATGGGAGCATTTGTACGCAAAACATCACTGGATGAAATTCCGCAACTTTTTAACGTGCTGATCGGGCAGATGAGCCTGATTGGGCCGCGGCCGCTTTTGCCGGATTACCTGCACTTGTACA
>CAZIBV010000020.1:15022-32206 GCA_964537345.1 uncultured Flavobacterium sp. | reverse complement strand
AAAAAATCGAAAAAGCCCCCCAATGGGAGGCTTTCTCTTTCTATGAAAAAACGCATTACAGTGCCGGAAGGATAACTTTGTCCAGTACGTGAATGACACCGTTGGCGGCTTGAACATCGGTAGCGATGATTCCGCTGGTGCGGTCGGCAGCGTCAAGGATCTGCGGACCTGTACTAGGCAGTTGTACAGTAAAGCTCTGGCCTTGGAAAGTGGTCACCATTTGGTTGTTGGTCAAAGACGTCGACAACACATTGGCTCCAGCCACAACGTGATACTTCAGGGTTTCTTCAAGAACTCCGGTTGGTACGTCTCCAAGTGCGCTCAAAGAAAGTTCAGTCAACAAATCGCCAAAGGCAGTGTTGGTTGGAGCAAACACGGTAAATGGTCCGGTTCCGCTAAGGATACCTGCAAAATCAGGCATGTCGTTGCGGGTCAGGGCAGCTACCAGTGAGGTAAAGTTTGGGTTTGCAATGGCATGGTTCACTACAGTTGGCAAGCCGATAACGCCGTTTACAATGTGAACCACCCCGTTGCTGGCCGTAATGTTTGGTGTTGTTACAGTTGCACCTCCGTTTGATACGCCACCGTTAAGAGTAACGCCGCCTGAAGTATTGATAAACATGCTCAGCGTGTTGGTTGCTGAAGCCGATCCTTTGCCCAACGTCTTAACGTAGCCTGTAGTCAACTCTGATGAAGTTGAGCTTCCTACAACAACGTGGTTCAGCAGAACTTCGCGCAGCACAGGAACCGGGACAGCCTCTAGTGAAGCAAATCCGTTGGCGCTCAAAAATGCAGCAAATGCTGTATTGGTTGGGGCAAAAACAGTGTAGTCACCTTCTGCGTCCAGTACTGAAACAAGGTCAGCGCGCTGCAAGGCG
Source organism: uncultured Flavobacterium sp. (assembly GCA_964537345.1). Classification (GTDB taxonomy): domain Bacteria; phylum Bacteroidota; class Bacteroidia; order Flavobacteriales; family Flavobacteriaceae; genus Flavobacterium. The sequence goes on along the minus strand of CAZIBV010000020.1, from coordinate 31,328 downwards.
GCAACCAGGCTGCTCAATTCAGGAGTGGCCTGTGCAGTCTCGGCAATGGATTTTGGTTGTGGGTTTGGATTGTCGTTGTCATCGTCAGAACATGACACTGCAACGGTGAGCATCAGCATCGCGATTACTCCTTTTGTCAGTTTTTGAAACTTTTTCATAGTGATTAAATTTTACTTGTTTTTTGTTTGGTCAAAGTTGTTTAAAAAATTTGACAAAAGATTAAACAAATCTAAAATTGGCACTATTTTAACACTTGTTAAAGTGTTGGTTTACAGTGGTCAAAATCGTGGATTTAGCTAATTCAAAGCCTATCCGCCCCATTCACTTATACAATAAACCGCATTTTTTAATTGTTTCTTAGTACCGATTATCTTAAACACTTAATAGTTTTGCAAAAAATAATCACGATGAGATTTGTTATCACCCTGCTGATTCTGGCTTCGCAAGCCCTCACCGCACAAATCAACCAAACTGATGCACAAGGCCGCAAACATGGATTGTGGCGTGGCGTCTACGAGGAATCCAAGCGCCCAAGGTATGAAGGCAACTTTGAGAATGGCAAAGAAGTGGGCATATTCAAATTCTTTGACGATACCAAGGCCGGCACAGTGATCGCCACGCGCGATTTTAGCCGTCAGCCCGGCGCGGCGTATACCATCTTTTATGACCAAAAGAACAACAAGGTCAGCGAGGGAAACGTCGTCGGTAAGCAATACGAAGGCAAGTGGGTGTATTACCACCGTCAGTCGCCAACCATTATGTCGGTGGAACATTACAAGAATGGCAAGCTCCACGGATTGCGTCAGGTTTTTTATCCCGATGGCAAAATTGCCGAGGAAATCAATTATGACGGCGGCCAAAAAACCGGAATCTATAAAAAATATGCACAAAGCGGCGTGGTACTCGAAGAAGCAACCTATGAAAAAGACACCCTCCACGGACCGGCTATTTACCGGGATCCGTCGGGTAAAGTCGTATCGCAGGGCAACTATAAAAACGGAGGCAAGCACGGGATGTGGACGATAACGGAAGAAGGCAAAACCCGCCAGCAAAAGTTTCCCATCCGCGGCAAACAAACAGAATCCAAATAAGCCGTACCTTTGCACCCATGAAAAGGGTAGTGGTAGGCCTGTCCGGAGGCGTCGATTCAAGCGTGGCTGCGTACTTGCTAAAGGAGCAGGGATACGAGGTCATTGGTTTGTTCATGAAAAACTGGCACGACGATTCCGTCACCATCTCCAATGAATGTCCCTGGCTCGAAGATTCTAACGATGCGTTACTGGTGGCCCAAAAGCTGGGAATCCCGTTCCAAACCGTCGACCTGAGTGAACAGTACAAGGATCGCATTGTCGACTACATGTTCAACGAGTACGAAAACGGACGCACGCCAAATCCCGACGTACTGTGTAACCGCGAAATCAAATTTGACGTCTTCCTTAAAATCGCCCTCAGCCTGGGTGCCGATTTCGTAGCCACCGGACACTACTGTCGCAAGGCCGAAACCACCGTCAACGGTCAGCCGGTCTATCAGTTGCTTTCCGGTGCCGACGCCAACAAAGACCAATCTTACTTTTTGTGTCAACTTTCACAGGAGCAGCTGGCCAAGGCGCTTTTTCCCATAGGCGAGCTGACCAAGCCCGAGGTACGCCGAATCGCATCCGAACAAGACCTGATAACGGCCGAGAAGCGCGATTCGCAAGGGCTCTGCTTTATCGGGAAAGTACGCCTTCCGGAATTCCTTCAGCAAAAACTAAAACCCAAGGCTGGACTTATTTACGAAGTCGATAAAAATCACCCGATATTCCAGCGTCCGGAATTCAATCCAACCCAACGGGAGTCATTGGAGGCCGAGGCATCGCCATTGCACCTGACGCCCGACATGGGCAAGGTAAAAGGCGAACATCAGGGCGCTCATTACTTTACGATCGGACAGCGAAAAGGCCTAAACGTGGGCGGAACAACCGAGCCACTTTTTATCATCGGCATCGACATTCATGACAACGCCATTTACACCGGCCAGGGACACGAACACCCGGCTTTGTTCAGACGTGCGCTCAAGGTTGCCGGACATGAAGTTCACTGGATTCGCCAGGACCTCAGGCTCCAGCCCGGCCAGACGATGGATGCCATGGTGCGGATCCGCTACCGCCAGCCACTGCAAAAAGCGACCCTGCATCAGTTTGAGGACGCGCTTTTCATTTCTTTTGACCAACCGCAATCAGCCATTACGCCCGGACAATTCGTCGCCTGGCACAAGGACGGTGAAGTGTTGGGGAGCGGCGTGATTTTATAATTGATAATTCAAAGAGATTTTTTGTAGCCGATAATTTTCCGATGCGTCGGTGAACTGAATTGAGTCCGATTCAAATTCCAAAACATTTCGCTACATTTGATTCAATGAAAAATGCACTGCTCCTGATCCTTTTTTGCTGCGGGTTTACCTGGGCGCAAGAAGATGCCTGGGTTTACTTTGCCAACAAGCCCAACGCCGATTTTTACCTGAACAATCCGCTGGAAATGCTCTCCCAACGCGCGCTCGATCGCAGGGCCACACAGGGAATTGCCCTCGATGCCACCGACGTCCCCGTTCATACCGAATACATTTTACAAGTGAGCGAAACGCCCGGGATTACGGTCATGGCGCAGTCCCGCTGGCTCAATGCGCTTCACGTGCGCGGGGAGCTGGCAACCATTCAGGCGCTCCAATCATTGCCTTTTGTAGCATCGGTTTCCTATGCCAACCACAACCTGAACGCCGGCCGGCCTTTTCAGGAAAAATTTGAGCCCGTCAACAAAAACCTCGACGTCCAGGTTGATTTTCCGTACGGAAGTTCGGCCAACCAAATCCAGATGCTAAACGGACATCTATTGCATCAGCAGGATTACACTGGAACCGGAAAAATCATCGCCGTACTCGATGCGGGTTATCCCGGCGTCAACACCCTGCCGGCCTTTTCGCGTCTTCGCGACAACAATCTTATTTTGGGCGGATACAATTTTCCCGACCGCGACAACAACATTTACAGCCGCAGCAACCACGGAACCCTGGTGCTATCCACCATGGGCGGCTATGTCCCAAACCAGCTTGTGGGCACCGCCCCCGATGCGGCCTATTATCTTTTTATTACTGAAGATATCTTTTCTGAAAATCCAGTCGAGGAATCCTACTGGGTCGAAGCGGCTGAGGTGGCCGACAGCCTTGGTGTAGACGTTATCAACAGCTCGCTGGGTTATTTTGGATACGACAATCCCAATTACAGCTACCAGTACGCCGACATGAACGGCATTACAGGATTCGCCTCGCGCGGTGCGACCATTGCAGCTTCAAAAGGCATGGCGGTCGTGATATCGGCGGGAAATTCCGGAGCCGGCGCCAATCCGCATATCAATGTTCCGTCAGATGCGGTCAACGTTTTGGCGGTGGGAGCGGTCAATGCAAGCGGTCAGTACGCCGCGTTCAGTTCGATAGGTCCATCATTTGACGGACGCGTAAAACCCGATGTCATGGCCCAGGGTCAGGCGTCGGTGATAGCCAACACGCAAGGCAATGTGGTCACCGGTAGCGGAACCTCGTTTGCCGGACCCATTCTGGCAGGCATGGTGGCGTCACTGTGGCAGGCCGCGCCCGGATTCACGTCAACCCAAATCATGCAAATCGTCCGCGAGTCGGCACATCTTTACAACAATCCCAACCCGCAATTTGGCTACGGGATTCCCAATTTTGAGCAGGCGTTGCAGGCGCTCGGCACGCAGGATTTCGCCGGGCAGGATGTGGTGGTTTATCCCAATCCTTTTCAAGCTTCGCTGAAGGTGTCCTCGCCACAGGGAGCGTTTTCCCTTTTTGACGCGACGGGCCGTCTTATCCTGGAAGTCTCTTTGTCTTCGAACCCAATTGACACCAGTCACCTCAAGGCCGGCGTGTACTTTTACCGATTGACCTCCGGCGGCGTAATGACCGGAAAACTGATAAAACAATGAACCGAATTACCCAACTCTTCAATATCCAATTCCCAATCGTTCAGGGCGGCATGATCTGGAACAGCGGCTGGCGGCTTGCCTCGGCGGTAAGCAATTCCGGCGGACTGGGCCTTATCGGTGCCGGATCGATGTATCCCGAGGTTTTGCGCGAACACATCCGCAAATGCAAAGCGGCAACTTCAAAACCGTTTGGCGTCAACGTCCCGATGCTGTATCCGCAAATCGACGAAATCATGCAGATCATTGTCGAGGAAGGGGTGAAAATCGTTTTTACATCGGCCGGAAATCCAAAGACCTGGACACAACATCTCAAAAGTCACGGCATCACGGTAGTCCATGTGGTGAGCAGTTCAAAATTTGCGCTCAAAGCCCAGGAAGCCGGTGTCGACGCGGTTGTTGCCGAGGGTTTTGAAGCCGGCGGACACAACGGACGCGAGGAAACCACCACACTTACGCTGATTCCCATGGTCAAAAGACATTTGCAGATTCCGCTTATCGCAGCCGGAGGCATTGCAACGGGCAGGGGCATGCTGGCGGCCATGATTCTGGGTGCCGACGGTGTTCAGATCGGGAGCAGGTTTGCGGCATCGGTTGAATCGTCATCGCACGAGAACTTTAAAAAATTATTGACCGAAATTCCAGAGGGAGCTACGCAGGTTACGCTAAAGGAACTGGCGCCCGTGCGCTTGATCAAGAATAAATTTTACGACGATTTGCAGCAGGCGTATGCACGTTGTGCATCGGTTGACGAGTTAAAGCAAATCCTTGGACGCGCCCGCGCCAAAAAGGGAATGTTTGAAGGCGACCTCGAGGAAGGCGAACTTGAAATCGGGCAGGTTTCCGGTTTGATTGACAAAATCATGCCCGTTGCCGACATCATCCGCGACATCATCACTGAATTTGAATTGGCCAAGAAAGAGGCCGTTACGCTGTGACCATGAATCTCAAAAAACTTTTATTTATCGCAATGCTTGCGGTGTCAACCTTGACATCGGCACAAACTTTTACCTTTCAGACTACCGGGTTCAGCGTCATGGAGCGCAATGCCAAGGGCGGCTGGGGCAAATGGTCTGACTTGACACCCGCCAACATCATCATCACCCTCGACACCACTAAAAACCGCATCGTGATTTATTCGCAGGAAGTTCAGTTGTACCGTATTGCCGATTATCCGGCCCAGGTGGAAAATGAAAATGACCTGATTTATCCTTTTTCCTGCGCCGACGAGGACGGCTGGCCGGTTGATATTTCCATTATCACCCGGAAAAACCAAAACAACCGCAAGCAACTTTACATCAAACACAAGGATGTGGTACTGATGTACAACATTATCAATTACCGCGACAAATCCAAAAAGAAGTAAGCGGTTCGCCATTCTTTTCGTATTAAAATACTGTTAATGACTTTGTTCATAACATTATCTGTTTACAAAGTCCGGCCGGTGGATATTTGTCTAATATAGTACTACCATTTTTCCGTATCGCAACCATTTTGCGGTTTGCGCTTGTGTGTAGATAAAGCATTAGCGGTAAAACGGTTTAAATTCTTGATAATCAAAGTATCTAAAGCCGGTCCTTTTATGGGAATATTGATACGCCGTACTAATCTCCGATTGCTTTTTTTGGCCGTGGCCTTTTTTACAGCCGGAATTTTTTATGGTCAGTGTCCAACTGTTGCTGATACTTCCCAAACATTTTGTGACCTTCAGTCACCGACGGTTGCCAACTTGCAAGCTACCGATGGCGGAGGAGGCGTGGCCTGGTTCCTGTCGCCAACAGGTGGCACCGCACTTTCGCCGGGGACAGGTTTGAATAATGGAACCACTTATTACGCCGACAATGCTGCGGGAAACTGCGGGGTGCGTACAGCGGTTAGTGTTACGGTCTACGGAGCTCCGGGAGGATTGCCGTTTCAGGGCGTTTGCGTGGGTGTGGCGGCCAATGCTACAATTTCTGACTTGATCGCTACCGGGAACAACGTTCAGTGGTACAGCGTACCGGCAGGTGGAACTCCGTTGGCTCCGGGTACAGTCCTTAACGACAACACCATTTACTACGCGTCGCAAACAAATCCTGATACCGGTTGTGAAACATCGCGACTCTCTGTTTTTGTAAACGTTGGCGTGGTTCCCGTGCCGACAGGTCCGGCAGTGCAACAATTTTGTAATGATCCCAACGGTCCGGTGCCCACAGTAGCCGATCTCACGGCGACCGGAGCCAATAATTGGTATTCAACATCGAGTTCGGCGGTTATCCTTCCGCTCGATACGCCGCTGATTGACGGAGAATCGTACTATGCAACAACCGTCGATCCGCCTTGTGAAAGTATCGACAGGCTGGAAGTCATTGTCGACTTGGTAGAACCCAACAACGCGGGCAGCAACGGAGTGCGCGATATTTGCGTCAATCAAACCGCAACGACCGCACCTTTTAACCTTTTTACATTATTGGGTGGAACGCCCGATAGCACCGGTACGTGGTCAGGACCCGTGGGTACCACCAACGGCCATCTTGGTACGCTGGATCCTTCAGGCTTGTCCCTGGCCGGAAGTCCATATGTGTTTACCTATACCGTAACGGGAATCTGTCAGCCAGCCACTTCGACCGTAACCATTACCATTTTGCCGCTTCCCGTGGCCACCATTGCAGCTAACCAGACCATTTGTTCCGGGCAGCAAGCTACGATCGCCTTTACGGGAACACCCAATGCTACCGTGACTTATAATGTCGACGGAGGTGCAAACCAGTCGATCGTGCTGAATGCGTCAGGTACGGCAACGGTTACGGGAACTTATACCGCTACCACGGTGTTTAATCTGGTAAGCGTGGCATCAGCCGGAACGCCAAGCTGTTCGCAGCCGGTTTCGGGATCGGCAACGATAAATGTTTTACCGCTTCCGGTGGCAACGATCTCGTCCAACCAAACCATCTGCTCCGGCCAACAAGCCACCGTGACCTTTACTGGAACGCCCAATTCGGTAGTGACCTACAGCATCAATGGCGGCGCCAACCAGCTGATTATTCTCAATGCTTCAGGAACGGCATCGGTTACCAATACTTATACGGCCAACACGACCTTTTCCCTGATCAGTGTGGTATCGTCCGGAACGCCAAGTTGTACGCGTACGCTTACGGGATCAGTTGTGATTACCGTGGTTCCGATTCCGGTGGTGACCATCAGTTCAAATGCTACGGTTTGTCCGGGCGGGCAGGCCACGGTTACTTTTACGGGTACGGCAAATGCTCAGGTTACTTACACGGTCAACGGCGGGCCATCGCAAAGCATTACGCTTAATGCAGCGGGAACGGCGACGATTACCCAAAACTATACGGCCACAACCACTTATACGCTGACGGGAATTTCTACAACGGGAATTCCATCATGTCCGGCTCCTGCATCAGGTAGCGTGACCATCACGGTGTTGCCGCCACCTACGGCTACCATTGCGGCCAATACAACTATTTGTTCAGGGCAGACGGCTACCGTGACTTTTACGGGAACGCCAAATGCTACGGTTTCCTATACGGTTAACGGTGGCGCCGTGCAGACCATTGTGTTGAATGCTTCAGGAACAGCTGCTATTTCACAGGCTTTTACAGCTACCACAACTTATTCGCTGATGAGTGTGGCATCGGCCGGAACTCCATCTTGCGTACAGCCGCTTTCACAGCAGATTGTCGTTACGGTGTTGCCGCTGCCGGTGGTGAGCATCTCATCCAACCAAACCATTTGCGCGGGTCAGCAAGCCACCGTCAATTTTACGGGTACGCCCAATGCCACGGTCAATTTTACGGTAAACGGACTCACGCAGACGATAGTACTCAATGCATCGGGGACTGCTGGTTTTACATCAACTTTTGATGCCACGACGGTGATTTCATTGGTGAGCGCGTCAACGGCAACCACTCCGGCTTGTACAAATCCTCAAAGCGGATCGGTGACGATAACCGTGATTCCTCCGCCAACTGCCAGCATCAGTTCCAGCCAGACCATTTGCTCAGGACAGCAGGCAACCGTAACGTTTACCGGAACGCCGGGTGCAATTGTAACTTATTCGGTAAATGGCGGACCAGGGCAGAATATTACACTTAATGCTGCGGGAACAGCGTCGATTACCCAGGTTTACACGGCTACTACAACCTACACCCTGACCAGTATTTCAGTATCGGGAACTCCTTCTTGTCCGGCACCTGTTTCAGGATCGGTGACCATAACCATCGCCCCATTGCCGGTGGTTTCAATTTCGTCAAGCCAGACGGTTTGTTCCGGTCAGCCTGCAACGGTAACGTTTACGGGAACTCCGGGCGCGGTGGTGAATTATACGGTTAACGGATCGGCACAAACCATAACCCTTGATGCGTCGGGACAGGCTCAGATAACACAAAATTACACCGCGAATACCACGTTTGTTTTGGTGAGCGCGGCAACCTCGGGAACGCCTTCGTGCAGTGCGCCGCAAACCGGGACGGTAACCATAACTGTATTGCCACTTCCAACGGTGTCGATTTCGCAAAACCAGACGATTTGCCCGGGTGAAACGGCTACGGTAGTCTTTACCGGAACGCCCGGCGCCATTGTAGCTTATACGGTCAACGGACAAACGCAGTCCATTACCCTGAGTGCATCGGGTACGGCATCGGTGACGGAGACTTATACCCAAACTACCGTCTTCTCCCTGCAGACCATTACCACCGGAGGCACGCCTTCCTGTACGGCTCCGGCATCAGGCACCGTGACAATCACCATTCCGCCACCGCCAACCGTTGTGGTGACCGGACCGCAGGGATTGTGTCCGGGACAACCTGGCACCATTACCTTTACGGGAACGCCCGGCGCTGTTGTAACTTATACGGTAAACGGCGGAGCGGTTCAGACCATTGTTCTGGATGCTTCAGGAAGTGCGTCGATATCTCAGAATTTTAGTGCCGAAACCACTTATACAATCGTTCAGGTTACCTCGCCGGGAACTCCGGCCTGTACGGTGCCGGGCAATTCATCGCATACGGTAACCGTATTGCCTCTGCCAACCGCGTCATTGTCGGGCGAAGCCACCGTTTGCTCGGGCCAGCCGGCCACTGTCAACTTTACCGGAACCCCGGGAGCTGTGGTTTCCTATACGGTAAACGGAACGGCCCAGCAGGTAACGCTGGACGCATCGGGTAACGCATCGGTTGTGCTGACACTTTCACAGACGTCAACCGTTATCTTGACCAATGTGTCAAACGGAGGATGCGAGCAAACGCTTTCACAATCCATCCAAATCACGGTCCTGCCGCTTCCGGTGGCGTCACTATCGGCTTCGCAAACCATCTGCAGCGGAAGTTCGGCCAACCTGTCGGTCACCGGCACTCCGGGCGCCGTGGTTTCCTATACCATCAACGGCGGGCCTGCTCAAACCGTCACGCTCGATGCAGCTGGAAACGGCGTTATTGCAGGAACTTTTACCGCCGATACCACAGTGGTGCTGACCTCGGTGGTGCTTTCAGGAACACCCGCCTGTAGCCAGAACTTGAACGTAACGGCCAATATTACCGTGATTCCGCTTCCGGAGGCTACAATTTCGGCCACCAGCACAACGGTATGCAGCGGAACCAACGCTACAATCGCCATTACAGGGACGCCAAACGCTACGGTCAGCTATACCATCAACGGAGGAGCGGTGCAATCGGTGACGCTCAATGCTTCAGGGACGGCAACCATCAGTCCGCTGGTGAATCAAACTACAACGGTGGCGCTTACTTTTATTACGACAACCGGTACGCCGTCTTGTAGTCAGGCGCTTTCGGCATCTGTTACGGTGACGGCAACCGCTGCGCCTCAGGCCGGAAACGACGTGGTTAACTTTGAAGTCTGTCAAACTGCCGGTCCCGTCAACCTTTTTACTTTGCTTGGTCCTGATGCCCAGTCGGGTGGATTCTGGACTCCTGCACTTACGGGTGGAATTTTCAATCCGCAGACCAACGCTTCAGGAACGTATTTTTACACCGTTCCCGGCAACGCACCTTGTCCGGATGACGTGGCCTCGGTAACCGTTAACGTGATTCTTCCTGCCAACGCGGGCGCCGATGCGGATTTGTCGGTTTGTTCGAATGAAGACCCTGTCAACCTTTTTGAACTTTTAGGCCCAACGGCACAACCTGGAGGAACCTGGTCGCCGGCGCTTTCCGGTGGCAATGTACTTAACCCTGCGGTTGATGCTTCAGGAGTGTACACCTATACCGTTACGGGCAACGCGGCCTGCGGAACCGATTCGGCTGTAGTCAATGTTACCGTAACGCCCGGTCCTAATGCCGGTGAGGATGGAACGATGACCATTTGCGTCAACAGTTCTCCCGAGAATTTGTTCGATTTCCTCAACGGAACGCCTCAGGTTGGCGGAACCTGGTCGCCGGCACTAGCCAGCGGAACAGGAGTGTTTAATCCTGCGGTTGATGCGCCTGGCGTTTACACCTATACGTTTGCCGGAAACCAACCATGCGACAACGATACAGCCACGGTGACCGTAACCGTAAATCCGGTCCCGAATGCCGGAAGCGATGGCAATGCGTTCTTTTGTACCAATAATGCTCCACAGGACCTGATTAACTTTTTGACCGGCGCGCAAGCTGGTGGAACCTGGTCACCTGCGCTTTCAAGTGGAACCGGTGTGTTTAACCCTGCTGTTGATGCGGCCGGAGTTTATACCTATACGGTAGGCGGAAACCTTTGCAGTCTTGATACGGCGACTGTTACCGTTACCATCGGGCAATCGCCCAATGCGGGAGGTCCGGGTGCTACGCTTGACGTTTGCGTTACGGCTACTGCTGTAGATCTTTTTACCGGACTCAACGGCTCGCAGGGTGCCGGAACGTGGAATGATGACAATGCATCGGGAGCACTTAGTGGATCAGTTTTCAATCCTTCGGCAGCAGGCGTAGGAACGTATACCTTTACCTATACGGTGGGTGGCGGCACATCGCCTTGCCTTACCGATTCGGCCACGGTGACGGTTGTGGTGAGTCCGCAGCCCAACGCCGGAACGTTTAACCAGGTGCAGAGCGTTTGTACGTCATCGGGAACTTTTGATTTGAATGTCTTGCTCGACGGCGAACAAACGGGAGGACAGTGGACCGATGCTGCGGGCACTGCGGTAGCCAATCCTCTGGACGTGTCGTCACTATTGGCCGGCACTTTCACCTATACTTATACCATTACAAACGGGTGCGGAACCGACAGCGAGCAGGTGCAACTCACCATTTTGCCCGTTCCCGTACTGGCCATCCCGAACATCACGTTGGTCACCCCGATTTGCCTTGGCGCCAATGCAACGGTTACCCTTACCGGCGTCCCCGACGGAACTTACGAACTCGCGTTTGACCTTTCCGGCGCCAATGTATCATCGCAGTCAGTTTCAGTAGTGGTTTCAGGCGGAACAGGATCGTTTAACATTCCGGCGTCTTCGCTTACCAATACGGGCACCACGACCATCAGCTTTACCCTGATCACCAACGTTTCAACTCAGTGTTCAAGCGCCCTGGCAGGTGTGCAGGTCAATGTGGTGACCAATCCACCGGCCACGATTTCCGGCTCCAATCTGTCGGCTACTGCGGTCTGTCTGGGAAGCACGGTGACGGTTGACATTTCCGGCGCCACCAGCCTTGCTGACGGTTCGTATCAGTTTGCCTATGTGATTCCCGGCGGCACACCATCAACCGGAACAACCAACGTCGTGACCATTGCCGGCGGTTCGGGACAATTCACGGTACCGGCATCAGTATTTACAGCGGCGGCCGATTATCAGCTGACCATCAACCAGATTATTGCGCTTTCAGGCGGATGTACGAATTTGTCGGCAGATGCATCTGTTGCCATAACAATTTTGCCGTCTCCCGATATCACGGGTGCACAATTGTCGGTTGGCGATATCTGTCTGGCGTCGGATGCCACGGTGCAAATCACAGGCGCGGTTGCATTGGCTGATGGCGATTACACGCTGACTTATTCACTGAGTGGTGCCGTCGTGAGTTCGGCATCGGTACAAATTACACTGGTGGCGGGCGCTGCAACCTTTGTCATCCCGGCCAACGCTTTATTGGAAGGCAACATCACGCTTACAATCGACCAACTGGTATCAAGCGGCGGACAATGCGGCGCGTCGGGTACCGGATTTGGAAGCGCGACCTTTGCCGTGAGCCAGCCCGGAACTCCGCAACTCATCGAGGGCGGAAATGAATTCTGCGGTGACGATTCGCCCGTTATTGCTGATCTGTCAGCTAACATTGCAGGCGGTCAACCGGTGGTTTGGTATGATTCGCCGGCTGGCACAACGCCAATCGATCCGCAGACACCACTGGTAAACGGTCAAACCTATTATGCGTCAACCGTAGCGGGCGATTGTGAAAGTGCCGTCAGGCTGGAAGTTACTGTTGATACTACGGTTTGCGAACTCGACATCCTGATTCCGGATGGTTTTTCACCAAACGGCGATTCAATCAACGATACGTTTGTGATTGTCAACATCCGCCAGGTCTATCCAAATTTCAAACTGGAGATTTACAACCGCTACGGAAACATTCTCTACAAGGGTAATGCTGCAACGCCTGATTGGGACGGAACTGCAAGTCAGGGAGGCGTCAAACTTGGCGACGGCGAGGTTCCCGTGGGCGTGTATTTTTATATTCTGGAGTTTAACGACGGCAACCGCTCGCCCAAGCAGGGCAGGCTATATCTAAGCCGATAGTATGAAGAGATTTAAAAACATATTGGCCGGAATTTTACTGCTCGTCGCTCCCGCGGTGATGGCGCAGCAGGATCCGCAGTTTACGCACTACATGTACAACATGAGCGTGATCAATCCGGCGTATGCTACCGATAATGAGGGCGTCCTCAACATTGGCGGGCTTTACCGAACACAATGGGTCGGAGCCGTGGGTGCGCCTAAAACCGCTTCGTTCTTTGCGCATGCACCCGTGGCCAAAAGGGTAGAGGTTGGCGTGTCGGTTATCAGCGATGAGATTGGCGACGTGGTTAAGGACAACAGTGTTTTTGCCGATGTGGCCTATGTTGTACCGTTGTCCGGCCAGACCAAGCTGTCTTTTGGCGTCAAGGGCGGATTTAAATTTTTCAACGCCAACTTTAACGGATTCCAGTATTCTGATACCGCTCCCGATCCGGCCTTTGCCAACAACATCAACCAAACCTTTCCCAATGTGGGCGCGGGAACGTTTTTGTTTGGCGAGCAGTACTACATAGGATTGTCGGCTCCCAATTTGCTGCGCACCAAACACCTGGAGCGTCAAAACGCCATTGCGACGATTGGGGTCGAGGAGATTCATTATTTTATGACGGGCGGATATGTTTTTAACCTGAATGACAACCTGAAGTTTAAACCAGCCTTTATGGCCAAAGGTGTCAAGGGTGCGCCCATGGCTTTTGACGTCACCGGAAACGTGCTTATCAACGAGTTTATCGAATTTGGTGCGGGTTACCGTTTTGACGATTCGGTTAGCGGACTCGTCAACGTTTACATTACGCCTACCTTGCGCGTAGGTTATTCCTATGATTATACGCTGACCAATCTGGGGAATTTCAACTCCGGAACACACGAGATTTTCCTGTTGTTTGACCTGGATCTTTCCGGATTGTCGGGCAAGGGATATGATAAATCACCGCGATTCTTTTAAAAACGGATGACCATGAAAAAACTGTTGCTTTTGCTTGTCTGCTGTAGCCTTCTTCCCGCTTTTGGGCAAAAGAAGCCTACCGAGAAAGCTGCGCATGCGTTGTTCGAAAAAAAGGCCTACTTGCAGGCGGCGGCCATGTATGAGCAGTTAAAGCCAAACGAAAAAGTACTGCAAAACAAGGGCGATTCTTACTACAACAACGGCAAGTTCCGCGAGGCGGTGCTGGCTTACGGCGATTTGTTTTTTACCTACAAGGACAGTTTAAAGCCCGAAGTTTATTTCCGGTATGCACACTCGCTCATGGGCAATGGTGATTACGCCAAGGCCGACATCATCATGGGCGAATACCTTGGCTTTAACGTCAACACACCCAAGTTTATCGCCAACCTGAGCCGAAACCTTCCGTACGATCACGTAGTTCAAACCATGGCCAAGAACATCACCAATGGCGATTTTGGCATGGCGTTTTACGGCGACAAGGTAGCATTTGCATCATTGCGAAGTGCCGACAAACCACAGTACGACTGGAACGACAGGCCGTATCTGGATTTGTTCAGCGCCACCGTCAATGACAAAGAACAGTTGACGCGGATTGAACCTTTCCCGGAAACCATCAACAGCAAGACCCACGAGGCCACGCCTACATTTTCAGCCGATGGCAAAATCATGTACTTTAGCCGCACGGGCGACAAACGCATCGAGGTAAATGGCGAAAAATTTGCCAGTGTCAAGATTTTCCGATCAGAATTCAAGGACGGAAAGTGGCAGGAAGCGCAGATGGTTCCTTTTGCATCCGAAACGTATTCGACACAGCATCCAACGTTGTCGCGCGACGGCAAAAAGCTCTATTTTGCATCCGACAAACCCGGCGGCCAGGGATCATTTGATATTTACGTGGTCGACGTCAATGAAGACGGAACCTTTGGCGAGCCCGTCAACATGGGCCCAACCATCAACACCAAACACCGCGAGCAATTTCCGTTTATCAACGACGACGGAACAACGCTGTATTTTGCCTCCGACGGCCATCAGGGAATGGGCAACCTAGACATCTTTTTGAGCAAGGCTTACGACGGTGTTTTTGCCAAGCCCGTCAACCTGGGCGAAACCCTCAACAGCGGCATGGACGATTTTGGTTACATCATCAACGACCAAACCGGCAAGGGCTATTTTTCGTCAAACAGAAAGGGCGGCGACAATCTTTACAGCTTTGTGCGCATACAAAACGAGAAGAGTTATTTTGTTGAAGGCGACGTCAAGGACAAGAACACAGCCGAGAAGCTTCCGGGAACCGTGGTCAGCCTTTACGAAGCCGAAACCGGCAAGCTGATTGCGCAAATGACGGTAGGCAACGAGGCCGAATACGTTTTCAACACGCAGCCCAACACCAAGTACGTCATTCAGGCCGTCCGCGATTTCTACATTCCGCACAGCGAGGAATTCACCACCAACGACGAAGGCAAACTGCGCTATACGATCGAACTTTTGATGGAATGCTATGACGATGCCGAGGAAATCATCACCCGACGCCAGGACGGAAAAGTCCAGATCGTGTTGGAAAACATCTATTTTGACCTCGACAAATGGGACATCAAGCCTGAGGCCGCCCGCGTTCTCGACGTACTTTACGACATCATGGTAAAATATCCGTCGATGGAAATCGAACTCGGTGCCCATACGGATAACCGCGCCTCGGATATGTACAACCTGCGCCTATCCAACCGACGTGCGCTGGCTACACTCAACTATCTTGTGAGCAAGGGCATTGATAAAAAGCGGATGAAGTCGCGCGGATACGGCGAAACCCAGCCGCTGATCCAGTGCGGTGCCGAATGTACCGAACAACAGCACGCCATCAACCGCCGTTGCGAATTTATCATCACGCGATGAAGCGAGTCGCCGTTTTTTGTGGAGCATCAGCCGGAACCGATACCATTTACGCCCAGACCGGGATGCAATTGGGACATGAACTCGCCCTGCGCAAGATTGGCGTAGTGTACGGCGGAGCCAAAATCGGGGTGATGGGAGCCGTTGCCGATGGAGCACTGCAAAGTGGTGGCGAGGTGATCGGGGTCATTCCGCACTTTTTGCGCACGCGCGAGGTGGCACACGAAACCCTGACGCAACTCATCCTGGTTGACAGCATGCACGAACGGAAAACCCGGATGCACGACCTGTCGGACGGATTTATCGCGCTGCCCGGCGGCTTTGGCACCATGGAAGAACTTTTTGAAATCCTCACCTGGGGACAGCTCGGCCTACACACAAAACCCATCGGGCTGCTCAACGTCAATGGGTTTTACGAACCGCTGATTGCGATGGCCCGGCAAATGCTTAACCGCGGATTTCTAAAACAGGCACATTTTGACATGCTGCTTACCAGTGATTCCATAAACGATTTGCTGCAAAAAATGAAAGGTTACCGCGCACCTGATTTGCCGCAGTGGATTACGACCCAAACTACCTGAACAACTCCAAATTATCAGTGATGATGCCGCATGCGCCCGCCTTTATGCATCGGTTTGCGTCTGATTTAGTATTGGGCGTGTAGACCATCAGGTTTATGCCGTGTTTTTTGGCTGCGCCGATGAGTTGCCTGTTCAGATGGCGGAAGTTCACATTGATTGACGTCACGCCTTTTATCGGACGGAATTTGCCCCATCGCA